>JBBJMD010000008.1:0-48664 GCA_037719925.1 Ferruginibacter sp.
GGGGGATTAAGTGCACGGAGATAATGGAGAAAGTACAGGCACAGCAGGAACAGAACAGGCAGGCGGAAAGGTGGTCTGCAGCATACTTGCCGGCAGGGTAGTCCATTTATTTGGCAAACAGCATCTTCAATAGTGGGCGATGAAAAGGCAAAAATTTTATTTGAAGGCGCTTATAGAGGAACATGCCAGGCGGGTAGCCCGCTTATGTCCTTAGTCGGTTAAACATGATTAATCAGGGCGATAATATTAAAAAATGTCGCAGACTTGCAAAAAACGATTCTAAAACGTGCCTGCAAAATTTATTAATTGAAAATTATTATTAACAAATAAACTCCTTTAAAAGTATGCAGTCAATTCCGGTTCGAACAACAGTAGTAGGGAGCTATCCATTTCCGGGATGGCTGGAATTTGCTTCGCAAAACTTAGATAAGTTTGGCAGGGCGGATATGGAAGAAATGATTGAGGATGCCGTCATTGCTGCTATTCATGATCAAACTGCCGCCGGCCTTGATGTCATTACCGATGGAGAACAAACGCGGCTGGATTTCAATTTATCTTTTTACGGTTATATAAAAGGTATTGCGAACAACGAAACGGAGACAAGAAAATTTGGCCCTGCCGCTCACGACCAGCGTGGGAAGAATAATATTGTTGGTGAACTGGTTGCTCCGGACGGCCTCGGTACAATAAAAAAATTAGCGCCTGCCGGGCCCATCCTCAAAACAAGTGTGCCTGGGCCCTATACCTTAAGCGGCAGGCTGCTGCCCAATGATACATACAGGGACCGTTATGAGATTACCGAAGCATTATTACCGATTATCAGCAAAGAGCTGGAATCCCTGGTGGCAGCAGGTTGCACGGAAATTACGGTGGATGAGCCGTCGATGAGTTGTTATGCATACAAAGAAGAAACCCATTGTTGGCAAATGTAATCTGAGCACACATTTATGTTTCGGAAATTTCAAGGGCCGCCCGGTAGGTTACAGGAGCATAAAGCCCATGCTGCCTGATTTTTTAGATCTGACAATAGATGAAATTCATATTGAAATGGCAAACCGCGAATTTGCCGAGATAGAATTATTAAAACCATTCGCTGAAAAGATGAAGGTGGCAGTGGGGATCATTGATGTAAAGAATTATTATATCGAAACAGTAGATGATGTAGTGGAGCGGATCAATCGCTGCCTGCAATATATTCCTGCGGAGAAGTTATCGGTGGCCCCGGATTGTGGTTTAAGCCAGACTGCCCGGTGGGCATCAAGACAAAAACTTATCAACATGGTAAAAGGAGCGAAAAAAGTCAGGGAAAGTTTATGAGCCTCATCAAGGCCATATTAAAAAATGAAGCATTGGTGGCGGAAATGGATTTAATGAGAAATGAGAACACGCCGTTACATTTATGGTGGTTGGGGCAAAGTGGTTTTTTATTGCAATTGAACGGTAAAAGGATTTTACTCGATCCGTACCTCTCCGATTCCCTGTCAAATAAATATGCGGCCACAGACAAGCCGCATACAAGGATGAGTGAACTTGTGGTAGATCCGGGTTTACTGAAAGATATTTCGATTGTAACATCGAGCCATAACCACACCGATCATTTGGATGCCGAAACCTTGGTACCGGTATTAAAAAATAATCCCGGGATACAGTTTATCATCCCTGAAGCAAACAGGAATTTTGTTGCGGAGCGGGTAAAATGCGCAAGGGATTATCCAATTGGATTAAATGATGGGATGTCTGCAACGCTCGATGGTGTTACCTTTCATGGCATACCGGCGAAGCACAATGATATTGAGAGGGATGAAAATGGCAATTGCAAATACATGGGGTATGTACTCGAATGGCGAAACTTTAAAATTTATCATAGTGGCGATACGCTGTGGTTTGATGAATTGGTTGACCAGCTGAAACCCTTTGATATCGACCTGGCGCTGCTTCCGATCAATGGCAACGATCCCGCAAGAAAGGTAGCCGGCAACCTCGGTTGTAAGGAAGCCGCGGAATTAGCAAAAGCAATCAACGCAAAAGTCTTGATCCCCTGTCATTACGACCTGTTTACATTTAATACAGCCGATGTAAGGGATTTTATAGAAGCTGCGAAAAAAATTAACCAGCCATTTAAAATTTTAAGGGGAGGAGAAAGATTCGATTATTAATAGTTGAGCAGAAGAAACTAAATAACAAGCAAATCCTCTCGTGAAATAGCCAATGTTCACAAGGTAAAGGGCCCTATCTTAAGAAAGGGTTAAGGTAACTTATGTATTATTTTAAAATCTAATTATGCCTGATACTGCCAACATAAACATCAATGTAAAAGGAAAAGAACAAAACACCTTCGATGCCATTGTGATAGGCAGCGGCATCAGTGGTGGATGGGCCGCAAAGGAGTTGTGTGAAAAGGGAATGAAAACACTCGTGCTGGAGCGGGGAAGGGATGTCGAACACATAAAAGATTATCCGACCGCGAACCTGTCGCCATGGGAATTGCGCCACCGCGGGTCTATCACAGCAGCCTATAAAGAAGAAAACCCTTTAATTTCCAGGTCTTCTGGTTTTGGTGAAGACACGGCGCATTTTTTTATAAAAGACAGTGATCATCCTTATGTTCAGGAAAAGCCTTTCGACTGGATTCGCGGTTACCAGGTAGGAGGAAAGTCCCTAACCTGGGGAAGGGCCTGTGCAAGGTGGAGCTCATTTGATTTTTCTAGTCCGGGCAGGGATGGGTATGGCTATCCATGGCCCATCGGTTACGACGACATAGCCTCCTGGTACAGCCATGTAGAAAAATTTATCGGCGTTTGCGGTAGCAGGGATGGCATACCTTCCATGCCGGATGGCGAATTTTTAACGGCTTATGAATTAAATGTAGTTGAATTACACCTGCAAAAAGTTATAAAAGAGAAATTTAACCGGCACTATGTTTCAGGTAGATGGGCGCATATTTCCGAACCCACGCAGATCCATCTCGACCAGGGACGCGGTCAATGCATGAACAGAAACTTATGTATGCGTGGGTGTCCGTTAGGGGGCTACTTTAGTTCCGTTTCAAGTACATTGCCCTGGGCAAAAAAAACAGGCAACCTTACCATCCGGCCATTCTCGGTGGTACATTCCATAATCTATGATGAAAAAAAGGGAAAAGCTACTGGTGTCAGGGTGATAGATACAAACACAAAAGAAGTAACGGATTATTTTGCCAGGATAATTTTTCTGAATGCCTCCGCCTTAAACACCAATTTAATCCTGCTGAATTCTGTTTCCAATCGCTTCCCCAATGGCTTGGGCAATGATAGCAATGTGCTGGGGAAATTTATTTGTTTTCACAATTACCGGGGTTTTATAGGCGGCGATGTGGATGGGTTCCGGGATAAATATTATTCATCGGCGAAGCCGGTTGAATGCATCATAGCCAATTATAGAAATGTAGAGAAAAGAGATACCGGCTTTTACGGAGGTTATACGGTATATTCCGGAGCCTCCCGGGAACGTTTGAGTGAGCGGGGCATAGAGCCCACGATCGGCGCGGGTTTCAAAGATGCGCTCTGTGAGCCTGGAAACTGGACCGTATATATGTACATGCAGGGGGAAACCATTGCCAAAGAAACCAACCATGTACGGTTAAGCAAGGATAAAAAAGACCAGTGGGGCATCCCGTTACTTGTTACTTCCGTTGGCTATGATGAAAATGATGATAAGATGGTCGCAGATTTTCTCGAACAGGGGCAACTGATGATGGAAGCCGCCGGTATAAAAAATATCCGGACCAATGACAGCCACCAGCCCCCGGGCCTTGATATCCACGAAATGGGCGGGGTGCGTATGGGCAAGGATCCCAAAACTTCCATGCTGAATGAATGGAACCAATTGCATGCCTGCAAAAATGTTTTTGTAACGGATGGCGCCTGCATGACCAGCACCGGCAATCAAAGCCCGTCTATTTTGTACATGGCATTTACGGCAAGGGCAGTAAACTATGCCGTAGGGGAGATGAAAATAGGTAGCGTCTCAGAGAAGGTTATTAAACCGCTATTGCCTGGTAAACAAGAGGCGGATTTGTAACAGGCTACGCCGCTCAGGAAGCTGACTCTGCTCTTTTGGAGTGGGCCTTGGGTGAGGACTTACTCCAGTAATTTTATTTAATTGATCATTCGCTTGCTACACCTGGGAAGTTTAAAACTAATAAAAAATTGTTTGTTCTTTAGGCCACTGGGCATTTGGATAAATCTTTAAAGCCACAAAAAAATGAGTAATACATTTTTATCACCTCAGCCGCTCTGGCAGCGAAATGGCCTGGGGACGCTGCGTATCATTACGGGCCTCTTGATGATATACCATGGCTGGGAAGTTTTTGATAATAATAAAATGACTGAATACATGAAATGGGATGTTATCAAATCCTTGCCCGCCCCTGTTTTCATGGCTTACCTGGGAAAGGCGCTTGAGTTGCTATCGGGAATACTCTTTGTACTTGGATTATTTACCCGCATCGCCGCCTCATTTATGGCCATTACCATGTTAGTGATCTGTTTTAAAATTGGCAACGGCAAATTTTATTACGAGGACCAGAACCCGTTCTTATTCGCGATGCTCGCCTTGATGTTTTTTTTCACCGGGCCGGTAAAATGGAGTATTGACCAGTTGATCTTCAAAACCAGAAATAATAACCGTTTTTATTAAATGCATCATGATAGAAAGAATTTTCTGCAAAGCAGTCACCCCGGGCCTGCGCTATGATTTATTTTTAGACGCATTGCGTTCAAAGTACTGGCTCTCTTTGAGCCTCTGCCTATTGCTCTATGCGCAGGCTGTAAACGCGCAATACAAACAGCAAACCTATTGCAACCCCCTTAATATCGACTACGGCTATACGCCGATTCCAAATTTCAGCGAATGGGGCAGGCACCGCGCCACCGCCGACCCTGTTATTGTTACGTACAAAGGGGATTATTATTTATTCAGCACCAACCAGTGGGGCTATTGGTGGAGCAGTGATATGCTCACCTGGAAGTTCATCTCAAAAAAATTCCTTCGCCCCTGGAATGCCGGGTACGATGAATTGTGCGCCCCTGCCGTGGGTATCATTGGGGACACGATGATCGTTTTTGGCTCTACCTATACCAATAATTTCACTATCTGGATGAGTACCGATCCAAAATCAAATCAATGGAAACCGTTGGTCGACTCATTTGATATCGGCGGGTGGGACCCAAGTTTTTTTACCGATGATGATGGCAGGCTGTATATGTATAATGGAAGCAGCAACAAGTTTCCTATGTATGGCATAGAACTCGACAGGAAAACCTTTCAGCCGAAAGGAACGCGGAAAGAAATGTACCTGTTGGAAAGCTGGCGCTATGGCTGGCAACGCTTTGGGGAATACATGGACGATACCTTCCTCGACGCATTTATAGAAGGAAGCCATATGACCAAGTATAAAAGCAAATATTACCTGCAATACGGTGCGCCTGGTACAGAATTCAGTGGTTACGCAGACGGGTTAATAGTAGGAGATAGTCCTTTGGGGCCGTTCAAAACCATGAGCGACCCGCTTAGTTTTAAGCTCGGAGGCTTTATTCGCGGCGCTGGCCATGGAGCCACTTTCCAGGATGTGTATAATAACTACTGGCATGTTAGTACCATGATCATCTCAGTTAAAAACACCTTTGAAAGAAGGCTTGGTATATGGCCGGCGGGGTTTGATAAAGATGGTGTGATGTGGTGCAATACTGCCTTCGGCGATTACCCGCATTTTCTCCCGGCTTCACCTGATGCCCATAAAACAGGCACCTCCGCCTCCGGAAGCGCCCACACTTTCAAAAATTTACGGCCCGAATGGATGTTGCTTAATTACAAAAAGCCGGTAAGGGTTTCCTCCACGCTTGGCACGTATAATGCCAATAATGCCGTGGACGAAAATGTTAAATCCTACTGGAGTGCAGCCTCAGCTGGTAAAGGCGAATTCATACAGACCGATCTCGGAAACATGAGCACGATTAATGCTATACAGATCAATTATGCAGACCAGGATGTAGACAGTTCATTCCTGGGCAAGTCATCCGGCACCTGGCACCAATATAAGTTGTATCATTCTGCCGATGGAAAAAAATGGGAACTGTTAGCCGATAAAAGCAACAATAAGACCGACGTTCCGCATGACTATATCGAATTGGAAAAGCCGGTATCCGCCCGGTACCTTAAACTGGAAAACGTACACATGCCCACCGGAAAATTTGCCATCAGCGGCCTGCGGGTGTTCGGTAATGGAAATGGCCCCAAACCCGCAACGGTAAAGCAGTTTTTTATATTGCGCACGGAAAAGGATAAACGAAGCGCCTATATAAAATGGAGCCCTGTAGATAATGCCTTTGCCTATAATATTTATTATGGCACCGATCCGGGAAAATTATATAATTCAGTAATGGTGCATGATGTTAATGAATATTGGTTCAAAGTGATGGACAGCAAAATGCCCTATTTTTTCAGGATTGAAGCCGTCAATGAAAACGGGGTTAGTGACACGGGTGAAATTATAAAGGTTGATTAGTATTGTCTTTACCAAGATAAAAATAGGTAAGAAATTGATCAGCGGGCACCCGGTCTCCATGGTTTTCGCTTCTCTGTTTAGAAGTGGCGCTGGGATGAGGCCGGTTCAAACATTGGAAATCAGCAACATTTTATTTCAAACGATTAATCGCAAATCATGGCAAGAAAAATAACCACCCTTTTTATTTTCCTGTTGATTTTACTTAATGTGCAGGCACAGGATACCCTCGCACCTTTCTGGCGCGACATACAAAATTTTAAGCAGCATGACAGCGCCGGTTTCCCACCAAAACAAGCTATCCTTTTTACAGGAAGTTCCTCCTTCACAAAGTGGGTGGACGTGCAGGATTATTTTCCCGGCCATATAATTATCAACCGTGGATTCGGCGGTTCCTCCTTACCGCATTTAATACGATATGCGGACGAAATTATCATCCCATACCAGCCTGTACAGATACTGGTTTACTGCGGCGAGAACGATATGGCCTCTTCTGACAGCATAACGGGCCAAATCGTTTTTAACCGGTTCAAACAATTATATCAATTAATAAGGAGCAGCCTGCCGCAGGTGCATATTGCCTACGTTTCAATGAAACCAAGTCCTAGCCGGGAAAAGTTTTGGCCGGAAATGGTGAAAGGAAATTCATTGATAAAAAATTATTTAAAGGCAAAGAAGCGCACTGCTTTTATAGATGTCTATCATAAGATGTTCAATAAGGACGGAACGGTTATGAAAGATATTTTTATCGGCGATAACCTTCACATGAATGCTAAGGGCTATGTTATATGGCAGAAGGCAATTGCGCCTTACCTGTTGCCCACAAGGTCGGCCAGGCCTGCGGCAGTTGCCAAGAAAGAGAAAATTAAAAAGTAATTAACGATACTAACGCCAACGTAGCCACGAAGATATAATGCAATAAAAAATTAAATATAATTACATGAAAAGAACTCTAACGATCGCTGTCTTTATTTTAATATTAGCTGTACCTGTTCATGCACAGAGCTCTCCCGGAAAAATGAAACCTTTCATTGATGCCCTTATGAATAAAATGACTTTGGATGAAAAGATCGGGCAGCTCAATTTGCCCGGGTCAGGTGATATCGTTACGGGGCAGGCATCTAATTCCGACATTGGTAAAAAAATACGGGAAGGAAAAGTTGGCGGCCTTTTTAACATCAAAACAGTTGAAAAGATTCTTGCCGTTCAAAAAGTAGCAGTGGAAGAAAGCCGCCTTAAAATTCCCCTGATATTTGGAATGGATGTAATTCATGGCTATGAAACGGTATTCCCCATACCCCTGGGCTTATCCTGTACCTGGGATATGAAAGCGATAGAAAGAAGCGCACAGATCGCCGCTATGGAAGCGAGTGCCGATGGTATCAACTGGACCTTTAGCCCCATGGTAGACATTGCTCGTGATCCTCGCTGGGGCCGCATTGCAGAGGGCTCCGGTGAAGATGCATACCTTGGTTCGCAGATCGCCATGGCTATGGTAAAAGGTTACCAGGGAACCGGTGCATTCAAAAAAAATAATATCATGGCCTGTGTAAAGCATTATGCCCTGTATGGTGCCGCTGAAGGTGGCCGGGATTACAACACCACGGATATGAGCCGCGTGCGAATGTACAATGAATACTTACCTCCTTACAAAGCCGCACTGGATGCAGGAGCCGGCTCGGTAATGGCTTCGTTCAATGAAGTAGATGGTATCCCGGCAACTGCCAATAAATTTCTGATGACGGATGTGCTTCGCAGGCAATGGGGATTTAAAGGATTTGTAGTAACAGACTATACCGGAACCAATGAGATGGTCGACCATGGGATCGGCGACCTGCAGGAAGTGTCGGCCCGCGCATTGAATGCCGGCATCGAAATGGACATGGTAGGCGAAGGATTTTTAACCACCTTGAAAAAATCCATACAGGAAGGCAAGGTATCAGTGGCACGCATCAATGCTGCATGCAGGCTGATACTGGAGGCAAAATATAAACTCGGACTGTTTGAAGATCCATACCGTTATTGTGATACAAACAGGGCCAGGACAGATATGTTTACCGATGCCAGCCGCAAAACTGCAAGGGAAATCGCCGCGCAGAGTTTTGTTTTATTAAAGAACAGTAATAACACCTTGCCACTGAAAAAGGCAGGAACCATTGCATTAATAGGGCCTTTGGCGGACGCAAAAGAGAATATGCCGGGTACCTGGAGTGTAGCGGCCGATTTTTCAAAACCCATTACTGTTTTGGCGGGTTTGAAGGCAGCCATAGGGGATGACGCCAAAATTCTTTTTGCTAAAGGCGCAAACCTGGATGCAGATAGTGCCTTTGAAGAAAGGGCGGGAATGTTTGGAAAAGCATTTAAGCGCGATGGCCGCCCCGCACAGCAGATAATTGACGAAGCCGTTGCCATAGCCAATCAAAGCGATGTGGTTGTAGCCGCGTTGGGCGAATCGGCAGAGATGACGGGCGAAAGCAGCAGCCGTACCAATATTGAAATTCCGCAGTCACAAAAAGACCTGTTGATGGCTTTGGTGAAAACAGGGAAGCCGGTTGTACTCGTGCTTTTTACGGGAAGGCCACTTGCATTAAAATGGGAGCATGAAAATGTGTCCGCCATCTTAAATGTATGGTTCGGTGGTTCTGAAGCAGGAAGCGCTATTGCGGATGTACTATTCGGCGCTGTTAATCCGTCCGGCAAACTGAGTACCACTTTTCCCCAGAATGTTGGACAGGTGCCGATCTACTACAACCATAAAAATACAGGCCGGCCGCTTGCTGAAGGAAAATGGTTTCAAAAATTCCGCTCCAATTATCTGGATGTTTCTAATGAACCTTTATATCCTTTTGGTTACGGGCTGAGTTATTCCAGTTTTACCTATAGCGAGATCGTCCTTAGCCGGCCTTCCATCAGGTCAACCGGGTCACTAACGGCTACGGTTACCGTAACAAACAAGGGGACCGTCCCCGGGAAAGAAGTCGTGCAATTATACATCCGCGATGTGGTAGGTAGCAGCACAAGGCCCGTGAAGGAATTGAAAGGATTTCAAAAGATCGAATTAAATGCGGGCGAATCCAGGCAGGTCAGTTTCCCTATTGCTGTAAAAGATCTGAAGTTTTATAATTACGACCTGAAGTATGTGGCGGAGCCAGGCGATTTTAAGATATTCATTGGAGGCAATAGCCGTGATACTAAAGAAGCGGAATTTAAATTATTATAAAGTGAACTCAAATTGTATTCTAAATATTTACAGATTTCAATTGACCATTCCTAAAAACAAATTGATGTTATGTTTCATAAAAAGAAAGTGATCAGTGTTATCATTGGTTGTTTTATAACCATTTTATTTTCCTGTGGTAAAAATCCGTCGGGGGCAGGGCCGGTTATACCACCTGTCATCGTACCCGTAAACTCTTACGAGAATGACGTAGAATCCTGGCTTACGCTTGGTGATCAATCTGTAAAGCTGGCTAAACAATCCACCGTGCTTTCCTTCGGGACAGTAGCCAGTAATAATTCATTCATTGACGTTGATTCGTCACTGGCATATCAAACAATAGATGGCTTTGGCTATACCCTCACCGGCGGAAGCGCGGCAGTTATCAACGGGTTAAGCGCTACCGCAAAATCAGACCTCCTGAATGAGTTATTTGGTACCGCAGCTACCTCCATCGGAATCAGTTACCTGCGTATCAGTATTGGTGCTTCTGATCTGAATAGTACCGTATTCAGTTACGATGATATGCCTGTGGGGCAGACCGATCTTACGCTTGCAAATTTTAATCTTGCACCCGATAAAACAGACCTCATTCCGTTATTAAAGCAAATTATTGCCATCAATCCTGCCATCAGGATCATGGCCACTCCCTGGAGCCCCCCGGTATGGATGAAGGATAATGGCAGTACCATCGGCGGAAGTTTGCGGCCTCAGTATTATGATGCCTATGCAAAGTATCTTGTGAAATATATCCAGCAGATGAAAGCAGAAGGAATTATCATTGATGCCATCACCCCACAGAATGAACCCCTGAACCCTAACAATAATCCAAGCATGCTCATGCCGGCGGAACAGCAGCGGGATTTTATAAAAGCTAACCTCGGCCCGGCTTTCCAGGCGGCTGCCCTTACAACAAAGATCATCGCTTATGACCATAATTGTGACAGGGCAGATTATCCCCTTGCCGTTTTGGGTGACCCTGCCGCCAACGCATTTGTTGATGGATCAGCCTTTCATTTGTATGCAGGAAATATCAGTGCTTTATCACAGGTGCACGATGCATACCCTGCCAGGAATATTTATTTTACCGAACAATGGACGAGTTCAACGGGAAGTTTTGATGGCGACCTTAAATGGCATCTTAAAAATGTGATCGTTGGTGCAATGCGAAACTGGAGCAAAACCGCGCTTGAATGGAACCTGGCCAATGATCCATCTTTTGGTCCGCATACACCAGGTGGTTGTTCCGAGTGCAAAGGTGCACTCACTATCGGTACTGAAGTAACAAGGAATGTAGCTTATTATATTATAGCACATGCATCCAAATTTGTTCCGGCCGGATCTGTTCGTATCAGCAGTAATTTAACCAGCACCTTACAAAATGTAGCGTTTAAAACACCTGCGGGTAAAAAAGTGCTTATCGTAGAAAATGACGGAGCTGCCCCGGAAACATTTAATATCCGCTATAAAAATAAATGGGTAACAACCACCTTGCCAGCCGGTGCCGTAGGTACTTATGTATGGTAGCATCCGCAAGCACCTCCCTGGTCAAACGAAAATATCTGATGAAAAGGATTCAGCTGATAAATGTCTCAATCCAAATGAAGCTACTCCGGTCCTTGTTGTGTATTGCCGGCTGTTTTTACCTTTTACCGGTCTGGGCTCAAACGCCTGGATATTCTACAGCCAATGCTCATTCACACAATGATTATGTACAAGAAAAACCGTTCTTCCTGGCCTATAAAAATCAGTTTGGTTCTATTGAAACGGATATCCATCTTACCGTGAATGTTGCTTGTGAGCCATGATTCGGCATACCTGTTGAAGACAAGCACACTGGAAAATATGTACCTGGTTCCGTTATCAAAAGCCATTGAAAAAAACGGGGGATATGTTTATAGCGATACCAATAGAATTTTACAGCTCGTGATTGATTTAAAAACTGATGCCACCGCAACACTGGATGCGCTGGTTAAATTATTACATAAGTTCCCATTGATCATCCATAACCCCGTCGTAAGGATCGTCATCACGGGTAACCGGCCCGCTGATAGCTTGTTCATCTCCTACCCGGCCTATATTTGGTTCGACGGAAGACTCGACAGGGATTATAGCAAAGAGGCATTGTGCAGGATCGCCATGCTGAGCGCCGACTTTAAAAATTATAGCCGCTGGGAGGGAAATGATACCCTTCCACCCTTCGATAAAAAAGTTTTTTCACTCCTCGTGAAAAAAGCACATCTCTTAAAAAAACCGATACGTTTCTGGGCATGCCCGGATGGCCCCGGGGCATGGGAAGAACTGATAAGGCTAAACGTCGATTATATCAACACCGATCATATAATTGCGCTCTCCAGATACTTAAGCCAGCTGAACTAATTACTTTGATTACTGATCAGGAGGTGATTGTTTAGTTGAAGTACGCTTTCCTTTTCCTGAAAATGATAATACTTGTTTAAAAAGCCTATACTTTACCAAGGAGAATCTGTACCGGTACATTTAATTTAATGATAAATTAATTTACTGAAACATCTCCCAGGTTACGGCAGGGTAACTGAGCTTCCGCATATCTTTAACTTAACATTGTAGAAACAATTTGGTAAGACGCTGATTTTAGGTTTGCATTCACAAAACCAACATTGTTTATGAATCAAACTAACGCCCCACTTAACAGGCTTTTATTTGCCTTGGCAATCATTTGCCTTCCTTTCTTTTTACGGGCCCAAAGCATACTTGTAAAAGGAAAGGTCACCGATGCTACCAATGGTGCCGCAATTGAAAGTGCAAACATCACTTTAAAAAATGCCAGGAATGGCACGATATCTAATGCGAACGGAGAATTTTCACTGGAGGCAAACAGCGGTGACAAACTTGTTGTCAGTTTTATCGGGTTTGAAACACAAACCGTTTCAGCCACTGGCAGTTTTTTAACAATAGCGCTCATTGCTGATAACAAGCAGTTGGGTGATGTGGTAGTCACCGCTCTCGGTGTAAGGAAAGAAATAAAGAAGATCGGCTACGCGGTTCAGGAAGTAAAAGGTGAAGACCTCGTAAAGGCACGGGACCAAAATCCGATCAGCGGGCTTACTGGAAAAGTTGCCGGTCTTTCGGTAGGGCCATCTTCTGAATTATTGCGCAAGCCAACTGTATTGCTTCGTGGCAATGAAATAAACTTGTATGTAGTGGATGGAATTCCCATTAGTTCCGATACCTGGAATATTAGCCCAGATGATATTGAATCCTATACTATATTGAAAGGGCCGGCTGCCGCTGCGCTTTATGGAAGTCGTGCCCAGTACGGTGCCATTTTGATCAGCACCAAAAAAGGAAAGATCGGCAAAAAGGGATTTACCATCGAAATAAATTCTACCAATTCCATGGATAAAGGATTTCTGGCTTTTCCAAGGGTGCAGGACGAGTACGGGCCCGGAGCCAATGCCTTGTACGCATTTGGAGATGGCAAGGGAGGTGGTAAAAACGACAACGATTACGATGTGTGGGGCCCACGCTTTGAAGGCCAGTTAATACCGCAGTATGATGGCGCTTACTCACCGAATACAACTTACACTACGACATACCCGGGCGGCCAGGACCAAAATTTTACCGGCAACATACAACCTACGCCCTGGGTTGCAAGGGGAAAAAATAATATGGGTAAATTCCTGCGCACCGGTTTTCAAACCACGAACAATATTGCATTGAACGCCACAGGAGAAACGTACAGTATGCGATTTTCATTGTCTCATTCTTATCAGCAAAGCATTATCCCCAACAACCAGCTGAATATTACCGATTTTAATATGTACGGCACTTTTAATCCAACCAACAGGATCAAGATCGAAGCCAACCTTAATTATAACAGGCAGTATACACCCAATTTCCCGGACGTGGATTATGGCCCTAATAGCCTGCTCTACAATATCGCCATCTGGACCGGTGCCGATTGGGACGTGAATGCACCCGATATAAAAGGCATCTGGAAAGATGGGAAGACAGGAACTGAATCCGTATTTGCCGAATACCAGCGATACCACAATCCCTGGTTCATGGTGAAGGAATGGCAACGTGCACATTACAAAAATGACATTTATGGGTATGTATCTGCCAATTATAAAATAGACAAAAATTTAAACGCCACTGCACGTACGCAGGTGTCCACCTATAACCTGCTTCGTACCGAGGAAATGCCTTTCTCCGCCCATCCTTATGGACGAGAACAGGCCCAGGGAGATTACAGGGAAGATCACCGCAATCTGTTTGAAAACAATACTGAATTGCAATTGAATTATAATTATACGGTAAAAAATTTCCTTAACCTGTCCGGGCTCGTAGGTGGTAATATCAGGTCTTTTGCGTACAACTCTAATTTTACTTCCACCGACTACCTGAATGTGCCTAATGTATATAGTTTTAGCAATTCACTGAATGCGGTACAGGCCAATAGCTTTGCTTCAGATATGCGTGTGCTGAGCGCTTATGGTTCACTCGATGCATCATTGGGTAAATACGCTACTGTCTCTGTAACGGGCCGGGTTGATAGATCTTCTGCGCTTCCGCAAAACAGCAACAGTTATTTTTATCCAAGCCTTTCTGTAGCATCCGTCATCTCAGATTATATCAACCTCCCGGATGTAATTTCTTTTTTGAAGATCAGGGGCTCTTATGCTACGGTTCACGGCGATGCAACTTCTCCTACGGTCGGCCTGGCACCATTCACTTCTATTTCAGCTTTTGATATCTCTCCCTCGGGGAACTCATTGTTTGATTACCCGCTCGATTACGGGAATAATTACACATCTCCTTATGGCGGGCCGGATTATTCACTCTCGTCTGCCTACTCAACCAGTAAGCCTTATAACAACCAGACTGCCGCTGCTATACCGGCAACCTGTATGATCCCAATATAAAAACGTTTAACCGTGTCAGTTATGAACAGGGGGTGGATATCAAGTTCCTTCAAAACCGGCTGGGATTGAGCGCTACAGCTTTTCAATACATAGATGGGCCAAGGATTTTGCAGAACCCGATTTCCACAGCTACCGGGTATGATTATTATTTTTTAAATGCATTAAAAACGAGGAAAACCGGTTACGAGTTTTCCTTAATGGGAACGCCGGTAAAATCAAGCGGTTTTTCCTGGGATGTACTGGTGAATGTTTCCACCTTCCAGGACAGGTATGATGAGCTTCCTCCCGGTCAAACGATCTACAATAAGTATTTCCAAAAAGGTGACCGGGTTGATAAATTTTATGCCAGCACATTTGTGAAAACTTCGGATGGTCAAATTATTAATGATGCAGCAGGCAAGCCTTTATCTAATCCCGTTTCCCGGTTTGTCGGTCACCTTAATTCAGATTTTCAATGGAGCGTGTTCAATAAAGTAAACTGGAAAGGACTTTCTATTGGGTTCCAGTTTGATGGGAGTGTAGGCGGTGTTACGACGGATTATATTCGCAATAAAACCATGCGGGGGGGGCGTAACATGGAAACGGTTGAAGGCGCTTTGGGCATAGCCAGGAAAGCCGATCATGACAATGCCGGCAATTTGAATTTCCCCGGGATATATGTGGGCGAGGGGGTAGTGGTATCTAATAATGTTCCGATCAATTTTGATTCCAGGACAGGTGAAATTTTAAATTATAAAGAGTTGCAGTTTAGCGCCAATACCATGGTTACCCATGTGCAGGATTATGTTAGTAAATACTACAATATTTCTGAAGCAAACCTCATGAGCAAAACTTTCGCAAAGCTTCGCGAAGTGACCATAAGTTACGACCTGCCTTCGCGTTGGTTAACGGGTACATTCATCAGCAAAGTAAGTGTTTCTGTTGTGGGGCGCAACCTGGTTTATTTCTATAAAGACAAGCGCTTTAAAGATGTTGACCTCGATCAATACAATTATTCACTCAGCGGCACAGGCCTCCAATCGCCCACTACACGCAGGTTCGGGCTTAATTTTAATGTTGTATTCTAATCAATTAAAAAAGCAATCAGATGAAGAAGTTAATATATATCACTCTTGGCCTTGCGATAATGGCAATCATGCCGGCGTGTAAAAAATCGTTTGACGACCTTAACGTTAATGAAAATAAACCAACTCATGTACCACCTTCACTCTTGTTGAATGGGATAATGAATGCCATGTATGAAGCGCCTTCAGGCGATTATGAAAAATACAGCCAATACTTTTTGCAGAACTATGATTATTATGGCAATAACCGGTACGATTTCGGTGCAGGGTCTAATTTCTATCCTACCTTGAAAAACGTAACCAAAATGGAAGAGGAGGCAATTGCCGGTGGAGCCACTGCTGAAAATCCTTATGCGGCTCTAGCCAACTTTTTTAAGGCATATTTTTATACAAAAATGAGCCTTCAGATAGGTGATATACCCATGAAGGAAGCAGTACTCGGCACCATCAATCTTACACCCGTTTATGATCCGCAGAAAGAAGTTTTCAGGCAGGCTTTTGAATGGCTTGAGACGGCCAATACACAATTAGCCGCACTGATATCTGCTGATGATCTGACGCTGGCGGGGGATATTTACTTTGATAACAATTTAGCCAGATGGCAAAAAGTTGTAAACGCTTACCGGCTTAGATTGCTCATTCATTTGAGTAAGAAAGCGGATGATGCGGATCTAAAAGTGAAGCAGCAGTTTGCTGATATCACGGCTAACCCTTCCAGGTACCCGCTGATGGAAAGCAGTAGCGACAACCTCCAGTATAATTATATTTACCCAACCAACAATTACCCGCAAAACCCCGGCTCTTTTGGTTTTGATGCATTGCGTGAGAATACCTCGGCCACCTATGTGGGCCTGTTAACCAAATTGAAGGATCCAAGGGTATTTGTAACGAGCGAGCCGGCAGCTGCGCTGGTAAGCGCCGGCATCAGCCCTACTTCTTTTAATGCGTTCGTGGGCGCAGATCCGGGTGAAGACATTGGTGCCATGTATATCAAAGCAAATAGCGGCCAGTATTCACTGATCAACCGGAAGCGTTATTATGATAGCTATACGGGCGAGCCAGGTATACAGGTAGGATACCCTGAAATGTGTTTTAATATTGCCGAAGCTATCAACAGGGGTTGGATCAGCAAGGCTAAACTGGGAGAAGCAGAATCTTATTATAAAGCCGGGCTCATGGCTTCCTTTGCATTTTATGATATCCCTCAAAAAGCCTCCATGCCGGTCAATTTTCTAAAACCGGGTGCGAGCCTTGGAACATATAATACTTATACCGTAGAAGTGGACCTTGAAAATTATTATAATCAACCTCTGGTTAAATATAACGGTAATAACAGCGCAGGTTTAAACCAGGTGCTTCAGCAAAAATACCTTGCCCTGTTCCGTCATTCCGGGCTTGAATCCTACTACCAGTACAGGAGAACCGGCATACCCGGATTTACTACCGGCCCCGGAACAGGTAATAGCGGAAGGATCCCACTGAGGTTTCAATACCCAGGATCAGAACTTTCTTCCAATACGGACAACTACAACGCAGCATTAAAATCCCAGTTTGGTGGTAATGATGATATCAACGGTAAAATGTGGATATTGCAGTAAAAAATAGGATGGTTATTGGTGCCACACAAAATAAAAAGTAATAATTTATCGAAGATAATATGATTTGTAAAAGCAAAACGGGACGATTATGAAGTGGATTTATTTAGTGATGGTATTTACAGGCACTATCAACATGGCTGCAGGGCAGGTAAAAACAGAAAATTTGGTGATCGTTACCCTGGATGGTATGCGCTGGCAGGAAGTTTTTGGTGGTGCAGACACAGCATTGCTTAACAATAAAATATATACCAAAGACAGCAGCGGCACAAACCGTGATTTTTGGAGCGCTTCCGGCGAAGAACGTCGTAAAAAACTTTTTCCTTTTTTATGGAACACGGTCGCCATCCAGGGCCAGTTATATGGCAACCGGTGGTTCGGTAATAAGGTAGACAATGCCAACAGGTATTATTTTTCTTACCCCGGCTACAATGAGATATTTACGGGCTACCCGGACACGATGGTGAACAGCAATGATAAGCTATGGAATAAAAATACAAATGTGCTGGAATTCATCAACAGGCAAAAAATGTATGAAGATAAGGTTGCCGCTTTCACTACATGGGATGTATTTCCATACATATTAAATGCGCAAAAAAACGGCCTCTACGTGAATGCCGACCTCGATACATTACAATTTAAAGAGCCTTCACTCCAGCTGATCAATGACATGCAATTTTTAACCACAAGGCCGGTGGGCGTACGGCCCGATGTGTTCACCTATTTCGCCGCCAGGGAATATATGAAAGCATACCAGCCGAAGGTGCTTTATATTGCCTTTGATGAAACAGACGACTTTGCACATCATGGAGAATATGACCAGTATTTAAAAAGTGCGCATGCGGAAGACGCGATGATTGCTGATATCTGGACTTACATCCAATCATCGGTAAAATACAAAGATAAAACAACGCTTGTTGTAACCACTGACCATGGAAGAGGTGATAAGATAAAGGATAACTGGCAGCACCACGGAGCCAAAGTAGATGATGCAGGGCAGATCTGGATTGCAGCAATAGGCCCGGATACAGCGCCCCTCGGCGAAATAAAAACGCCTGCCTTATTGTATCAGAAGCAACTGGCAGCTACATTTGCAAAGCTGTTAAACATGGCTTTCAAAGTAGGGCACCCGGTAGCTGACCCAATTGAAAGTATTTATAAAAAATAAATTTTTGTTGGAATAATGGTAGTTGAAATAAAACAATTTACAATTATCTGCGTCCGGCTCCCAATGCCTCAGAGCGTTCAAGGCTTAGGTCGAACTACCTTCACCAATAAGTTGTTCAAAAGATTAAATGTTACACATCCAACAAACCGTTGATGAAATATTGTCACTCTACCAGCGCTTTGGTGATGAGGACTATATCGGCGAGCCTGTATCACAAATAGAGCACATGTGCCAGTGCGCGCAACTCGCAGAAGCCGGTGGATTTGATGATGAGGTTATCCTTGCTGCTTTTTTTCACGACATCGGTCACCTGCTGGAGCATGTAATGCCGGCTGAACAGATGGATGGTTTTGGTGTAGTGGACCATGAGAAACTTGGCGCAGGATACCTTCGCAGCAAAGGATTTTCAAAAAAGATATCTAAACTGGTAACCTCGCATGTAGCAGCAAAACGCTACCTTACTTTCCGGAACCCCGAATATTTTGATCAGCTATCGGTAGCGAGTAAACGCACACTTGAATTCCAGGGTGGGGTAATGACGGAGCAGGAGGCCGCGGAATTTGAAAGCGATGACCTGCACGATTTATACATCCAGCTAAGAAAGTGGGATGAACAGGCCAAAGAAACAGGAAAGCCCTTACCGCCCCTCCACCGGTATAAAGAAAAGATGATCGCACATTTACATCCTCGGAGCTGATAACAGCTGTAACGCCCTATTGAATAAGGGTACATATAAAGCATTCAGAATGATAAAAATGGTTGTTTTCGATATGGCCGGTACTACGGTGGATGAAGACAACGTAGTATACAAAACTTTGCGCAAAGTCATTAATGATGCGGGATATAATTTTACGCTCGACCAGGTTTTGGAGTCGGGAGCGGGTAAAGAGAAGCTCCAGGCAATAAAGGACATCCTGGAAATTGAAAAACGCCCATCAGATGAATATTTCCCCGAAAAATTATATGCTATTTTTGACAGCGCACTTGCCATCGCTTATGATACCATTGAAGTAAAGCCGCAGCCGGGCGCGGGGGAATTGTTTAAACTGCTGCAACAAAATAATATATCGGTCGTATTAAATACAGGTTATAACAGGGCCACCGCCATGTCATTGCTGAAAAAATTAAATTGGAAAGAAGGGGGAGAAATAGATGGGCTGGTTACAGCAACGGATGTCAGCAATAACCGGCCGATGCCGGACATGATCAACCTTGCCATGAAAATGTTTTCCATCTTTGATGCAGGACTGGTAGTAAAAGTAGGCGATTCCATTATTGATATCGAAGAGGGCCAAAATGCCGGTTGCGGATTAAGCATCGGCATCACCACTGGTGCGCACACCCTGCCACAACTTAAAACCGCTCAGCCGGATTATATAATAAGCTCCCCAGCGGAACTGCCGATCTTAAATTTAACCGTGTGAGCATACCTGTTCAAAGCAACTGCCATCAAAGTTGCAGCCTCACCTGTTTATGCCGCCGTCATCTTTTCACACCTATACCATAGTGTAACTTTTGAAACCACACGGTCGTACTTACGATGAAGTAACGCCATTGTTCGAGGTCGATTATAAAGTTGCCTCGTTATCAGCGGTATTGGGTTATATGCTTAGCAAATTCTACGGCGTAAAATTTATAGCTGAGCTTAAAAGATTTGGCAGGGGTAAAATGATATTGTCACTGGTGGGGATATCATGGCTGGCCTTATTGCTGTTTGCCGTTGTACCGGCGCCTTACAATATTGCTTTCCTGTTCCTGAATGGCTTTCCGCTCGGGCTGATATGGGGTATTATTTTCTCCTTTGTGGAAGGACGCAAGGCAACGGATTTTATTGGGGCTGCCCTGGCCGTTAGTTTTATATTTTCCTCCGGCTTTGTTAAAACTGTTACAGGGTTTTTACAATTGCAGTTTTCCATTTCCGGGTTTTGGCTCCCGTTTTTAGCGGGCTTTGTTTTTTTATTACCGCTGGTTTTATTTATTTGGTTACTGGAGAAAATTCCGCCCCCATCCACGTCCGACCAATTATTGCGTACGGAGCGAAAAGCCATGCGGAAAACAGACAGGAAGGCATACCTGAGGACCTTTTTCCCGGGAATTGTAACCTTACTGGTCATTTACATTTTTCTCACTATTTTCAGGGATATCCGGGATAATTTTGCAGCTGATATGTGGGTGGAGATGGGCTTTCCGCAACAGCCTGCAAAATTTGTACAGACAGAGGTCCCGACCACCATCATTATACTGGTGTTGATATCAGCCATGGTCTACATCCGCAATAACCTGAAGGCGTTAATGGTATCCCATGTTATCATTGGTCTTGGTTTTTTGTTAGCTGGCAGCGCCACGTTACTATTTATGCAGGGTCGCCTGGCGCCGTTTTACTGGATGACCCTGGTAGGGTTAGGACTATACATGGGGTATATACCCTTTAATTGTGTGCTGTTCGAAAGAATGATTGCGACCTTTAAATACGCCGGAAATGTTGGCTTCCTCATTTACCTGGCAGACTCATATGGTTACCTTGGTAGCGTGGCGGTTATTCTTGCTAAAAGCGTATTTCACATACAACTGAGCTGGACACGATTTTATTCTTACGGGGTGATGATACTATCTGTAATTGGGGTAGCAGGCACCATCATTTCAGCACTCTATTTCAGGTCCATGCACCATAATAAATTCCATACAAATGAAAAGTAACAGGGCTATCGTAATTGGTGCCGGTATTGCCGGCCTCGCCACGGCCAGGGCATTGTCAATGAAGGGTTTTTCAGTGAAAGTTTTTGACCGCAGTGAATTTGCGGCAGGCGCCTCTGTCCGCAATTTTGGAATGATCTGGCCCATCGGCCAGGCTGAAGGAAAATTTTATGACAGGGCGATAAGGAGCCGTGAAATCTGGAAGGAAACCTGTGAAGCAGCCGGCACCTGGTATGAAGCAGCAGGTAGTTTGCACCTGGCCTATCATGCCGATGAAATGCAGGTACTTACTGAATTGAATGATATTTTTAACCAGCAGGGCCGGAAGGTTTCTCTTCTAGGGAAAACTGAAGTCACTCAAAAATATGAAGCCGTAAACCCCCAAAATTTGTTGGGCGCATTGTATAGCGAAGGGGAGATGATCGTGGACCCGAGAGAAAGCATTGCCAGGATGCCTGCCTATTTGAACGAAAGATTTGGAGTAGAATTTTTTTGGGGGAAGTGCATCACTTATATATGCGACCAGGCTATTTATATCGGCAATGATGAAGAGCATGAGGCAGATATAATTTTTGTTTGCAGTGGTGCTGATTTTGAAACATTATATCCCGAAGTTTATGCTTCATTACCGCTTACGAAATGCAAACTCCAGATGATGCGCTTGGCGCCCCAGCCCCGGGACTGGCGTATCGGGCCGGCATTATGCGGCGGCCTTTCATTGATACATTACAATAGCTTTAAGGCATCCCCTTCATTGAACGATTTGAAATTACGGTACCAGCAGGAGATGAGCCGTTATCTTGAGTATGGTATTCATGTAATGGTTTCTCAAAATGGCAGAGGGGAGTTAACTATCGGAGATTCCCATGAATATGGTTTAACCCCTGACCCGTTTGATAAAGCGTTTATCAATCAAATGATACTCGATTACCTGGAGCAATTCGCCCGGTTCAAAGACTGGTCGGTGATAGAAACCTGGAACGGCATATATCCAAAGTTGACCAATGGCGACACGGACATTTTTATTTCTCCCGAAACAGGGGTGTATATTTTGAATGGCCTGGGTGGCCTGGGCATGACGATGAGTTTCGGTTTCGCGGAAGAAATGGTAGCTACGCTTTAGCATCATAATTATTGGCCGTAAAATCATGTTAATCTCAAGGGACAAAAATATACGAAGCAATATTAAAAACCCGGCGGGTTAAATTTACAATAAGTTATTAACCTGACAGATCTTATCCAGTTTTTATTCCAATGATATTATATATGCATCCCCCTTTCCGGCATCACCGAGCAGCCAGGATGCTTACATATTATATTGTAATTTTACCGCTTACTGTATCCTAACCCCAAAATGATAAATCAATACCGTACGTATTTTGGGGCAGTTCTTCTACATTTGTGCCCAATATAAGCATACAGGTATTAAAGATTTATGGCATAATATTTTCTAAACTATTCTGGGTTATTTTATTTTTAATCAAAATTAATATTATGAAACTTTCCATTAAAACATTTACCATTTTATTTGCTGCTGCCACGATGTATGCGTGTAACGATAGCGATACGACTAGTTCAGACCTCAATTCAGACTCCACGGGTAGTGATAGACCTGCTGCAATGGATACGGCGCACAGTACTATGACAGACAACGCTAATTCCACTACAGCAAACGCTGATCAGGATTTCCTCAATTTTGCCATTCAGGCAAATGCGAAAGAAATGATTTGGTTAAAAGCGGGTATTGCAAAAGGATCTAAAGAAGTGAAACAACATGCGAATATGATGTTGAAAGATCATAAAAAAATGGAAGCAGACATCAAGGGTTATATGTCAAAAAATCCTTCATTTGCTATGCCTGCACTTGATACCGCCAATATTGTAAATATTAATGATAAAACCGGCGAAGGATGGAATAAAGCATGGGCAGATAAAATGGTTTCCGATCATAATGATCTGGTTGATAAATTCAAGAGCGCACAGGATAATGTAAAAGACGATGAGCTTAAAAAGATGATCACAAAATCAATTCCCGTACTTGAGTCACATTTATCGATGTCTAAAGCAGTAGACGAGAAATTAAATTAATAGAATTCAATTAATCCCAGGATGCCGTGCCGTTTGGCGCGGCATTTTTTTGGTGTATCAGCTAGACCGACTAAAGGCTAATTCAAGTATTTGTCCTCCCAGGTCAACTTTTCAGGCACCTGTTTGTAATAGAATGATTAAATAAACCTTTATGAAAATTATTATTAGTATCGCCCTTGTAGGCATGGGATTTACGGGTACCGCACAACAGGAGAAAAAAGAACACATTATTCCAATGTTTACCCATAGCATTGGTGCAAGTTTTCAGCAGTTCGACGGGCTCAATGGCCGGGTCGCCGGGTTGCCACAGTATCAACAATTGAAAGGACATACTGCCACCCTTGGCTTAGGTTGGCTAAAAGAGTGTAAACGTGTTATTTCAGGTGCAGGTCTTACCCTTGGAAGCAGCATGAGTGGCGACCGGGATGAAAGAAGCAGTACGATTCGTTATTATGGTTTGAATGCGGATGTTGGCTATGATGTTTTAAAAAGTGAAAGGGTAATGCTTTTTCCCCTGGCAGGATTAGGCTTCCAAAAGTACCAGGCAATATTCTTTAAAGACAATTCGGCAGTAGATTTTGACGAGGTGCTGGAATCTTCAACCACTCAAAATAACATTCAGTCGGTAAGGTTCCATAATTCATTTTTAGTTTACAGGCTTGGTTTCGGAGTTTCCCTGAGTTCGCCTAAACATGCCGGACATTCAATAGGGCTTCAGGCCGGGTATAGCGGAAGCTTTAAAAAGAACAAATGGAGAAGTAATGAAAACCAGTCGCTTGCAAATGCACCACAGGATGAGATTGGCCAGTTTTTCGTGAGCCTTGTATTCGCTAATAAACCAATGTTCAAAAGATAATAAGAATTAACCAGGCCTTTTCCTTATTGTCAAAAAAACAGGGAAGGGCTTTTTTATACTTCTTCAGTTGGTAACCTATAGCGCAGCCCCCTGGCTATATATAATCATCTTATTGGAACTAAAAATTATACCCTGGTATCATCAAATTCCTGGTCCTGTTCGTCTTTGTTTGACCAGTCTTGTAAAGCCTCTTTTATTTTTTCAATGATCGGCTTATCTTTTTGATCATCTTCCTGCAAAACAGGGATTACGTTATTTTCCTCATTATCCGGATTGATATTTCCGCCTTCGGTTTCACCTCCGGGGCTCAAAAATAATTTGTTTAAGTAGGTCATGTTGTGTTTTTTAAGGGTTAAAAATACTGCTAAGAAATTAGCTGGTTAAATTTACCTTTTAAAATCCAAATATCAATATAAGTGGCTGAAAACATGCTGCTTTACAAAATAAAATATTATTCCTTAGTTGAATTTGCCCCTTTCAAATCCCCGGTCTGCCTGGCTACCCCCGAACTGCAGCTAAACAAGATTTATCGGCCATAGCCCTGGTGCTTGCTACTTCACTTCTGGTATTTGAATTAAAAAAAGGGGTAAAGAATGGAATCTTTTTTTGCGTGCCTGGGAGTTTCAAATTGATACATCAACTGCAGTTCCAACCTTTTTATCCCGGGGAATAACCGCCTGCATTATGCTGATGTAGATTTATAATATTATTGAGTTTTCCGTACGTTATTTGATTTATAATAAGGTTAATATCTATGCACTCTGTTCCCTGCATTATTTTACCTTCCCACCCTGGTCTATCCAGCACCTGATGAGGTTTCGCTCATCATTTGTTATGCCTGTTTTATTATTTTGGGGCATTGTTTTAGTGATCATCACACGGTGCAGTATCCGCTCTTTCATTTTCACAATATCCTGGGGCGTATCATACACTACGCCATTGGGTGGAACGGTATATATTTCATCTGTGTGCCTGGATGAATGACAACTCATACAGCGTTTAATAAAAATTTCATTTATGGCCACATAGCTGACAGGGTGGTTACATACTGTATTATCTTTTGGCGGTGCTGTTACAAAACATGCCGCCAGTAAGATTATCACGGAAGCGGGTAGTACCCAAACTTTATATTTCCCTTTTTCTTTTAGATCGAGGTAATGTTTAACCCCGGCCGTGCCAAGGGAAATGGCTGCAAGGGTCGCCCCGGAGTATTGGTATCCAAAGGTGGTAGGGAAATGATTACTGATGATTTACGAACAGCACAGGGAGGATGAAATAATTATTATGCAGCGATCTTGCCAGCGCATTTTTTCCAAGTGCCGGATCAAATGGTTTTACTTCCCTGGCAGCCTTTACCATTGCTTTTTGTGAAGGGATGATGACAAAAAAAACATTGGCCACCATCAAGGTACCGATCATCGCACCGAAATGAACATAAGCGGCGCGGGCATTAAACACCTGGCTATAAAAATATGCCAATGCTGTTGCAATAATAAATCCGGAAAATGCAAACCAGGTGTCTTTTTTGGCAAGGTTTGTTTTACAAAGTAAATCATAAATAAGCCATGCGGCGATAAATGAACCAATGCCCGTAGCGATGGCTGCCGCAGCACTCATTTTTAGAACATTGGAATCGATCAGCATTGCCGTGGCATTAAAATAATAAACGACAAATAAAAGACTGATCCCGGATAGCCAGGTAAAATAAGCCTCGTATTTAAACCAGTGCAGGTGTTTGGGGATGGTGCCGGGCGCCCCTTTATATTTTTCGAGGTAATAAAATCCTCCTCCATGCACCGCCCACAGGTTACCGGCTAATTCTTCTCTCACATTTTCCGTACGGTTCAATGCATTTTCAAGGAAAACAAAATAAAAGGAAGCCCCGATCCAGGCGATCCCAAACGTAACATGCATTAAGCGGATTACAATATGCAGCCATTCCATCAGGTGAGCTTCCCGTGGCGTGCCTTTTAAAAGATACCAGGTAAATGCAAGCATTAATACGATCACCAGAATAATCGAAGTATACACAAAACCTTGTGAAAGAGAAATGCTTGCTGTATGGCCTGCCGGCTCCTCTTCCTGCTTATTACGTTTTACCGAATGAAACCGGTAGGTTATAATGATGAGCACCAGGAGGATCAAGCCCAATACTCCATAGATCAAAGCCATGAGCATATTGGTTAATATTTTACTTTCACAGAATAACCTTAATAAAGCAACTGCTTACCACACAATTTAAAATATTGTTTTGTAATTTTAGCGTTTCATTTTACACCACTAAAACGCGCCGCCTTGCAAGTGATACATAGTAACAGGACTGTATTGCCAACTGGTATAACGGATCACCGGCACAAATTAACTCCTTATTTAAACAGGCAGTTATATGGGGTAGTTGACCAAACTTATGTAGGTGGACGAAAAGTGTATGATCGCGGGAAATTTTCGCAATTCAATGCAGGCACAATTATAGTGCATGATAATTCCAAGGATGATCTAAGATAATGCGGCTAAATGATTTGGTTCCTTTTCCGGCACAACAATGTGATTATGGGTATCCGGTAATTTCGATTCAATAAATAACAGTTTAATTTAAAAACAATATTACCTATGAGTGAATTTTCATTTACAGAGATGATTGATCTGGCAGCGGAAAAATTAGGAGGTAAAACCCTCTTATGCAGTGATGATTTTTTTGCCGAAAAGGAAAATCTTTTAAAACCGGGCCGGGGGATTTTTATAGCGGATAAATATACAGACCGCGGCAAATGGATGGATGGATGGGAATCGAGGAGAAAAAGGGAGCCAGGCAACGACTGGTGCATTATACAACTTGCTGCCCCCGGAAGAATTTACGGAGTGGATATTGACACCAATCATTTTTTGGGTAACCACCCACCCTTTGCATCCCTGGAAGCTTTTAATATAAAGGATACCGACACAGACGATGTGGAGCAACACGCGGGTAGAGATTTTACCAAAGTCGCCCTCGCCCCGGGCAATAGAATATCTATGCAATACGACGCAATATTTATGCGCACCTTCGCCTGCATCATTTATCCTGACGGGGCGTAGCTCGATTAAAAGTGTATGGCGAGGTTAAAAGAATGGAATGCTGCGCGAGATGAAGACGAGGCGGAATCCGACCTCGCTGCAGCCGTAAATGGAGCAAGGCCGGTTTATTGCAATGATATGTTTTTCAGTCACATGGGTAATCTACTGATGCCGGGCCGTGGCATTAATATGGGCGATGGCTGGGAAACCAAACGAAGCCGCATACATGGTAACAAGGATTGGGTGATCATCCGTCTTGCCCACCAGGGTATCATTAACAGGGTATTAATCGATACCGGCCATTATAAAGGCAACTTCCCTGATAGTTGTATGTTGGAAGGCTGCCGCATTGAGCCCGGTATAGCAACGGATTTTGCAAACGGGCAGATTGGATGGAGTATTATTCTGCCACAGGTAAAATTGCAGGCCGATCACGAACATTATTTTGACGACGAGTTGGTGAGCAGGGAGCCATTTACCCATGTGCGGCTGACAATCTTCCCCGATGGCGGCATTAGCAGGATGCGCCTTTTTGGCAATCCGGTGGTTTGATAACACCCTGCTTTTGTATATATTTTCAGCTGCTGTTGTTTTTACAAACAACGCATTATAAAACTTTTCTTTCAATACCGTTTAACCAAAAATCATTAATTTAAGGTGTTTCTTTAAAACCCACGAGCATGACTTTCCACGAATTAAATTTATTGCCGCCTGGAGAACTCAAACAGCATCTTTTTAATTGTTGTGGTTCTACAGCCTGGGTAAACAAGATGCTTCCTTTTTTTCCAATGGAGGACTTGGTGGAGTTACTGGTAGATGCCGAAGAACAATGGTATAGCTGCAAGGAGGAAGATTGGAGAGAAGCATTTGCCCGTCATCCTGCCATCGGCGATACAGCATCCCTGGAAAAAAACCCAGGTGCAGCGGCTCAATGGGCGATGGCCGAGCAAAGCGGGCTTAATACCGCATCTAATGAAACCGTTTGCGGAATGGCCACAGGCAATGATGCCTACCTACGTAAATTCGGGTATATTTTTATTGTCTCTGCAACCGGTAAAACGGCTGAAGAGTTACTGGCATCCTTACAGCAACGCTTAACCAATTCGCCCGAAGAGGAAATTAAAATTGCCGCAGACGAACAAAACAAAATCACGCAAATACGGTTACAAAAATCAATAACATGAGCCAGATAACCACGCATGTATTGGATACCAGTAAGGGAAAGCCTGCCTGGGGAATTGCAATTTCGTTATATGAGCAAATAGCGCATGAATGGTTCGAAATAGCAAAAGGCGTAACTAATAACGAAGGCAGGCTGTTGAACCTTTTACAGGACGATCATGAGCTTCAATTGGGTATCTATAAAATGTCATTCGACATAAAGCATTATTTTGATGCTGATGATATAGTATCTTTTTACCCGGTCATTGAGATCATTTTTGAAATCACAACCATTGGCCATTATCATGTACCGCTGCTGATAAGTCCTTTTGGATATAGTACTTACAGGGGATGCTGAAAAGCTTGCATTAACCTCGTCCTTTCTTATATGAAGGGCTGAATATATAGAAGTAAATTAAAGTATAATTGCCAGGTACGGGTATCTGCCCCTACTTCGGGAGGATAAAATATACCGGCATTATTATGAAACTAACCATACCGGACGGTGATAAGGAATCACTGCTTACAGCCTTGCAACCAGCTAATTTAAAATTTCAAAAAAACTATCCCGGTGATCGGCCCGAAAGGCAGGCTGTGCACACGGTGTATGGTGGTGCCAATCTTTTTAAATCAGATACGGCGATAAAAATGGGCGAGATAGCGCTGCACAGTTTAAAAACCTATGCACCGGATTTTGTGGCACTTGCCAATATATTAAAACTGGATGGATACCAGCATCTACCTCACCTTCAGAAAGACATAGCAGCACTTACAAAAAAGCTGGATAGCCTCATTGAAGCAGATCGGAAAACTGAGCCGTCCTGGTTAGCTTATTCAGTGTATCAAAAAATAGTAAAAAAAATTAAAGAGGGAGCCATTGAAGATTTCCGGATTGATTTTGAGGATGGCTTTGGCAACCGTACGGACGCCGAGGAAGATGATACCGCGTTAATTGCCGCACCAGAACTGGCCACCGGCATGAAAAATAATATCATTCCTCCCTTTATTGGCATTCGGATAAAACCTTTTACAGAAGACCTTAAAACAAGGGGTGTACGAACGCTCGATATTTTCATCACTACTTTATTGCATCTCACAAAAGGCGTATTACCGCCAAACTTCGTGGTGATGTTACCTAAAGTAACCATTCCCCAGCAGGTAACTACCTTAGTAAAGTTCTTTGAAATAATTGAAACAAGGCATGGTCTTCAAGCGGGTGTATTAAAGATGGAAATCATGGTGGAAGCCACGCAAATAATTATGGATGATGAGGGCCGAAACCCACTCATGCGTATTACAAGGGCTGGAGATAATCGGTTGATCGCAGCACTTTTCGGCACGTATGATTACACCGCATCCTGTGGCATTACGGCGCGGTATCAATCTATGGCACACAGCGTTTGCGACTTTGCCCACCATGTAACCAAGGTAGCGCTTGCCGGCACCGGGATATTTTTAAGCGATGGCGCCACGAATGTGATTCCTGTTGGTCCGCACCGCGGCGACAATCTCAGCTTTGATCAACTCAGTGAAAACCGCGAATCCGTGCACCATGCGTGGCGGGCGTGTTTTCAACACACCACCCATTCACGGATCAATGGGGTTTACCAGGGTTGGGACCTTAACCCGGCACAGTTGCCCATGCGGTATGCAGCCACTTATACTTTCTTTTTAAGCAGTTACGACGATGCTGTTTTAAGGTTAAAAACATTCGTGGACCGGGCAGCCGTTTCAACACTTACCGGCGATATTTTCGATGACGCTGCTACCGGCCAGGGCTTCCGTAATTTCTTTTTAAAGGCCCTCAACTGCGGTGCCATTACCGAGGAAGAAGCATTGGTAACGGGCCTCACCCTTGATGAGATCAGGAGCCGCTCCTTTTACAGGATACTGGAAGGAAGGCGTGCAATAAAATAATTATTAATCCGTATTTGGCAGCTGTGAAATCAACTGTTATTTAAAGAATGTTATTATAAGCGGGAATGTTAACATATAGTAAAATGTAACTATTGCAATTCGCTTATTCAAGCGGCGTTTATCTTACCCAAACACTAGGTTAACAAGCCATATCAAGACTGCGGAAAACATTAATCTGCCGGGATTCAATTTCAGCCAAATCATAAGCCACTAACATGATAGCAATTTCCGACTTTATTACCTCTTTTTCCCTTGCTTTCCCGAAACAGCACAATTCGCTTCCCTGGCAGATCACTGCAGGTCTGGAGGGCATAGTATTGGAGCTTATTTCGGAATTGGGAAGCGACTTTAACGTGATAAACGGGGTAGCCATTCATAAATCAGCCGTCATTGAAAAGGGCGTGGTTTTAAAGGGTCCGGCCATTATTGGGGCAAACTGTTTTATCGGCTCCAATGTATGTTTTCGGGGTGGCGTTTTTCTTGATGCGCTGGTAAAGATCGGAACAGGATGCGAGATCAAAACCAGTATTATTTTGAGTAATAGCGCTATCGCTCACTTTAATTTTATAGGCGACAGTATCATCGGTAATCACGTAAATTTTGAGGCGGGTTCGGTAACAGCAAATCATTACAATGAAAGAGAGAACAAAGCTATTTCAGTCCTCTATAAAGATAGCGTTATTGAAACAGGAATAAATAAATTTGGTGCGCTGGTTGGTGACCATTCCAGGATCGGGGCCAATGCGGTTTTATCGCCTGGTACAATATTGCCCGCCAAAAGTATTATTAAAAGGCTGGAGCTGGTTGAGCAGTTGCCGGGATAAATAAGAGAAATGACGGGGTTCCCGCCTGTGTGATAAAAAATGAACCTAAATAGTGTATTAGCAGACAAATAATAATGTTTGTATGTGAAAGCAAATGCTAAAATTCTTCCTAATAGTATTTCGCGATGCCTTTATCACCGTTCATCGTTAAAAATAGGTTACTCGACATATCTTTTTTTATAGTTATTAAAAATATCTTTCTATTTACATTAGTATTTAAATAAACGAAATATTTCGTTCATTTAATAATTTGATAAACCCAACAGAGTTGCCAGCATCTTTTTATTAATTGAATTAAGCTGAAAGACGATCGCGGGAGCATGAATGTAAACCTCATACATTCAGATAGTAACTATAAATATTTATTTAATCGATATACTATGTTAATCAGGAAGGCGGGAATAGATGACGTGGATGTCCTGGCTTTATTATTTGACAGCTACAGGATTTTTTATAAAAAAGAAAGTGATGTTACCGCGGCGGTTACATTTCTCAAAGCAAGAATTGAAAATAAAGAGTCAGTCATTTTCATTGCCGAAGATGCCCAAAAAAATATAATGGGGTTTGTACAATTATATCCCATTTTTTCTTCTACCAGGATGAAACGATTGTGGTTATTGAACGACCTGTTTGTACAACTGACATACAGAAGCAGGGGTATTTCCTCTGCTTTGATAAATGAATGTAAAATCCATTGCATGGAAACGAATAGCTGCGGGATGATATTGGAAACTGCAAAAGATAATGCCATTGGCAATAATTTATATCTTAAAACTGGTTTTTTCCCTGATCAGGATCACAATTATTATGAATGGGGGGTGCAGTCAAATTAGTTAAAAATCCTTTTAAGATTATGATCCATACTTCCCGGATTGCGGTACAATCCCTGGCCTGCATAGATGTACAAACGATTCGAAATTGTTTTAACGCGGTATTCAAAAATTATTACATACCCCTGCAGCTCAGCCGGGAACAATTTGCAGATAAATTAATTACGGAGGCGGTTGACCTCAAATTGTCGTTTGGTATTTTTGACGGGGATGAATTGGCAGGCTTTATTTTAAATGGCATTGACCTGGCCGGCAATCAGAAAGTAACCTATAATGCAGCAAGTGGTATCCTGCCGGAATACAGGGGCTATAAACTTTCCTACCGGTTGTATGAACATAGCATTCAACAGTTAAAACAGGCAGGCATCAATAAAATAATATTAGAGGTCATTGAACAAAATGCCCCGGCAATTAAAATATATCAGCATTTTGGTTTTATGGTAACCCGCAAATTAAATAGCTACATGGGAAGGCCTGTTTTGCGCGAGCCGGTGCCGGTTGAAATAGAAACCCTTGCCTCACCCGACTGGGAACTTATCAGGAAAAACTGTGAATGGAAACCTTCCTGGCAATTTAGTACGAATTGCATAAAGCGAGCTCAAAGTAATTATACGCTGCAGGTAGCCAGTTACAACAACCAGCCGGTTGCCTATTGTATCTCAAATTTTAGTACCGGAACCATTGCTCATTTTGGGTGTAGTGAAATAGATGCCAAAGAAAAATATCTTTCTGCATTATTTATGCAGGTAAACGGGGTAAACAACCAGTATACTTCGGTGATCAATGTAGACACGAATGCCTTATATGCCAATACGTTTTTACTTTCCATTGGCCTCGCCCGCTTCTTTACTTCCTGTGAAATGGAACTGGTATTATGAATTTATTTGCAGGTACCAGGAATACTTTAGTTGAACAGTTCTGCATTTATACAATTGTAGGAGCCAGCCATTTTACCACTTCAGGCGGCTGGTAGTTTTCCATTTTATCTAAAAGAGCATCGATTTTATCATCTGTTAGCAGCATGTCCCTGTTCAGGCTTTTTAAAAAACCGGATGCAACCATGGTTTGTGTTAGTTGGTTAAGGCTATCATAAAAGCCACTGACATTTAACACAGCCACGGGTTTTTATGCAAACCGAGCTGGCCCCAGGTCAGCATTTCGAATAATTCTTCCAGCGTTCCAAACCCGCCGGGCAAGGCAATCACGCCATCGGATAGTTCGTTCATTTTCATTTTCCTTTCATGCATGGAATCCACCAGAACCAACTCCGTCAGGCCTTCATGCGCTATTTCCTTTGCCTGTAAAAACCTTGGCAATACACCGGTCACCTTACCTCCTTCCTGGAGAACGGCATCCGCGATAGCACCCATTAGCCCCACCCGGGCCCCGCCATACACGAGGTCGATTTTTCTTTTTACCAGCGCTTTGCCTAGTGCTGTGGCAGCATTTTTAAAAACATCCTTATTGCCGATGCCCGAACCACAAAAAACAGTTATCCTTTTCATGCCTTACTTTAATTTTTGCTGCCGAAATTACCAAATGCTGAACATTCTAATCAAAATATTATTTATTTCTTTTGCCTGGCTTTGTTGGGTACAATGATTTAAAACAATAGGATTACCTGTTTAGGTCGCCTATCCGGGTAGTTGAAGTTTTGCTACCTTAATTCTTGTTCTTCCAAATAACCTACTTATGGGCCTTTGCGACGAAATGGATCATCCAACAAAATTCCCATAACAGAGCGTACCTGGAGGAAAGGCGAATATTTTAAAGTGAAATATGGCCCCGGTCACCTGGATTCTTGCGATTGGGCTACATACCTGGTGGCTGGTAGTTTTGCCGGATAAGGGCAAAAAGCTCTTTTACCCTAAATATGTTACAATAGGTTTTGAGTAGTTTTACCGTGGATCAACCAGGCATCATCCTCATGTTTGGTATAATTTTATTTATATTAGCAAATTAAAAGTACGAACGATGGAAAATAAATTCACTGCCAATGCGGTCGTTAATATAACTGCCACTGCTTCATCAGTCTGGAATGGTTTAACCAATCCTGAATTGATCAAAAAATATTTTTTTGGCAGTGAAGCCATTTCAGATTGGCGCGAAGGAAGCCCGATTATTTTTAAGGGTGAATGGGAGGGGAAATCGTACGAGGATAAGGGGACCATCCTCATCTATGAAATAAACAAATTATTCCGGTACGACTACTGGAGTTCAATGTCTGCGATTGAAGACAGGCCCGAGAATTACATGATCATCACTTATGAGCTATTCGAGGAAGGAGGCGTTACAATGCTGACGATCACCCAGGATAATATCCCCGGGGAAGAAATGAAAATACATTCTGAGCAGAGCTGGAGAAAAGTACTGAACGACCTGAAGCAAATACTGGAGAACATCCCCAAGCCAGCTGAACGGGAAATTGAGTAAGCGGGTTCCTTCAGTTTAATTTGGCTAACAAAACGATTTGCCCCAGGTGATATGCGTCATGCTGGATTATGCCATGGATATTATGGTAATAGGTGTTATTATTGTTGGGGTATATATTCTCGAGGTCTTCCTCTAACATTATTTGCAGGAAATTAATCCATTTCTCCTGTGAAAGCTTAAGTTCATGTAAAGTATTTTTCCATGCCGTGTCCGACTGGTCCGTAACAGGCGTAAAATAGTTGCCGGCAGGGGTCTTCATAATGTTTCCTTGTACGCGCAGCAATACATTGTCTCTCCAGCTTATGATGTGGTTTACAATTTCCCAGATGGAATTCCAGGGAGCGGTTTTTTTAGCGGCATCAGCTGCAGATACATTTGCAAGCACTCCCGACAATGTTTCCCCGATCCATGAATCTCCATTATAAATGTCTGTGAAAAGGCCTGATATCCGTTTTGTTTCTTTCATCTTAATTTATGTTGAATGTTCCGAAATTAAATATAAATGTATAAAACCAGGTACAATAAAACTAATGCAGAATAATTAATGGTATGTGCTCATTTTCTTAATGGGCTCCGGGCAGGAAGGTCTGGGCGATTTACCTTAATTTTGAAATTAGTATTTTAGTTAATTATCACATTCTTTATACCAGGTGTCCATATTTATCACGTCATTGAATTCGGGCAGTAACGGCAATTGTTATTACATTGGTAATGATACGGATGCCGTTTTGATAGATGCGGGCCTCTCCTGCAGGGAAACGGAAAAGCGAATGCAGCTGCTGGGCTTGTCGATGAAGCGGGTTAAAGCAATCTTTATCTCTCATGAACATTGTGATCACATCAGGGGAGTAGCCGGTCTCGCGGAAAAATACGAGTTACCGGTCTTTATGACGGGACATACCGCGGGAAAATGTGGTATGCAGTTAACAAGGGAACTGGCACGTGAGCTTACAGCATATCGGACAGTACATATCGGGGAACTTTGTGTAACTGCATTTCCAAAGCACCATGATGCCGTAGACCCGCTTAGTTTTATAATCAGCTCGAACGGCATTACCATCGGTGTCTTCACAGATATCGGCGCGCCCTGCGAACGCGTTACAACCCATTTCCGCCAGTGCCACGCCGCCTTTTTGGAAGCGAATTATGATGAAGATATGCTCTCCAACGGGAGATACCCACAATTTTTAAAAAATAGAATACGGGGAGGGAAGGGACATTTATCCAACAGGCAGGCCCTGGAAATATTCACATTGCACCGGCCGCCATTTATGACCCATTTGCTGCTTTCACATTTATCGAGAGATAACAACGACCCGTTGATAGTCCAACAATTATTCGACAGGCATGCCAATGGTATCCAGGTCATTGTGGCTTCACGCTATGAACAAACTCCTGTTTATACCATCCATTCCACGGCCAGGGAAAACCAGTTACCGGTTTACAAACCCGTAACTTCATTACGGCCTACCCAATTGAGTTTATTTTGATCATTGCTGAACTGCCAGGCCAAACTATTTATTTGTTGCATCCCTTATCAACCCTTCTTCATCCCAACCTGCGTCGCCGCTAAAGCTGATATTTTGCCGGTCGGCTTTGATAATATCTTCCAGTTCTTCGATCAGTTCACGGGCAGTATTGATGTATTGTTCCTGTTCCCGTATAGCGGCTAATTTTTTCATATTTAATTCATCCAGTTTGAAAAAAGTACGTGCGCTTCGCTGGGCAGTGTAGGTACGGTAACCCAAAAATTTCATAGCGTCTACGCCTAACCGTAAGGCCGTGTCCATGGTTTCGCGGTACACGTGCAGCATCCCCGCGTTCATCTGGTCGTAAGCATCTGTCCGGTTAGAAGACCGCACCAGCATTCGCAGATCTGGAAAGTGCTTTTTAATGGTTTCGATCATTTCCAACCGCTTGTCAGCATCGTCAATCGCGAGGATAATGATCTTTGCTTTAGCTGCGCCGGCCGCATGCAGCAGGTCGTACCGGGAGGCATCTCCATAATAGACTTTGAACCCCATCCTGCGCAGCACATCTACCCTGTCAGAGTCTATATCCAGGATGGTGGTTTTAATGTTATGTGCCCGCAAAAAACGGCCGATGGTACTTCCAAAATGCCCGAATCCCGCAATGATTACCGGGTTGCTTTCATCAATGGCATCGGGCACAATATCTTTCTCCACCTCCCTGGTCCCTAACCGGGGTAATAACACCTTTTCATTAAGGAACATTAGCAAGGGCGTAAGTACCATACTGATAGCCACTACGGCCACGAGTGAATCAACCGCGCTTTGCGGCAATACTCCTTCGGAGGAAATGGACGCGAACAAAACAAATGCGAACTCACCAACCTGGCTAAGCGCAAATGCGAAGATCATATTTTGCCCAATGCCCAGCTTAAAAATTTTGCCCAGCAGGAATAAGACCAAACCCTTGATCAACATCAGCAGCAGCACGAGGCCAAAGATTATCCCCGGCTGCTCAAATATCATTTGAAAATTAATAGAAGCACCTACGGCCAGGAAGAACAAGCCGAGTAGTAAGCCTTTGAAGGGTTCGATATCACTTTCAAGCTCGTGACGGTACTCGCTGTTGGCTAGCACAACGCCGGCTAAAAAAGTGCCCAGTGCCGGGCTTAGCCCAACGAAGTCCATGAGCACAGCGATGCCTACCACCAGCAACAGGGCCGAGGCTGTAAATACTTCCCGCAACCGGGTTGCGGCTACAAGGCGGAAAACAGGTTTGATGATATACCTGCCTCCAAGTATAATGAATACCACTGCCCCCAATGTAGCAAGGGTTTGCCCCCATCCCGGCAAACCGCTGATCCAATTCGAGACGGGTGCCTCATTTGCCGGTGTGCTTACAACATAAGTAGCGAGTAACGGTAGCAAGGCCAGCATGGGTATTACTGCAATATCCTGGAATAATAACACTGCAAAAGCACTTTGCCCGGAAGCGGCCCGCATCAGCCCTTTTTCAGCAAGCGTTTGCAACACTATTGCGGTAGAAGAAAGAGATAAGGTCATGCCCACTGCCAACGCAGCTTGCCAGTTGAGCCCAAAGAACATCGCGGCACCGGCCAGCAGAGCCGTAGAGATCAATACCTGTAATCCTCCCAGGCCGATAATTGAACGTCGTAATTTCCATAACAATTCGGGTTCCAGCTCCAGCCCGATAAGGAATAGCATCATTACAACGCCAAACTCAGCGAAATGCATCAGGGTTTCTCCCTCATTGCTAATAAAGCCCAGCACGAATGGGCCGATCAGTACACCAGCGAGTAAATAACCCAATACCGATCCAAGGCCGGTTTTTTTTGCAAGCGGTACCATAATAACCGCTGCCGCCAGGTAGATCATCGCCTGGAAAAGAAATGAATGTTGGTCCATGCAGTTTAAGATTGTAAGGGTCCCGAAATAAGGTTGAGATCATTCATGTACGTTGCCTGCTGCCATTCAGCTGCTGTGACGTTGCCGTTGTTTAAACTGGTGAGTATTTCTGCATATTGCCGGCCATACAATTCTATATCCGTATCGTTTAGTTTATGGGTACCATGCACAACAAACGGAGGAAGAAATTCCATCTGGCATAAATGTGCGGTTTGTTCATGCGGGGCCAGCAGCTCTTTTATTGTATACCTGTTGCGCCCTTCCTTATTATACACTTCGCGCGATCCACCACAGGAGATGGCATTCATAATTTGTTTGCCTGCCAATGCATTGCCTCCGGGCCCGTAGGCCCAGCCATGCTCCAGCACAAGATCCTGCCATTGTTTTATGATAGCAGGAGCGCTGTACCAATAGAAAGGGTGTTGTAGTATAATGAGATCGTGCGTTAACAGCAATTTTTTTTCATACACAACGTCTATATCCAGGTCAGGATATACCTGGTACAGGTCGTGAAAACTTATACCAGGCAGTTGCCTGGCGTGCCAAATAAGACTTTTATGCACCCTTGATTTTTCTAAAGCGGGATGCGCAAATAAGATCAGAATTTTTGCCATGCTGCAATTTACTGCATGGGTGACTTTTAATATTAAATCCTTTTCCAGCAGGTACATGCCGGACTATGAACCGTATATAATTAGCTTGTTACCTGCTTGGGCTGGTCGAAAACAGAGCATGAAGTATATAATGAGGGTAAGAGCGTTGCGAAAACCTGGTACTATCTTCCATAAGTTATACAAACTACTGTAAAAAGAATTGCCACTACTTCGATACAAACATTTGTTGAAGAGCAGGTTAGTCTATAGGATGCTGAAGTAAGGCGGACGAAGAAATTGATTTCCATCGTGATGAAGGAAGGAATGTACTAACTAACAGGATAATATTAAAGAGCTCAGGTTTGTACAATGCCATTTTTGATAGCATAGACGACCAGCCCTACCGTATTTTTTACATCCATCTTTTCAAGGATCTTTAACCGGTGCCCCTCCACGGTGCGTACACTAAGGAATAATTTGTCACCTATCTCTTTATTCGTGAGTTCGCGGCAGATGAGTTCAATGATCTCTTTTTCCCTTTCGCTAAACTCTGCTTTTACCGCTTTTTTATATGGATTGAAACGACTTTTGGCAATCATATTGGTCAATTTGTGGCTGGTTGTTTTACAGTAATAAGGATCATTATTATAAACGGTCCTGATGGCTTCTGTGATCTGGTCTTTACCGGCGTTTTTGATTAGATAGCCTTTTGCCCCGGCCTCCAGCATCTCAATGATCAGTTCATCATCGTCAAACATAGAAAGGCAGATGATACCCATATCAGGCAGTTGTTCGATGATCTTTTTAGTGGCTTCAATGCCGTCCATCACCGGCATTTTAATATCCGTGATAATGACATCCGGTTGCAACCCCAGCGCGAGCTCAACCAGTTCTTTGCCATTAACTGCTTCGCCAGCTAAAATAATCTCGGGATACTTAGTCAGCATCAGTTTGAAGCCGTCGCGAAAAATCTCGTGGTCATCTGCAATGATCAGTTTTATATCGGTAGTAATTGCCATATTAAAGGGGTATTTCAATTTCAAAAGAAGTACCGCCGCCAGGGTGTGTATTTACTCCCAGTTGTCCACCGAGTAGTTCGGCGCGGCTTTGCAGGCTAAATAAACCAAGTCCCTTTGCCATCTGTTTTTTTTCAATATAGTTAAAGCATCTCATTGTCCATCGTTTTAAGTACGATGGTCTTGTCTTTTTTATGGATGTTTATATTGAGTAAAGTTGCCCTTGAATGCTTCACCGTATTTTGAATAATCTCCTGTAAGATCCTGTAAAGATTAACTTTTTTCCGGTGATAATGTAAATTCATGGGAAGCAATGAAATTTGTAAGGATGCAACAATTCTAGTTTGCCGATAAATTCTTCTGTTGCCCTGATAAATCCTTTTCTCACCAGCGTGTTAGGTAAAAGGTCATAGGAAATTTCCCGGAAGCGTTGTATTACGCTATCAATTTGTTTGCTCGATTTTTCCAATACCGCTGTTTCTGTTTCGTCTTCCGGTTCAAGGTGGTTGATCTGCAATTTGATCGCAGAAAGGATCGGCCCGAGCTCATCATGCAGATCGGCGGCGATTCTTTTTCGTTCATTTTCCAATATGTTGATCTCGGCAGCAATACGAGCCTGCTGCCATTTCAATACTTTTTTATGCTCGCGCACAATCGAAAAAATAAAAAAAATGATTATCAGGCCTATTATCAAAGCTGATATAAAAACTACGGTAAACATATCTGCAGACTTACTCATTGAATTGTCAACAAAAACAGGGTTGTTCAAATATTACCAATGGCCACCCGTACACAAGCATGGATATTGATTGACCTGCTTGTTTTGACTTGATGCCGGCAAACGCCATTAATTTTTTGCAGGCATCTTTATAATAGCGAAAGCAAAAAATATATAACAGCCAGCATTTACGAAATGCTGGATAATCCCGATCGCTTTTCCGTTAGGCGTATTGAACAACGCGACAAAATACAGGCCGAAGATCAGCAGGGTAAAGGCATTGTATATTATTGAGCAACTGCTTATCCAAAACCACGGGTTATTTACCAACTTCAATTTTATCACCATGATTTGCCGGGAAAGGATATCAATGGAAATGATGAGCATTCCGGCACTCACAAAACAAAGTAAATAAAAGAACGTTTTAAATATTGAGCCAAAATAAATATAATTGAATAAGACAACAAGCAGTGTGATCGCAAACAATGCCTGGATGGTATTTTTATTGATATATTTATTGATGTACACAAAGTATAAGAACAATCCGAAATTTAGCTGCATGTATAAATTAACCGCCACAGGTGTGATTTTCGCATAACGGGGAAACTTAATGACCAGGTAAAAAGTCGTTTCCATAACAACATCGAGTATCATCATATAAATAAACGGATGAAACCTTTTGTGAATGTTGTTATACTTATAAATACCGGTAGCCGCTGGCAATACACAAGTCATTGCCATTATGTATTTGAGGTCATCATTCATAGAGAATTTTTGAGGAAATTATTGCACCGGCTGCTACGGCATCTGGCCGTATTCCGCTCCTCCAAGCCTGCTTTTATTCCCCGGGGGCGGAGGTAGAGCCTTCATCGTGTTTGGTTTTATATTACAACATTCTTCGGGCTCTTCAATATATAATGTAGCGTAATCGGGCCTGATGCCCACCAATATCACATGGATCTTTTTATCCTCGCTCATCCCGTATACCACGCGAAGACCAATACTATTTTCGTTACAGAGTATTTTCCTGATGATACAACTTTTAAATGAGCTCGAATCTCCAAGGATATCGCCCGTATTTGACAACCCGGCGGCAGAGCGCTCTTTTTTACTTCTTTGGTATCTTTCTGTCCAGATCCGGATAGAATCCTCCGGTATAAAATGACATTGCTTCACCAGGCTTATTGCCCGGCTACCCGTGGCTTTAGCCTCATTACCGTCGCAACAATTTTTAGTATTGTCATTTCTTTTGCAGTGGCTTAATAAAATTACCAAAGTGAATCCTGTTACAAGGGATACCATTGCGGTGAACTTAATAGGGAGTTTCATACATTTTATTTTTTTAATTATTAATCCAAGTCAAAGTAAAGTACAAAACAAAATTCTCAAACAGGTATTTATACCTGCTTTTTTTAAGTACCAGGCCCCACAATATTCAGTAGAGGTACTTACATGATCCCTTACATTTTATTTCATATTTGTGTCATGAAAGGCGATGCAAAGTGCTTTTACGCAAGTAATGGAAATAAGGATGGGATGAGGTTAAAACGTTCCCGCTGTTTTACAGGAAACGGAATAATTAAGAAAGGCACAGGTTCACTTATTTAAACCTAAAACTGGTTTAACCTGGCAGCGAATTGAGGCCGGTGTTCCGGATTAAAACAAGAGTAGTTTTTGGAGGTAACAATAAAACCGGGATATTTCTATATACCGGTCTTTTTAAATTCATCGTATGGTGTATCGATATATCATGTCGGTATAACTTAATCGGCCTTGCCTGCCTTCTACATCCATAAGAAAAATAATTACGTTTATACTGGTATAAAATTTATTTCATGCCCGCGACATTTAATAAGTACAAGAATCCGCTTTTCCGGTTTGTTAAAGGCCTGTTATGCAGATTTTTCCCAACACCGGATATCTACCCGGTGCGGTACTATAAAAAAGGTAAGTACGTTAAGTTTAAATAGCAGGGATTAACATACCAGTGGAGATAAAGTGTCAACCATTTCTCCGGTCCGTACCATATGCTGGCGTTTAGGTGAACAAGTTCTGCCTGCACAATTGTGCGGGCAGGATAATTTTATGTAAGCAATCCGCGGTTCAGACTTTAAAACCAGTGCGATTTTCTATTAGAGATCATGCATATAGAAAGCGGATGTTTACCATAAAACTATGCCAGGTAACGGTAAAGGGTATGCGAAACTTTCAGGATCACTCCTTTGAATATTTTGTGGAAGGGTACAAATAGTTACCCGGTACCGGAATGATGCAGCAGGCCCAACATACCAGAACCAGGATATGTTTATATTTTGATAATTTTGCAGCATGTTTGACCAAATCAACAACCATGTAACGAGGTGCGCCAACTTATCGGATGAAGAGCTGGTATATTTTAATTCAATTTTAGAATACCGGTCGGTACCAAAAAAAACGGTCCTGTTACAGGAAGGCGATGTGTGCAATTTTGAAGCCTACATTAATAAGGGTTGCGTCCGTAATTATTATATCGATGAAAATGGATTAGAAGTAACCCTCCAGTTTGCCATAGAAGACTGGTGGGTTAGCGATATTGCAATTTTCCAGGAACGTACACCCTCCAGGATGTTTATCGAAACCCTCGAAGACGCTGAGTTGCTGCTTCTTTCACCTCAAACAAAGGAAGAACTGATGAAAAAGGTACCAAAAATGGAAAGGGTTTTCCGGCTGATGGTACAGCGAAACCTGGGAGTATTGCAAAGCCGCTTATTTAAAACGATCGCTACTACCGCTCAGGAGAAATACCTGGATTTTTTAGAACGCTACCCAACAATACCCCAGCGGGTGGCGCAGCATTATATTGCTTCCTATCTTGGCATATCTCCGGAATTCCTCAGTAAGGTCCGTACGAAAATTGCCACGAAAAAATAATACAATTTAGATAATGCTTATTAATAGGATATTGGGTTGGCATTTAAAGGCCGCACTCCTCATTGGTGATAAATTACTTGCAAGTCAATTTTATACATCGTGGCTTTAGTGTCAGTTAAATGCAACATGCAGGCGGCCGGTAATTTACCAGGAATGTTAATTGTACTACAAAGGCTATTTCTTGTCCTGGTTCAATGGGCAGGTGGTTCCAATGTTGGATATTTGCTTTATAAACTTACAATTATGGAAAACAGGATTTTGGGCCTGCATCATATCACTGCAATAGCAGGCAATGCTAAAATAAATTATGACTTTTATACCCGGGTACTCGGTTTAAGGATGGTAAAAAAAACCGTCAATTTCGACGATCCCGGAACCTACCATTTTTATTTTGGTAATGAAACAGGCACTCCCGGAACGATCCTAACCTTTTTCCCCTGGGAAGGCATAGGAACAGGCAGGGCGGGTACAGGCATGGCTACAGAAATCGGTTATTCAGTACCGGCAGGCAGTCTTGATTTTTGGGCTAACCGGTTTAAAGAATTGAAGGTGAAGCAAGTCCTTACGGGTGAAAGTTTTGGCGAGCGAACGTTACTGTTTACTGACCCCGATGGGTTAAAAATCAACCTGGTAGAACCGCAACAGGATGACCTGAGAATTGCATGGGCTACCCCCGAGGTTACCGCGCAGGAAGCCCTTAAAGGCTTTCATAGTATCGTATTTAACCTGAGAGAAACCGCTCCAACTGCGGCCATCCTGACAGATGTCTTTGGCTACCGGTTGTTAAAGCAGGAAGGAAACCGTTTTCGTTTTATAACGGATGCCGTAGACAATGCTGCAATCGTAGACCTGGTTGAATCCCCTGCTGAAAGCCGCGGCATTAATGCGGTCGGCACCAATCATCATGTGGCATTCCGCGTTAAGAATGAAGACATATTGATGGAGTACCGGGAAAAGATAGCAATTAGGGGGCTGGGCATCACACCAAAAATAAACAGGGATTATTTCTTTTCTTTGTACTTCCGGGAACCCGGTGGAGTTTTATTTGAACTTGCGACTGACAACCCCGGATTTGCCATTGATGAAACAGTGGTGGAGTTGGGCAGCAGTTTGCGATTACCAAAACAGTACGAGGCATCACGTGCAGCAATTGAAGCCGCCTTACCGAAACTAAATTAGGTGAATCACCTGGCCTAACCCCTTACCGGCGACCTTGATGATCGAGCGATATTAACGAACATTTTTTAATTCCAGGTGTAAAACGCCTGAGCAAAAAAACAAAAAGTAATTTATGAATAATGTTTTATTGGAGCCTTCAGAACAAGGACAGCAAGTATTCGTGATTAAAAATGGCGGGAAAAAATTAGCTGAAATGGTAACAAAGATTTCAGGACAGGTAATGACCGTGTATCATACAGAAGTTGCGCCCGAAGAAGAGGGTAAAGGGCTGGCGAAGGAACTATTTAATAAAATGGTAGCTCATGCAAGGGAACAGCAATTGAAAATTCTCCCGCTCTGCGTATTTGTACAGAACCAGTTAAAAAAGCATCCGGAATTGTATACAGATGTATGGGACAGGTCATAGTTGTTTGAACTGTATCCTCAATGATTAATAAATTACCTGGATAAATATTCTCACAGTCGGGGGCGGTATTGCCATGATGCGATTAAACCAGATAAGGTAACTATTTACCATCCGGAACCAATTTCATTTTACAGTTCATAATCATGGCCCTCATAACAATCAATAAAATAACCGCTCACACGAAATAATATGCACCAGAAGAAAATAATAGCAGCAGGAAAAGATTTATCTGATGCAACAAAGGTGCTCCTCATGATGCATGGGCGCGGGGGAAGCGCCGAGGATATATTGTCCTTATCCGGTCATTTACAGGTAAAGGAGTATGCGTTGCTTGCACTACAGGCAACCAATCACAGCTGGTACCCTCATTCATTTCTTTCTCCCCCAAAAACAAACGAGCCCTGGTTAACTTCAGCCCTGCAGGTGATAAGCGATACAGTGCAGGAGGTACTAAGCAGTGGTATCCTGAAAGAAAATATTTATTTGCTGGGTTTTTCGCAGGGAGCCTGCCTCGCCCTGGAGTTTGCAGCACGCAATGCAACCCGGTACGGTGGGGTTGTAGCTTTTACAGGTGGACTGATAGGAGACAGGATTTACCCGGAGAACTACCAGGGCGATTTTGCGCATACGCCTGTATTGATTGCCACCAGTGACCCTGATCCCCATGTGCCGGTGGAAAGAGTATATGCCTCTGCCAATATCTTTAAAAATATGAATGCAATGGTTACCGAAAAAGTATATCCCGGTAGGGGTCACACGGTTAGCCGTGAAGAAATAGACGAGGCGAATGCCTTGATATTTAATTGAACTAAGCGGGTTGCCTAACCAGTACGTATAAACGAACCAGCAATCACCCTTGCTTCGTTTCAAAATCATAGGGGAGGAATGTTGAAAAAGATCTTATTGGACTTTAGAAACTTATCCTTGTTCCTGGTGGAATGACCGCAGCAAAGTTTTGGTTGGATTCTATGTCTTCCCGTTTGCCATGTGCTGATGCGGCTTTTACTGGTATACGGCTACCGTTTGCCGCCTCTACATAAAAAATTTCGATATCGGTCCTTCTCCTCCCAATGGTTAAAGTTCCTGCCGCGGCGGCGCCCTGCCTGATTATTAACACGCCATCCTGGTATACCGGCCTGCTTACTGAAAACTTTACGGCTTGCGCTTCTTTTTTTTCCTGGTTCATATCAGGTTTTCCATTTAGAGACAAACTCACCGTTACCGCGGAATTGAGAACGATATCTTTTTTTTCAGGGGGCTCGGGCGTAAGGGGAACTGAGGTTTCGTTATTTTCCACCGGTTTTGCAGCGGGTTCTTTCACCGGGGATTTGATGTTCTTTTTAGGCGTTTCCCCTTTCACGGGAATGTTATTCATTTTTTTGTCGCCCGCAGTGGCATCCCTAAGCGGGATATCGTTTTTTTCTGCCAACTCATCAGTAGTAACAGAAATTCTATTGTCGGGTTGCGATGAAGGCACCGAATTTTCAACGGTATTTGCTGTTACATTTTGTACCACCTGTTTCAAGCTGTCATTCTGTGCAATAACGGTTTCTTTCGTTGACTTGCTCCTGACAGAAACAATCCCGAAAATCCCTATCACCAACAGTAACAGGCCAAGCAAAACAAGTATCCGTTTCTTATTCTTTACCAATTTATCTGATAAGATCTTTTGATTGACGGATACAAGCGCAGCAAGCGGTTTCGACAATTCAACACGTGTTGCCATCGAAGAAGAGGCGGGCATGGCAGGAGGAATGGTTGATTCGCCCGTTTGTTTTGCGGCATATACCGTTTCCTGAGCTTTTTTAAGAACACTTACATTGATCTCCCGGTAATTCGGGAAAGCAGTCATGAGTGCAAGCTGGAATGCTCTTGGATTGGGATATCGTTGTTCCGGATTTTTTTCCATCGCTTTTAAAACAATATCGCTCAGCGATTTCGGGATACCCGCATTAATCTTTTCGGGAGGCTTTGTTTTTGATTTTAAGATTGCCTGCATGAGGTTAAAATCCGTACTGCCCTCAAAGGGGATCTTGCCTGAAATCAACTCATATAAGGTTGCTCCCATTGAATAAATATCAGATAGCGAAGAAGCATCTTTCCCTTCAATCAGCTCTGGGGCCATGAACTCGATTGTACCCACGATCTTATTCACCTGGGTCATTTTTTGTTCACCCGCTACTTTTGCTATACCAAAATCCATCAGCTTTAAAGTGCCGTCCCCCGTTATCATAAGATTAGCGGGTTTGATATCCCGGTGAAAAATATTCTTTTTATGCGCATGGTGCAACCCTTCGAGTGCCTGGATAAATACGGGTACCACAAATTCGGCAGGCAGGACCCCGTATTTTTTTAAGAGGTCATCAAGGCTGGTCCCTTCTACATACTCCATCACCATGAAATGATTGCCGGCCTGCTCAATAAAATTATAGATCACCGCGATATTGGGGTGAAGCAATTGTGCCAGTATCCTTGCTTCTTTTTTGAACCTTTCTAAAAATTGCGGTTCCAGGGTTAAACGGGGGTGAAGCATTTTTAATGCCACTTCACGGCCCAGCATATTGTCGGTGGCCCGAAAGACGTTACCCATACCGCCCTGGCCAAGGTGTGCGTTTATTTCATAACTATGGATGCGTTCGCCTATCATAAATTATTTATGGTAACAGGTATATCTGCATCCCTTGTTAATTTGGGCAGGTATACTTCTCCTGTTGATTTTAAATTAGTTTCTTTTGGCTCGTTTTTTATTTCAGCCAACACCACCGTTATATTATCCATACCTCCTCTTTTTTTTGCTTCTGCAATAAAGTGGTCAGCGGCTTCCATTATCGATCCAAAGCCTAATACGTTGCTGATTTCCCAGTCTTCCAGGTAATCATATAATCCGTCTGAACAAAGCAGCAGCCGGTCCGTTTGTTCAAAGGCCTCTGTGCATTTTCCTGTATCAACCCGCAGGTCTGCCTTGGTGCCCATTGCATTGGTAAGAATATTTCTTTGCGGGTGAACAGCGGCTTCTGCGGCGGTAAGTTCCCCGTTACTTACAAGTTGTTGTACATAGGTATGGTCTTCGGTTATTCTTGTGATCGATTTGTTTTTATAAAAATAAGCGCGGCTATCACCGGCGTGGGCATAATAAATAGTTTGTCCCACGATGGCAAGCGCGGTGCAGGTTGTACCCATTCCGCGGTATTGCCCCTTTTCGGAAGCGAGCTCAAATATCTTTTTATTCGCGGTACGGAAGGCTTTTGCCAGTACTTTTTCGATGGTTCCCTTATTGTTTTTTTGATAATATTCATCACTGATCGTGTCGATGGCCATCTTACTGGCTACCTCGCCCGCAAGGTGGCCGCCCATTCCATCGGCAACAATGAGTAAAAAACCTTTTTCCCGGATGATATCTTCATCGGCGATGCGAAAGAAGGCAGCCGCATCTTCATTATTAGTTCTCACATTTCCCAGATCAGTTTTGATGACCGCTTTCAGGTCCAGGGAGTTTTGCGAATGCCCCGCTGATGATTGTTGCGGGTTGTCCTTATTTTTTTTCTTCCAGAACATTTATTTATAATTTTTCTCAAGATTGAATTCATATGACATCCGCCTTGGTGTAATTACCACCTGTGCCTGCTTGTCTATATAACCTTCCGCGCGAATAGTAAATTCAAATTTTTCGCCTTCCCTGCCAATGAAAGTAAAGGGCAAGGGCTGGTGAGCACCTTCCTTTGTGATAAGTTCAGCATTAGAAATACCGGGAGCATTTATGATAACCTTATTCCCTCCCACCGAAGGAACTGTCAGCATTTTTTCTTCTTCATTGCCCGAAGCGGGTTTGTGATTTATTGGTTCCTCACTCCCGGAATGATTAACAGGTCCTTCGTTTACTACCGGGTTTTTTTTATAAATAAATAAAAATAAAACGAGCAGAAAAGCAAAAGCCCCAATTACAGGCACAAGAAATTTTTTAGCGGGTAGCGATAACTTGCTAAAAAAGGAAGACTGGCTGCTTATGAACAGGGCTTCAATTCCCGTTGCGCTGATCCGGTTAGCCGGGCTTACTTTCAGGCATTTATCAATAATGACAGAAAGCCGTTCCGAGATGGC
>JBBJMD010000251.1:0-4866 GCA_037719925.1 Ferruginibacter sp.
TCCTTCCGTGCATTATTGCTTTCCAGGATGCCATGTATTTTCATGGGCTCCCTGATAGCGGCACCGATGGTAAGCCTTGGATTGAGGGATCCGTAGGGATCCTGGAAAACGATCTGGAGATCTTTGCGCAAGGGTTGCATTGCTTTTTTTGATAAGCCGGCGAGGTTGACCCCATTCAGCGTTATGGTGCCCGAGGTAACAGGGATTAATTGTAAAATGGCCCTGCCAAGGGTAGTTTTACCACAACCGCTTTCTCCAACCAACCCTACTGTTTCGCCTTGGCTCACCGAAAAGTTAACATTATTAACTGCTTTAAAAGGCGCAGACGATTTCCCAAACAAAGTTTTTTTGCCATGGAAATGTACGTCAAGGTTTTCGATCTTTAATACAATGGAAGCGCTTGCACCAGGAGTTTGCCCTTCGGCATTTTTTGTTGACAGCGCGCTTTTATCCGGCAAATTACTTACTTCCTGGTCATGAAACTTACCATCTTTATGCGAAGCCAGGGCAACTTTCTGCTCTTCGAGGAAATCACTCACTACGGGAAGCCGCTCACCCCGCTGGTGCATTGCGGGCCGGCATTGGAGCAATGCTTTTGTATACGGATGTTGCGGGTTTTGCAATACAGTAACGGTTTTGCCTTGTTCAACAATTTCGCCTTTATACATTACCAATACTTTGTCAGCAATATCAGCCACCAGGCCGAGGTCATGGGTAATCAGCAATACAGCCATGCCTGATTGCAGCTGCAATTCTTTGATAAGCTCCAGGATAGTTTTTTGAACAGTAACATCCAATGCGGTTGTTGGCTCGTCCGCTATTAATAAAGATGGATTACAACTGATCGCCATTGCGATCATAACGCGCTGTTTTTGGCCGCCGCTCAACTGGTGCGGATACCGGCTGATCATCGCGGCCGGGTCTGGCAATTTTACTTTTTCAAATAAGGCGATTGTTTTTTCTTTAGCTTTTGCAGCTGATATCTTTTGATGTAACCGTATTGTTTCCATAACCTGGTAACCACAGGTGAAGACCGGGTTTAAGGACGTCATAGGCTCCTGGAAGATCATGGCTATATTTTTTCCACGAATAGCGTTTATCTCCTTTTCGGAAATATTATTAAGGCTGGCCGTTTCTTTATTTTCTATGGAAAAAAGCAACTGCCCGGATACCCGTGCCTGTTTTGGCAACAACTGCATCAGCGACAAAGCGGTTACCGATTTGCCGGAACCTGACTCCCCTACAACAGCCACTACCTCCCCTGCAAAAACATTAAAAGAAATATCTTTCACAGCAGTTAAGGAATTGCCTTCTGAATTAAAGTTGATAGATAAATGGTGTACGGCTAAAAGTGGCGGGATCATAATAAATAAAATTAGGCAATAATATCATAGCGGATTATGATGCTGTTTTTGTAGGGATTGTTACCAGCATAATTAATAAGGACAACTGGTCAAAATTTAAGTTGATAAAAGCTCCTTCAAAATTGATTTTTTTATTTAAAAAAAATATAACCCGGAAACAGGTACCCTGTATTATTACACCGCCGACCCGGGAATTGAAATACATAGCAGCATATGATTTAGTTTGGATAGATTGAGGCAATGCCCTACTTTTATAAACAGGCCTGAAAGGCATATTAACGTGAATTGCTTCAAGATACAGCTTGTGATATGGACTAACTAAAAGGTACCCTTCCATTTGAATACCAGGATAAAAAAAAATCCAATGAAACGCTCGTCCAAAAAAATACTTCTTTCCTTTGTCTTTTCGATTTTACTTTTCGCCTTACTTTTTTTTGCACAACCTACTACACACCATTCGTCACCAACGCTGAGTACAGTTGCCGGCACTGATCCGCAACCACTGCTCGCACAGGCTATCCGGCTGAAAGAAGCCTTGTCATTTTTAGGAAGTTCTTTGTCGGTTGTTGATGAAAAACGTTTGCTTGCGCTGCGTAAACCCTTAGTAGGCAGATAGTGGCTGAGGTGCAGCAAATACTTGATCCCTATTGCCTGGCCTTTATAAACATCAATCCAGAAACGCGTGTAAAGGTGGAAAGAGGGCCGGCCACCGCCAAACTGGTACAGGGAGGCTGGGTTAGTTTTTTAATAAAAGTGAATAACCAGGCAGGAGTTACGGCGCAACTCGAGGCAGAAAGTATTAATGCAGCAACACCCTTGTATGTATCTTCTTTTACTGCGCGTGTTGATGAAAAAAGAAAATTGACTGCGGGGCAGATTGCCAACCGCTTCCTTGAGTTACAATTTTACCGCAACCAGCCCTTGCTTTCCCACCTTTCGGGGTTAAGCCTTGAATATGCCGTACTCCAGGTTTATTGTAAGGATGCCGGCAGGCGTGAAGCAGCAATAGGTTTTAATATCGGCCAGGGAACGCAGGACATCGGGTTCCGGAATTCGATCCCTATCCTTTTCAATAGCAGCCCTTCTGTAAAAGTAAACCTGCATATTAAAGATGATGACGGCAGCCCTTCCATGGCCTCCTTATTAATTACGGATGAGGTAGAGCGTATCCTCGATGATAGTGCCACGATGATCGCTAAAGGTGATTTCCGATTGATTGCGGCGCAACGGGAATTCGATGCCTTTTTAGATTCCTCTTACCAAGTGCCGGGCAGGCTAACAGGGATTTACCCTTTGCCATCAAGAAGAGTTGCTGCCTATGATGAATACCCGGATTTTTTTTTCCAGCCACAAGTGTACCGTGCAGACGGCGAGCATGTTGAGCTGCCACCGGGCAAGTACCGGGTCACCTTTACACGAGGCCCTGAATATATCCAGCAAAAGATGCAATTGACTATTCCGAAAGGGGTATCCTCTTATGATGCTACCTTTCAATTGAAGCGGTGGATAAATATGGAGCAACTTGGGTGGTACAGCGCCGACCACCATATTCATGGTTCAGGCTGCAGTCATTATGAAAGTCCTGAAGAAGGTGTTAAGCCGCAAGATATGTGGAGGCAAGTGCTGGGGGAAAATTTGAATATTGCTGCTGCCCTGGCCTGGGGCCCAAGCTGGTATCATCAAAAAACTTTTTTTACCGGGCGGGATGATAATCTTTCTACCAATAAAAATATCATGCGCAATGATGTGGAAGTCTCAGGCTTCCCTTCCTCCCATGCGGGCCATATTGTTTTATTAAGATTAAAAGAAGATGATTATCCCGGAACCACCACCATTGAAGAATGGCCTAGCTGGGGCTTGCCGGTATTGAGCTGGGCAATGTCGCAGGGTGGAGTAGTGGGATATGCTCATTCCGGATGGGGACTGGAGCCTTTAGTGCCAACTACCAGCTTGCCCAATTATGAAACCCCAAAAATGGATGGTATCGGTGCGAATGAATACGTACCGTAACACAAACCTGGTTGACTTTACAGCGTAGGCGATGCCCGCTCCGTGAATTAAATATGTGGTACCATACCCTCAACTGCGGCTTTACCACAAGACTAAGTGGCGAAACGGATTTCCCCTGCATTTATGGTGAACGCGTAGGGTTAGCCCGGAGTTATTTTAAACAGACAGCCTGTTAAGTTATGATAGTTACGTAGCAGCGATTAAGAAAGGCCGGTGTTATGTGTCTGACGGGAATTCGCATATCATTGATTTTTCTGTTAACGGAATGGAAGCTGGTACAAAGGATAGTAAATTATTGTTGAATAAAAAGCAACCTGTAAACATTACGGCCCGGGTAGCTGCAAATCTACCAGAACATCAGGACGAGGCAGGAGCTGCTATTGCCCATAGGGACCCTCTCCTGCAACCTTACTGGCATATTGAACGCGCGCGTATTGGCACATCCGGGAAGGTTGGAGTAGAACTGGTCATAAATGGAAAGGCCGTGGATACAGCGGAGATCATAGCGGATGGAAAATGGGTCAACGTAAGTTTTAGCTATCCCATAACCGCATCCTCGTGGGTTGCCCTTCGAATTCTTCCAAGCTCACACACCAACCCGGTTTTTATCCAGCTTAACGGTAAACCTGTACGCGAGCCCCATAGTGCGGAATGGTGCCTGCGGGCTGTAGATCAATGCTGGAAAATGAAACAATCAAATATCCGCCCCTCCGAGCAGGCCGCTGCTAAAGCCGCGTATGACAGTGCCCGGCGTACCTATGAAGCGATGACCAGGGAAACACCGGATGAATAATGTAACACTCATCCAGGGCAACTTTTATTTCTTTTCAGTCAATCAATTCTTGCAGAGATGAAATGAATAGTATTTATAAATATGGGCCCGGGCAATTATAGGGAGTCAAATATATGCTTTCGCTTTGCATGAAACCAAGCCTGCATGAATGATTGATATCCTTACACGCCAACAGACAGATGTCAACCTGAACTAGATATAAGGGCAGAGGTATTCCAGGGACCGGCAAACCATATGCTATACAAATATCTTTCGGATCACAAAAAATGATTTTACGTAAATTTGCCTCTTTTCAATATATAAAGTATTGCAAGGCATCTTACTTAATAAGTATCGCAATGCAAACAATAAATCAAGTTGAGCTATGGGAAGGATATTTGAAGTAAGAAAAAGTTCCATGTTTGCCCGCTGGGACAAGATGGCCAAAAATTTTACACGCATCGGGAAAGAAATCGTGATCGCGGTAAAAGCTGGAGGCCCCGACCCTAACGGCAACGCAGCACTGCGCCGGTGCTACCAGAATGCCCGGAGTGTGGGTATGCCAAAAGACAGGGTGGAAGCAGCTATCAAAAGAGCAATGGGCAAAGAGATGATACATTATGATGAGGTGCTGTATGAAGGATATGCACCTCATGGCATAGCGATACTGGTTGAAACCGCCACTGATAATCCTACCAGAACCGTTGCCAATGTACGCAT
>JBBJMD010000079.1:0-16837 GCA_037719925.1 Ferruginibacter sp.
GCTTTGATTTCTTAACGGACCATATTGAATTTTCTAGCACTTTTTATTCGAGGCCGTAACCTCTGTTTGCTAGCGGCAATCACCGTATGCATCAATTTTTTAGGCTTGAAAATATTTAAGGGATCAGGTGTTTGATGAGCTAAAGAGTACAAGGTTATGAGGGAATGCTGGTCCAAACAACTTTGATTTCTTACCTGATCATATTGAAATTTTTCTAGCACTTTTTATTCAAGGTTTCAACCCTCTGTTTGCGCAGCGGCATTCGCTATATCTTGTACTCCAACCCGTAATCAGCTCATCTAATATTGGGTGATTGTCCATTTTCTGGAATCCAACTCCTCCAAAAGGAAATGAGCACCCCATAGCTTTCTCTAATCTATTGATAATCAAATCGCTTACCGATTGGCATTATTGTGGGCTTCAACTGATAATCTGAACCACACTTTATGAAAAATTTTACCCCTGGCACCCTTACTTTTTCAATAGCCTTACACATTTCACTTATACTAATTTTGTCGGTAAGCGGTGATAATTTAAATGCACAGATCACCATAACACCTGGAACAAACCTGGTATTAAACGGAAATGTATCGCTCATCCTTAATAACGCTGCATTACAGAACAACGGCAATTTTGTGGCCGGAAGCAGTACAGTAAATTTCAGTGGCCATAAAGATACCCTCGTATCTTTTGTATCGGGTACAAATGCAACCACCTTTAATAACCTGACCGTTGCTAAATTGGCTTATGGCATAGCTTTAAAATCTTCCGTTACTGTTAAAAATGTACTTGAAGTAAATGGCGGTAACTTGTATACAGATAGTAACCTTACCCTGAAATCCGATGCCAAGCTTACCGCCCGCCTTGCCCCCGTTGCAACCGGTAGCCAGATCATCGGGAAAGCGAATGTAGAAAGATACATAAATGCAAAAAGGATTTGGAGATTGCTGACAGCACCGGTTACAAATTCCAACACCATTTATAATAGCTGGCAGAATAAGGGTTTATATTTTAGTGGGAAAGGTACCTTGGTTACTGGCCCGAATCCTTCAGCGGCAAACGGTTTGGACAACAGCGCTCAGAATACCGTTTCAATGAAAGCATTTAACTACGCTACCCAGCAATTCACTAAAGTGTTGAATACACATGTTGCAATTTCTTCAGGCAACAACGGAAGGGCTGATAATACCGCATATTTTATATTTGTAAGAGGCGATCGTAACCCTGCCAATACGAACATCAATAATATGAATACCACTACTTTAACTAGTAGCGGTACCTTGCAAACAGGAACACAGACCTTTACTGCCACTTCCGTAGAAGGTGGGTATACATTGATCGGGAACCCTTATGCATCTCCAGTGGATTTTAATAATGTTACTTTGAACAACCTGGTAAAACGTTTTTATGTTTGGGATGCTGCGTTGAATACAGCAGGGGGGTACCTGATGCTGGACGACGTTACTAACACGGGGGTTTATACAAAATCTGTGCTGGTGGGATCACAAACCAAGGATATCCAATCCGGCCAGGCTTTTTTTGTGCAGACCAAAGACAGGAAGGAAGCTTCTATCACCTTTAACGAATCCAGCAAATCAGTTAATACTACCAATTCAGTATTCAGGCCCTTAACACCGGGAAACACAACCGGGGCGGGTGCCGTTGAATTAAGAACGGTTTTAAATTTATTGAATGACGATAGTACAACGATAGTAGCTGATGGGGCAATTGCGCAGTTCAACGAGATGTTTAGTTCAGGTGTGGATTTGGATGATGCAGCGAAATTTGCAAATTCAACTGAAAATATTAGCCTGGTAAGAAACAATGTTTTACTTACGGCAGAAAGAAGGCCTGCTCCCGGCTATAGCGATACACTTTACTTCAGGCTCACCAATACTACCCAGCGGAAATACCGGTTAGTATTTAATGCTGATGGAATTAATCAACCTGGTATGGAAGGTTACCTGCAGGACAGTTACCTCGGAACAAGCACACTGATCAACCTTTCGGGCTCAACCAGCGTTGATTTCGCAATCAACGGCGAAACAGCTTCTGCAGCAATTAGCAGGTTTTTTATGGTATTCAGGCCGGCAACAGTTGTTTTACCGGTCACGATCAGCATTTTGAAGGCCTACTGGGAAAATAATGATATCGCTGTAGAATGGAAAGTAGAAAATGAAATAAATACAATTAAATACGATGTAGAAAAGTCAACTGACGGATTAATGTTCAGTAATGTTCATACTACCAATGTATCGGGCAGCAATAACGCTTACAATACTTACAGTTGGTTAGACGTTAATCCTGCGCAGGGAAACAATTTTTACAGGATCAGGTCTTATGATAAAAGCGGCGAAGTGAAATACAGTTCAATCGTTAAGGTCTCCATCGCAACAAGGCAGGAAAAAAGCGGTTTCAGCATTTATCCAAACCCCGTTAGCGGTAATGTGATCAATCTTATCATGAGTAATCAGCCTGCCGGCAAATACCAGGTGAGATTAACCAATATCAACGGCCAGTCGATCTTTGTTAAAAGCATACAGACAAACGGCGGTAACAGCACCGAATCATTAAACACAGGCGCTAAGCTTCCGGCAGGGATCTACCAGTTAGAAATTACGGGGCAGGATAACCGTAACACACAAAAAGTAATTGTTGAATAAAAAATCCGACCTAAAATAAAACAAATCAAATCTCCATGTATGAAAAAGTATTTTATGATGCTCCTGTTGATCGGTCAACTCGCATTGGTAACTGTATCTTACTCGCAGAACATTGCTATCAACGGTACTGGCAGCTTACCCGATACCAGCGCAATGCTTGATGTAAGCAGTACTATTAAAGGATTTCTTGCCCCACGAATAACCACAACGCAGCAAAATGCCATTCCGTTACCAGCCAAGGGCTTGTTGGTATACAATACAGCAGATAATGTATTCAGGGTAAATACAGGAACAACCACGGCACCTGTATGGGCCACCCTTTCTACAGGTGCAACGGACGGTACAGTAAAAAGTGTAGGTTTAACATCTTCCGACATAACGGTTAGCGGCGCTTCCCCGATAACGGGCAGCGGAAGTTATACGCTTAGCCTGCCAACAATTAATACCGATGCAGGTACTTATACGAATGCTACCATCACCGTTAATGCAAAGGGCCTGGTTACGGCGGCGAGCAGTGGCTCCGCGGGTGGCGGCTCAAGCGGCAACGGCTGGTCTTTATCCGGCAACAATTCAACCGGCCCCAATAACTACGTTGGTACCAAAGATGGGCAGCCTTTGACCTTTAAAGTGAACGGCACCCAGGCCGGCTATCTCGGACTATCAGGTTCATCTTTCGCTACATCCTTCGGGGTAGGATCAAATGCAGGTTTTAAATCAACAGCGATAGGTGCGAGTACCAATGCCAATAGCGGTAATGAAGCAGTAGCCGTTGGTTTTGGAAGCACCGCCACGGGTTATCGGAGTATTGCGATCGGGTCTGCAGCCCAGGGAACAACTCAAAATGACGTTATAGCCATTGGCACGGGCGCGATTGCTGATTCTTACCAGGGTATTGCGATGGGTGCTGGAGCAAAGGCATCTCTCAATAATAGCACCCTGGCAATCGGTGTGGGGTCCACTGCTAAAGGCTACCAGTCAACCGCCATTGGCGCTGGCAGTAATGCTGCGGGTTTGAATTCAACCGCAATCGGCAATGGCGCTTCGGCCACTAATGACAACCTGGTCTCTATAGGTAATACAGCCGTAACGCTTATCCGCGGCCAGGTGAATTTTACCACTTACAGCGATGGGCGTTTCAAAAGAAACATACATACAGATGTACCCGGGCTTGATTTCATACTAAACCTGAGGCCGGTTAGTTATAACTGGGATATTCATAAATTCAACCAGCATAACCTGGGAAATGAAATTAAAGCCATACCGGCCGGCTATTCTCCTGGAAACGAACAGGAAGAAGCAGCCATCCTTAAAAAGGAAAGCATTGTTTACACGGGTTTTATAGCCCAGGAAGTAGAAAAGGCTGCCCAGGACGCTAATTTTAATTTCAGCGGCGTGTTAAAACCACAGAATACAAGGGATGCTTATAGCCTGAGTTATGCAGAATTTGTAGTTCCCCTCGTAAAAGCTGCCCAGGAACTCAATGAGAAAAATGAAGCGCTGAACAAGAAAATAGATGCCCAGCAAAAATTGATCGAACAATTAATGCAAGAAGTAAATCAAATCAAAAAGAAACACAAATAAAATAGCTTCCTCTGATCATTTCTTAAAACCGCCTCTGATGAGGTGGTTTTTTTTTGGGTTCCTATTGACCTTACAATATCCCGATACAAAGTTTGGGAAGATTCATAACCCGGAAGTAACCGGAATCGGGCGGCAGCAAATAAAATGTGCATAATTATTTCCCGGGGTTCACAAACTTTGCCGAGAATGAAATGCCCTACAGGTAATTGTTTCAGGCAAAGTTTTTTTTCGCGGAAAGTATACTTGTTCTCGAGATCAAGCATTCTTCTTTTTGAATATTTAACTGGGTTTTCCTGTTTATATATCATTTCCGTTTACATTTGTACGTATTTTCTCTAAGGTTGCCTGAAAGGCTTACTTAGTATTGTTTTTTTACTAAAAATACATGTAGTGTCAAATAAGGTTAATAAGGTAACAGCCGCAGGTTTATTTGTTGCTTTAGGAATTATTTACGGCGATATCGGTACTTCTCCCCTATACGTTTTCAACTCTATTATAAAAGAGCGCGTAATTAACGAAGCGCTTATTCTCGGTACACTTTCACTCATCATCTGGACGATCACTTTACTGACGACTATTAAATACGTGATACTGGTATTGAGGGCGGACAACAGGGGCGAAGGAGGCATTTTTGCCTTGTTTGCACTGGTGAGGCGAAGACGTAAGTGGCTGGTAATTCCCGCTATGATCGGCGGGGCCGCCTTGCTTTCCGATGGTATCATTACCCCTCCCATTTCCATCACTTCTGCTATTGAAGGTTTAAAGGAACTTCCCAGGTTTCGTAACCTAAACCAGCACACGATCGTCTATATCGTCCTGGGCATTCTCACCGCCTTTTTCTTTATGCAGCAGTTCGGGACGGCTAGTATCGGTAAAATGTTCGGTCCCATCATGACCATCTGGTTTGGCATGCTGGCAATTCTTGGATTGATCCATATTGCAGATGATCTTTCCATTTTCAAGGCACTCAATCCTTATCATGCCATAAATTTCCTGGTTAATTACCCGGAAGGTTTCTGGCTGCTGGGCGCTGTTTTTCTATGTACTACGGGAGCGGAGGCATTGTACAGCGACCTGGGCCACTGTGGAAGGGGCAATATCCGCATTTCATGGATCTTCGTAAAAATTTGCCTGTTAATCAATTACTTTGGGCAGGGAGCAAATTTATTAAAAAATCACAATCTGAAGGAGCTTACACCGGAAACTATCAAGTTGGAAGGCATTAATGCTTTCTACGACCTGATGCCCAACTGGTTCATCGTACCGGGAGTTGTGATTGCTACCACTGCTGCAATAATTGCCAGCCAGGCAATGGTTACCGGTTCATTTACACTTATCAATGAGGCCATGCGCTTAAGCCTCTGGCCGAAATTTAAAACCAATTACCCGACGGAAGCCAGGGGGCAGATATTTATTCCCAGTATTAACCTGTTGTTATATGTAGGATGTGTAGGGGTAGTATTATATTTTAAGGAATCATCAAAGATGGAAGCAGCCTATGGCCTGGCGATCATAACCACGATGATCATGACCACCATTTTATTCGCGAACTACCTGGTGTTGCACCGTGTAAAGCCGGGATTTATCTACCTGTTTTTAGTTGCTTATTTTGTGATCGAAGCTGCTTTTCTTACTGCTCTGTTGAGCAAATTTGTTCATGGAGGTTATATTACCGTACTCATCGGGATAGTGATGTTTGCCATCATGTATACCTGGTACAGGGCCCGAAAGATCAAGAACAGGTATGTTGAATTTGTAAGGCTCGAAGAATACATACCAAAACTTGAAGAATTGAGTAATGATTCCACCGTGCCGAAGTATGCCACACACCTTGTTTACCTGACAAGTGCGAATAATCCAAAGGAAATTGAACATAAGATCATCTATTCTATTCTGAGTGGTAAACCAAAACGTGCCGATATATACTGGTTTGTGCACGTGGATACCCTGGATGATCCGTATACCTGTGAATATTCTGTTGAGCACATCATCCCGAACGATATCATACGCGTAGAATTTCGCCTTGGTTTTAGGATGGCACCCAGGCTCAACCTGATGTTCAAAAAAGTGGTGGAAGACCTGGTGGCGAACAGGGAAGTTAATGTTACCAGCCGGTATGAAAGCCAGCAGCGTAACAATGTGGTAGGAGATTTCCAGTTCGTGGTAATGGAAAAATTCTTGTCACAGGATAATGAGCTGCCCTTTTTTGAACGGCTTATCATGAAATTATATTTCTATGTAAAAGAGATCTCACTTAGTGAGGAAAAAGGTTTCGGGCTGGAACAGAGCAAGGTGGTTGTGGAAAAATTCCCCCTTATCGTAGCACCTGTAAGCAAGGTAAGGCTGAGCCGTATCTATATGGAGGAGGAATAATCATCAAAACATAAGGTTGATTATAAAGATAGAAACCTGTATGGAGAAATATGTTCTTCCCGGTTCGGGCACCTTTTACGAAGATCTCCTTTGCCGCACCATTAATAATGCCTGCTTTTCCCGGTAATATAGCCGGGTTAAACTTGGCCTAGGTTTATTTACTGAACACATACTGGTATTTTCAGGCATTATTTTCAGGTGATAATTGTTCAAGTGTATCAACAGGCCGGTACCTTGTCGCATATTTTCACTGATGCCATAACATTTGAAAACTTTAAGTAAGCACTAACGCAGCAGATCTGATGTCATCAACGGTCGTTTATATTATCGCCGGTTATTTAATTTTACTGGTAGTGGCATACCTGGTGCAGGAACTGTTTATTTTTAAACCGGAAAAACTAAAACAAAATTTCCAGTATAAATACAATGCGCCTTTCAGGGAACTTTTTTTCGATGTAGAGCCGGGGGTCAGGATCAATGGCTTACACTTTCATGTAGACAAACCGCATGGCTGGTATTATATTTCCACGGAAATAGCCGTAGCATCAAAGGCTGGGCGAAATATGCTACAGATTTTTTTCGGTATAATTATGATGTGGTATTGGTTGATTACCGGGGATTTGGGAAGAGCACCGGTAAGCGAAATGAAAAAGATATGCTGAACGATATGCAATACGTTTATAAATGTCTTACAGCAACCTATCATGAAAATCATATGATCGTTTATGGCAGAAGCCTGGGAAGCGGCTTTGCTACTCACCTTGCCAGCGAAAATCATCCCCGATACCTAATACTGGACGCACCTTATTACAGCTTTAAAAAAGTAGTAGAAAGATTTCTGCCCATCCTTCCGATTAAATTCGTACTCCGGTTTCACATGCGAACCGACAAATGGCTGCCCAGGGTAAATTGCCATACTTATATTTTACACGGCACCAAGGACTGGCTGATCCCCATTCGAAACAGTGAAAAATTACAGGCCTTAAATCCCCGGATGATCACGCTGATCAGGATAGCTGGTGGTGGGCATAATAACCTCCCGGCCTTTTCCGAATACCACAATTTTATAAGAGATATTTTGAAGTATTGATACCAGATGCCGGCTGATTTATTCGGGTGGTGATAGATAGGATAAACATGGCACGGAAAACTTCTTCCGCAACAAACGACCTCATTAAAAGCACACAAATGTAAACCGCAGCTATTGCTGCAACTCTATGATGTATGGTTAATTGTTTCAATAGTTCTGAGATATTCCTGAAAAATTTTATTACTATTTTTATATGAGGGAATATGGAATTCATTTTCCATTTTTAATATATTGCAACACTAGCGTCTTGTTAATAATTGGCAGCAAAAAATTGCTAAAGCATTTAGGTGAAAACCAATTATCTCAAGTACAAAAATTCTTTAAAAGACATTAAAATTTAATTTACTAAAAAGTATAGTCGAGATTTAATTCAAATCGTTTGAATTATTATCAGGGTCCAAAGCCACAGCAGTAATGAATTTCATCATCTTATCTTCATACTTAACAAGACGCTAGTGATATTGCAATGCCTTTTCAATTATTTCGTCTTTGTTTTTTTTTATAGCCGCAACTGTTTTTTTAACCGGTATATCTATTTTAACGCCTATTCTTTGTGTCTGCCTTTTATCTGGATAATATAACTCCATAGCCTGAGTTAGAAATAGTTAAACCGCCACCCATAGGAATGTTTGTAACAATGCCATCAGCCCCGGCTGTCTGACTTCCTATGGTTACAGCAACAGGGATTGATTGTAAAACCATGCAGGAATATTCACCCTGGCTTTGTGTTCTTTCATCACAAAGAATAATAACCTTTCCCTCATACGCACTATCACTGGCAAGGCCGAGTTTGTAAGGATTTAATCTCCATTGAAAAAGCCCGGGTGATTGTGGTAAGGCTACCGTGGCAAAATCAATGGTTTTCGGTTCAGATAAGAAGGGGTCGGCTATTTTAAAAAATGCATCATTCTGAGGGTAGTTCCGCACGTCGAATATGACAGTTTTTGATCGCTTAATCAAATGTTTTAAGGTATCCAGGTTACCATCCCATATTTGCATTGCATACAACGAGTAGAAGGGCCCGGTACCAGCATAGTGCATCACGGGTCAATATCGTTAAAGATGTTACAGGAGATTCTTTATGTAGTCCCTGGCAATAGCCATCCAGCCTCAATACCCTTCCGCACCATCATCGCCCCTTTTGTCGGCAATAGCTGTTATAGGCTTGGATTTGCCCTGTTTGATTTCAATTAATTCGGTCCTGCCTATTTCCCCACTTTTAACAACCTTATATCCCATTGCCTGCAGTTGGATGATAGTAGCCTCATTAAAATCATCTTCTACCATAATTTCATCCGGTAACCACTGGTGATGGAACTTAGGTTTGTTTACCGCATCTTCGGGGCTCATATTATAATCGATCATATTTACCAGTGATTGGATGACACTGGTAGGGATGGTAGTACCACCAGGGGTGCCTACCACCAGGTAAGGCTTGTTATTTTTTAAAACGATCGTGGGCGTCATACTGCTCAGCATTCTTTTACCTGGTGCAATCGCGTTGGCTTCGGCGCCGATGGCTCCGTACATATTGGGTATGCCGGGCTTTACACTAAAATCATCCATCTCATTGTTCAAAAGAAAACCGCCTCCGCTCACCACTGTCTTACTGCCATAGGAACCATTGAGCGTTGTAGTGACAGCAACTGCATTGCCCTCGGCATCAATGATGCTAAGGTGCGTGGTTTCCTTACTTTCATTTATCAGCCCTTCCTTTACAGATGCGCTGCTGCCGGCACGCCCGGGGTCATAATCCTTCATTCTTTCCTGCAGGTATGCATCACTCACCAGCGTTTTCACAGGTACTTTAACATAGTCGGCATCACCCAAATATTTAGCCCGGTCGGCATAGGCCCTGCGTTCGGCTTCCGTTAATAGTTGTACACTTGCTGCCGACTGAAACTTCATTTCGCCGATACCTTTTTTTTCAATCATTTTTAATACCTGTTGCAAAATAATACCCCCGCTGCTGGGCAAAGGCATTGAAATGATATGGAAGGTTTTGTAATCAAATTCAATCGCTTCCCGTTCTTTTGCAACATAGTTTTTAAGATCTTCGTAGCCTATGATTCCTTTTCCTTTTTTCATTTCGGCAATGATCAGCCTGGCTGTTTCCCCTTCATAAAAACCTTTGGCTCCCTGGTTCCTGATGCGTTTCAATGTTTTGGCAAAGGTCTTTTTGAACCAATGTATCACCTGTTTTCCATTCACGTTTTTTTACAAAACAGCGTGGTATTGGCCCTTTCAAATTCATTTTTCAATTCATTCAAGTCTTCCGCCTGTCTGGAGGTAATAACAACCGTTTCCGCAAGGTCGATTGCAGGTTGCACCAGTTTTTTAAAAGGAAGTCTTCCATATTTCAGGGAAGCAAATAACCCTGCTATTGTACCGGGCACTCCACTCGCCAGGTGCCCCTCCTGCGATAAATCCATTAGGGGGCTGCCCAAAGAATCCAGGTACATATCCCGGCCTGAGGCTGCTGGCGCTGTCTCCCGGTAATCAATAGTGATATTCCTGCCATTCTTTAAATGGGCTACCATGAAGCCGCCCCCGCCTATATTGCCTGCCCCGGGATACACTACTGCCAATGCAAGCTGCGTTGCTATGGCAGCATCTATTGCGTTACCTCCTTGTTGCAGCATACGAATGCCGGCTTTGCTTGCCAGGGGATGAGCCGATACAACAGCCGCCTTACTGCACTGTACTTTCTTTAGCGATTTGTATTTTAACCCATTGATCTTTTGAGCGGTTCCTTCCTCCACATTCAAAAGTATAATTGACAGCATTAATGCACCTGTTATACTGGCTTTCATATGGCTAATTTTGATCGAAATTACTGGTTTGAGGCTATTTATCCGTAATTTTGAATTTCCAAACAAACAATCTAAACTTATGAGAAGAATTATTTTCCTCCTTGGCATCAGCATGCCCTTCATTGCATTTTCGCAAAAAACAATTACAGGTAAAGTTTTCGATGCCACCAGCAACCAACCCCTGGCATCAGCATCCATAGCAGCCGGAAACACCGGCGTAACAACGGCCAATGACGGCACTTTTACCTTTAATGTAAATGCCGGGATAAAATCAATAACCGTAAGTTATGTGGGATACGAGATTAAAACAGTGAGGGTAGACGGTGCTTCTACAGATTTCCCGATCAGCCTCCAGCCATCTATGGACGAAATTCAAATTACGGTGATCGGTTCAAGGAACCTTTCGCGTACCAAAGTGCAAACACCAGTACCCGTGGATGTGATACCGGTTGCCACACTCGCGAAAGAAGTAGGGCAGATCGATCTCAATCAGCTGCTTACTTTTGCGGCTCCCTCCTTCCAGTCGAGCAGGCAGACCGTTTCTGATGGTACCGACCACGTAGACCCTGCACAGTTGAGGGGACTAGGTACCGACCAGATACTGGTACTCGTGAATGGAAAAAGAAGGCACCAGTCCGCCTTGGTAAATGTGAACGGCACGGTTAACCGCGGGCAGGTAGGTACCGATCTCAATACGATCCCTGTTTCTTCTATTGAAAGGGTTGAAGTGTTAAGAGACGGCGCTGCCGCGCAATATGGCTCGGATGCAATAGCGGGTGTAATCAACATTGTGCTTAAAAAAAATACCGGGGTACTGAGTGGTAACATTTCCTACGGGGAGCATCTCTCCCGTTATCCAAAGAATTATGCGCTGGGAAAATTAAATAATACCAATCCTGAAGAGGTAAGTATTCATGACGGAGGTGCCTTCCAGGCCGGATTGAATTATGGCATCGATCTGAATAAGAAAGGGTTTATAAACCTGACGGGGGAATATTCTTTAAGGCAGCGGTCTAACAGGACCGGCACGTATACCGGGGCATTGTATCCGAATGTGGGCGGGGTAAACCGGGATGACTCGATCCTGAATGCAAAAGGTTTAACCCGCAATAATTTTGATATGCGTGTAGGTAATTCAAAGATTGCAAGTGGCGCTTTCATACTAAACGCCGGTTATGCGCTCAGTGATCAATGGAATTTAAAGGTTTTTGGAGGGTATAGCCAGAAAAGCGGGGAAGCTGCCGGTGTATTCCGGTATCCTACTTCAATAAACACTTCCGCAACAACCTATGCTCCGCTGGCATTGGCACTCTATCCAAATGGCTTTTTGCCATTGATCGAAACAGATATTAAAGATTACTCCTTTTCGGTTGGAGTAGATGGTAAACTGGGAAAATGGAGTGCCAGTTTATCCAATACACTGGGTGTGAATAAATTTGATTTTGGTGTGGCTAATTCTGCCAACTACACGCAATTTTCCGTATCGCCAAATCCCCCTACAAATTTCAAGGTAAGCGGGCTGGAGTTTTTACAAAATACGATCAATGCCGACCTCACCCGTAATTTTGATGTATTGGCAGGACTGAATATTGCCTACGGCGCCGAATTCAGAATTGATCAGTATACCCAGCATGCTGGTGAAGAGGCTTCTTATACAAATTACAATACCGCTTCGGGAGCAGGTTCGGGCGCGCAGGTTTTCGCGGGATTTATCCCCGCATATGCTAACAAACATTCCCGCAATAATATTGGTTTGTATGTTGATATCGAGCAGGATTTCACCAAAGAATGGCTGGTAGAGGGCGCATTGCGTTTTGAAAACTATTCTGATTTTGGGGGCACGCTAAATTATAAGGTGGCTACCCGCTATAAACTGAGCGATCATTTTACCATAAGAGGCGCATCATCCAGCGGTTTCCGGGCCCCCTCTATGCAGCAAAAATATTATGCTAAAACAAATACCTTATTCGTTTCCACTCCATCAGGTCTGGTTGCTACTGAAAGCGGCACTTTTACCAATGACAGCAAGCCTGCCGAAATACTGGGCATTCCAAAACTGAAAGAAGAAACCTCCCAGAATTATTCTGTCGGATTTACAGCAAGCCCGGTAAAAGGCCTTGAAATTACCGTAGATGGCTACCTGATCAACATCAGGAACCGGATAGTACTGACCAATAACTTTTCCGGGGGAACAGATGCTGTTTTAACACAGTTGTTGAAGGATAATGGCGCCACATCTGCAAACTTTTTCACCAATGCCATCGATACGCGCGCGAAAGGGCTTGAGGCTGTAATTAGCTACCGTACTGTTATTAATAATGTAAACAGGCTGCGGTTTACGTTGGCCGCTACCTTCATTAAGAATGAAGTGAAAAAAGGCGCCGATGGCAAACCCATCATCAAGGCTTCTGATATCCTCGTAGGGTCAGGCCAACTTGCCAACTATTTTAACAGGGAAGACCAGAGCCGGATCGAAGTGGCTAATCCTGCGTCCAAGGGTAATTTCACTATCAATTTTAATCATAAAAAGTTCGGTGCGATGTTGAGGCTGGCCTATTTTGGTAAGGTTACCTACCTCGATCCCGCCATTAACCCAGACAATCCTGCCAGCTTCCTGGTAAATGCCTTTACGGGCCAGAAAGAAACATCGGACCAGGAGTTCAGCGCTAAAACCGTAACTGATCTTTCACTCAGTTATGATTTTGCGAAAAGCTTTACATTGACCGTTGGATCAAATAATATTTTTGATACTTACCAGGATAAGCATATCCATAGTAATAATGTATCACTGGGCAGGTTTATTTATAGCAGGCGTGTACAGCAAATGGGGTACAATGGAAGGTATGTATTTGCAAGGCTGTCATTCAATTTTGTTCCCGGCAAATAAAATATAATTACTAATGAGTTAATTGCTCCGCTTACTCGCAGGCGGGGCAATTAATTTTTTACGCTATCTGATCGCGGCCTGATGAACAAAGGAAAGCGGGTACAAATCGATTTTAAATAATAAATTATCCGGGTTGGATGAATGGCGGTGCCACCCCAGGCTTGCTGATTAATTTCCTATCTTCCCACATTATTTATTTACAATCCTATTTATGAAATATTTTTCGGTGTCCTGCTGTTTGTTGTTTATCTCATTTTCTATTTTTGCCCAGCAACTTAAAAGTCCGGAAGAATTTCTTGGTTACCCGTTGGGAGCGCAGTATACGCCGCATCATAAAATAGTTAGCTATTTTCAGCATGCGGCTGCAGCAAAACCGCAAATGATGAACCTGGAACAATATGGCGAAACCAGCGAGAACCGGCCACTTTTACTAGCTTTTATCGCCTCGGAACAAAATTTTGTTAAGCTCGAAGAAATCAGGAAAAATAATCTACGCCTTACAGGGATGTTGAATGATAAGCCCGCCGATCTGAATGCGCCCGCCATCGTATGGCTGAGCTATAATGTACATGGTAACGAAACCAGCAGCAGCGAAGTTGCCATGAAAACTTTGTATGAATTATTGAACCCGGCAAATACCGAAACTAAGGAATATTTAAAAAATGTAGTGGTGATCATTGATCCGTGTATTAACCCGGATGGCCGCGATCGTTATGTTAACTGGTTCAGGCAAATGAAAGGGTTGAATGCCAATCCTGACCCGAACGCCAGGGAACATAGTGAACCATGGCCCGGGGGAAGATACAACCATTATAATTTTGACCTGAACAGGGATTGGGCATGGCAAACACAGCTGGAAACGCGGCAGCGCATGAGTTATTATAACCGCTGGATGCCACAGGTACACAGCGATTACCATGAACAAGGGTACAACAATCCTTATTATTTTGCTCCGGCGGCACAGCCTTATCATGAAGTGATTACCCCCTGGCAAAAGGATTTCCAGGTGGTGATCGGAAAGAACAATGCTAAATATTTTGACGCCAATGGCTGGCTGTATTTTACCAAGGAAGTATTCGATCTTTTCTATCCTTCTTACGGCGACACCTATCCTATTTATAATGGCAGTATTGGGATGACCTTTGAACAAGGTGGGGGCGGTCGCGCGGGTTCGGCAATTGTTACCAGTAACGGGGATACCCTTACGCTCACAGACAGGATCGCCCACCATTTTACCACCACGATGAGTACCCTGGAAATGTCTGCTAAAAATTCAGGCAACCTGCTGAAAGAATTCAGGCAGTTTTTTGATAATAGCAGGAACAACGGGGTGGGGGAGTATAAATCTTTTGTTATAACGGACGTTACTACCAATAAATTGAATAGCCTTAAACACCTGCTGGATATCAATGGGATTACTTATGGGACAGCTGCGGCGGGAAATTTAAGGGGCTATAGTTATTTTACCGGAAAAGAAGAATCATTTAATGCTACCAACGCCCTGGTGATAAGTACTTATCAACCAAAAGGAATACTGGCAAAGGTTTTATTCGAACCAAGGTCTAGGCTGATTGATTCCGCCACCTACGATATTACCGCCTGGGCCCTGCCCTATGTGTATGGATTGCAGGCGTACGCCATGAAAGAGAAAGTCGCTTTTATTCCTTATGTGGAGAAAGTAAATAATAGTGCAGTTCCTGAAACATCGTATGGTTACCTGGTAAGTTATGTTTCATTTGAAGATGCTAAATTTTTAGCGTCGGTTATCAATGCGGGCATAAAAGTTCGTTATGCCGAAAAAGATTTTACTTTCAACGGGAGCACATTTAAAAGAGGGACCCTCATCGTTCTTAAAAAAGGGAACGAGGGAAAGATGGAAGCCTTTACCCGCAGCGCTAAAAATCATGACGCGAATGTGGTGCCTATTTCTTCCGGATTTGTAGAAATGGGCGCTGATTTCGGAAGTGAAAAGGTGCATTTTATTAGCAAACCCAATGTTGCTTTACTCACTGGCAAAGGGGTTGACCCAAGTGCCGCCGGCGAGGTCTGGCATCTTTTTGAACAGCAATTGAACTACCCGCTTACCCTGATCAATGCCGAAGATATGGACAATGTGAACTGGAAAAAGATCGATGTACTCATCTTACCAAACGGGCGGTACCAATTCCTGAGTGACAAGGATGCGGACAAAGAGTTAAAGTCCTGGCTGCGGCAAGGAGGTAAACTCATTGCTATGGAAAACGCCGTGGCGCAAATGGCAAAAGGTGATTGGAACATAAAATTCAAAAAAAATGAGGAGGAGAAAAAGGAAGAGAAGCCTTTGACCTATGCTGAATTAAAAAAATTTGAAGAAAGCGAGCACAACGGCATTATGAGCAATATTGCCGGGGCCATCTATAAAATTGAGCTCGACAATTCACATCCGCTGGGATTTGGATTTCCAAATTTTTTTTACAATCTGAAACAGGATGCAAATATGTACGAATATTTGAAAAATGGGTGGAATGTCGGCATTATAAAAAAAGACAGTTATACAGCGGGATTTGTAGGGCATACCCTGAAAGAAAAGATAAAAGAAGGCGTGTCGATCGGGGTTCAGGATTATGGCAGGGGTAGTGTTGTGTACCTGGCCGATAACCCCATATTTCGTTGTTTTTGGGAAAATGGGAAGATGTTATTCTGCAATGCAGTTTTTTTAGTTGGACAATAAATAACTAATTCGCTACAAGGGTTCGGTGATCGTTTGATGCGTGTGAACAACCTGAAAAGAGTTCAGTTGATTATTTAAAAAGTATGCACGATTCTTAAACGATTGTTAAATAAAGCGGGAATCATCCTTAATGCATCAGCAAAATTCTGCTGTTGAACATCCGTAACCAGCCATAACTTACATTCGCAAATCATTAGAATCATATGCACAAATCTTTAGTGGTCTTATTTGCTATTTCTTATTCCATCCTTACCAATGCACAAACACCTACAACATTTACTTCATCCGAAATTTTATTGCAGATCAAGAAATTGAATGTACTGGGGTCTGTTTTGTATATCGCCGCTCATCCGGATGATGAAAATACCCGCTTACTGGCCTACCTCGCCAATGAAAAATTATATCGTACAGGATATTTAAGTTTGACCAGGGGTGACGGCGGCCAAAATTTAATTGGGGATGAACAAGGCATCGACCTTGGTTTGATACGCACGCAGGAATTACTGGCGGCACGAAGGGTAGATGGCACAGAACAATTTTTCAGCAGGGCCTATGATTTTGGCTTTTGCAAAACATCGGCAGAAGCATTGCGCACCTGGGGTCACGATAAATTATTAAGTGATGCGGTGTGGGTGATCCGCAAGTTTAGGCCGGACGTAATTATTACCCGCTTTCCTGAAGACAGCAGGGCCGGGCACGGGCATCATGCCGCCTCGGGGA
>JBBJMD010000252.1:0-4803 GCA_037719925.1 Ferruginibacter sp.
AAAAAGTTTCACTGGCAATGTCTTCTGCAATTTCAATATGCTCAATACCAAAAAGTTTGCAAAGTACGGCAGTTATTTTGCTGTATTCTGTCCTAAATAAATGTGGTATCAATCCTGGTTTTTCCATTGAATATTAGAAGACCTATTAAAATCAGCGGTCTTTATTATAATATTAATTAGTGTTTTGTAATTTGTCTAACTTCAACGCTATTTCCTTCTCCTTGCAAAACCGGTGAACCTTTTGCAAATTCAACGGCTTCTTCAACAGTTTCGGCCTTTACCATAATATAACCTCCAAGTGTTTCTTTTATTTCTCCAAATGGCCCGTTTGTTACAATATTATTGTGTCTTACCACTCTTGCATTGTCAAAAAGTAATCCTGTACCACTAATAAACTTGTTTTGAGCTGCAATACCTCCGACCCAATCACTTTGTTGTTTCATCCAAATTTGCATTTGTTCTGGTGAAACTTTTGATGTAGCATTTTCATGTCTGAAAATCAAAATAAATTCTTTCATTTGTGTAAATTTTAAATTGTTAATGAATATTTGAATTATTACAACAATAACAAATGAATTTTTAAAAATTGGACATTACAGTCTAAAAATTTTTTACCTGGACTCACTTTTTCAACTCGCAATCATGGTTTGCGCGATTTCTTACAGCATTACGAACAACCAGATGGATATACGACCTAAAATCCTTTTAATTAAATTATATTGAAAGTAATAAGCATGGTTGTGCCAAACAAACAAATAAGTCCGGTCAGGAACCGTACTTCTGCCACACTTTCATAAAGGCTGACCCACCTGCCATTACTTTTAAGTGAGAGGAACGAGAGGATACAGCTGATCATAAACAGTATCATGGCGCTGGCTGTAAATTCATCTACCAGGGTATCGCTCTGCATCTTCAATAGCTTTAGTGAAGTTAACACGATAAAGCAAATACCTAAAAGATTCGAGGAGGTACTGAGGATATGCTGCGAGGTATTTTTTTTGTCTTTGGTCATGGATTGAACGATTTTTGAAGGCATCATATAAGTATCCGTGTGCAGGGTATACAAAAATCGGTATTTTTCTGCAACGGGTGCACCAGGTTTACAGAGCACGAAGATTTAATGAATTTGTTGTCATTGTCATTTGCTGAAATCCGGGGTATGTATGTGGAAAGCGCTTTGTATAATTATTCTTTTAAAACTTCACCGTTTTACAAATAATACATGTCATAATGGTAAAGTAAGTTTAACAATATATTTATCAGGACTATCTATTATTTCCAATCACTAGCGGCTTGTTAATAATTGGCAGCAAAAAATTGCTAAAGCATTAGGTGAATACCAATTATCTCAAGTACAAAAATTCTTTAAAAGACATTAAAATTTAATTTACTAAAAAGTATAGTCGAGATTTAATTCAAATCGTTTGAATTATTATCAGGGTCCAAAGCCACAGCAGTAATGAATTTCATCATCTTATCTTCATACTTAACAAGACGCTAGTGATTTCCAATGTATAATTATGCAGGTAAAGCAACTCCAGTCTTCGCTTTATATTTTTTAGCCCGATGCCCCCGGTAAATTTTGCCGCGTCGCAGGCTTCGAATTTTCTGATTCAAAATACAGGACCTTGTACGTAATGCGGAATTGTATTTTAAGATAGGAATGACCAACCGACGAGGCTCCATATTTCAACGCATTTTCAACGAACGGAATGAACAGGAACGGGGGCAATAAAATACCACCGGTTTTGCCTTCCGTATGAAGCTCGAAGGTAAAATCATCCTTCCGTATTTTTTCAAGCGACAGCAAATTATGGATAAGGTCAATGTCTTTTGAGAGTAGGATCTTTTCCTTTGCGCTGTCGTACAACTGGTATCGCAAAAGGTCAGACAAACCGTGTGAAACCTGGGTCGCTTTCTCCTGATCCGTTTTTGTAGTACCAGCAAATTATTAAGCGTGTTAAACAGAAAATGGGGATTTACCTGGCTCTTTAATTGTTCCAGTTCAGTTCGCCGGTTTATTTGCTGAAGCTCATTCATACGCTGCATATCGGCAATCCATTTTAATTACGATCAGGCCTACAACAGAAGTCAACAACACTGCACAAACTGTTCCTACCTGGATAAAATAAACAACTGATAATTCAAAATGCTGCAGGTGCATGTTTTTACCATTGGAGTCTGCCGGCCTCAATTAAAAATCAAGTACCCATACAACGAGGTAAATAGCGACAATGATCAAAAAAAAGCAAAGGCCGAATAAAAGTAACCTTGAACGGAATAATAATTTGGGGATCAATACCAGCAGCATTAAATAAAGCATCGAGAGTATATAAATAAATGAAAAAGCATCCGCCAACCAGATGGCATGCAAGAGTGAAGGAGGACGCTGGTCTGAGGCCACTCCGATATCACCTTTAAAGGCCAGCACCAACCCAATGCCTATAAATAATACATATCGCAGCTACCTGTATTTCCTGGCGAGAATGTTGCACCTTACATTTCATCTTCCACGGAGTATGTGCTGCAGGATTGGTCGGTAGAGCGGTTATTACAGGGAATGCAAGGCGACAGCTTTTCTGTTAAAATTAAAAAACCTGTAAATAAAATAATTTCTTTACAACTGGTACACAATAAATCAGCGGAAGAAGCGGTGTTTCCCCCGTTTGAAAATAAAAGGGAACTGCTCGAATTTAAATGGCACGATAAACAATTGGCATATGTGGCTTTAAATTCTTTTGGCGATCCCCGTATCGATACTTTGTTTATTGAGCGGCTGCCTGATTTATATAAAGCAAAAGGTTTAATAGTAAACCTTCGTTACAACGGTGGCGGCAACACTGATATTGGAACAGCGATCCTGCAGTACCTTACCCCTGATACATTATTATTTGGCGCAAAAAGTTTAAGCCGGTTGCATATTCTGGCCTATAAAGCCTGGAGAAAATTTACCAGCGCTGCTGATACCTCAAATAATGAATGGTCAAGGAAAGCGTTCCTAAGCTTTATCGACAGGTACTATTATAACTTTGAATATGCGCCTGATACCAATGTGCTGAATGCCAGGAGGCTGGTGGTTCCAACCGTGATATTGCTGGGTCATGCAACCACATCCTCGGCCGAAGATTTTCTTATTTATGCAGACAGGCAAAGCCACATGATAAAGATGGGTGAAAAGTCTTTTGGCAGCACCGGTCAGCCTTTTTCCTTTGTGTTGCCCGGCGGTGGTTCTGCCCGCATATCTACTAAAAAAGATACGTATCCTGATGGCAGGGAATTTGTCAGCTTTGGAATTAAACCCGACATCGAAGTGGTTCCGTCGATAGCCGAATACCTGCAGTAAAGGGATCCGGTGTTAGACAAAGCAATCGAGTACCTCCGGGTGAAAACGCGTTGATCTGAAATTTTTTATAAGAATTGCAAATTATAAAGATATAATATGAAGATATCATTGGCGACGAATGAAGACGAAATATTGAAATGCTGGGATGTACTGAAAGTGCTGAGGCCCCACCTGGAGCAAAACGAATTTGTATCCACGGTTATAGAGATGATCTCGGAGGGCTACCACCTGGCATATATTGAAGAAGATAACCATGCGGTATCTGCGATCGGGTACCGGTTTCAACAGTTTCTTTTTAACGGCAAACATTGCTACATCGATGACCTGGCGACAATGCCCGGCAGAACCGGTAAAGGGTATGCCAGTAAACTGATTGATTACGTTATAGAAGTTTGCAAACGAAAGGGCTTAAAAACACTTACGCTGGATTCCGGGTTCAACAGGATCGATGCGCATCGCCTTTATCTTCAAAAGCGATTTGAGATTTCGGCGTTTCATTTTTCAAAAAAAATATCGCCCCTCACCTGATAAAGTTTTTTTGAAAGGATATTTGGGCCCCATCAATGTTATACGTTGCAAGTCAACCAGGTCTTGTAAAATAAATGATGGCCACCCTGTTGCATGGGCGGGTAATGCTGGCAAATCAAGTTCTGATAAAATAATCATTATAAAAATCTCCATTAAAAGAATGGTGCAATTCAACTAAATCCCCGGGGTGGTAAGGCGCATATGCCCTTTACTACAAGGAGTAGAAATCATTCTACATTAAACCGATAGGTTTGTCTAAATTTATTTATTATAAAAATAGGAGTTTTGTTCTGTACCCCTGAACCCCCGAATCCTATGAAGCAACAAACTGACCTTCACCAGACTGCTATTGAATTGAGCCATCCCCGCAGGTTATCCGAAGATAGTAATCATGATCAATACCAATTCGCCTTTTTAATACGCCTGCCTGCCTACCTGCAGTAGCAAATGCCTGCGTTAATTTTTTTAAACCAGGCTGATATCATCATTGCCAGCAGCGCAGCGCAGTGATCCTGAATTAACACGGGCAAATAAAGCCCGGTAATAAGTGGCCCATGCAAAGCCATATTCGTAAAAGTAATACCCGTTATGAAAATTGAAAATCTTATAGACGATATAAAAGAGGATATAATAGCATTAAGAAATAAGTTAGAAGAACGATTTGTGAATGACTATCCCCACCTGAATGTTTCGGTTAACCTGCCAGGTTTTGAAAACCTGGCTACCATTAAGTCCATCGCTTTATCCCTGCAAGAAGATAATATTATTTATTACTTAAGCGTTGATGTTCACACCCATAACGGCAACAGGGTTTTTGAAAATATGCCCCAAAAAATTATTAACAATCACCCTGAACCTTATAATGACCGGCATCCATTCCAGGATGAATTTGTAGATCTTTTACGGGATATTATAAAAAAAAAATAAAAATA
>JBBJMD010000253.1:0-4795 GCA_037719925.1 Ferruginibacter sp.
ACTGATGTTCCTTTAGGAGCATTGCGAAATTCTTTCCAGATAAAAATGCCCCAGATAGCAGCCACAACTGTAGCACCCTGACCCAACCCATAAGAAATAGCCGGCCCTGCTTTGCCTGATGCAATGATGCTGAATGACATACCCACACACCAAATAGCGCCACCAAGAATGCCCGTAATATGATTCTTAAAACCGCCTTTAAAATAATCTGCATAGCTAACAGGAGTGCCAACAAATGGCCTGCGCATGAGCAATGTGTTGAACAAAAAATTGCTCAGCAAAATACCTAAAGAAAAAAATACAACGGCTGTATAAGGACTTAACTTGCCTGCTTCAGGAACATTGAAATCAGGAAACATGGCTGCGGCAACATACTTGTAAAAAAAGCCCATCAGCACACCGGCAATAATGGAAAGCAACAAACCTTTTGATGAAGTATTTTTATTGCCCGACTGCATTTTTCTGTAAGCATTTGCATTGAGTAAAATAGCTACAACAATTAATGCAACGCCACTGAATAACAACAACTGATTGCCAACAGGATTGGCAACATAATTAACCACTACACCTATCACCAGTGCAAGCCCGATACCAACCGGAAATGCAACAGCCATGCCTGCTATAGCGATGGCAGCAACCAATAAAATATTTGCTGCATTAAAAATTACGCCTCCAATAATTGCTGATAAAATATTATTGTTATCTGCCTGTGTAATGTCATCCATAAAGTTTCTTCCGCCACTGCCGCTGCTGCCAAGCGTAAATGCAAAAACAAGCGAAAGCAATAAAATTCCAAACACATAATCCCAATAAAATAATTCAAACCGCCAACTTCCTGCGGCAAGCTTTTGTGTGTTGGCCCATGAGCCCCAGCATATCATGGTGATGATGCAGAATAAAATTGCTGTTGAATAATTTTGTATGATGAACATTGTTGTTTTGGTTTAATGATTTTGTTCAATAAGTAATAAAAACATTTCGGCAGCATGCCAGGTGTGAGGAGGACTTAACTTCAAAGAAACATAACGCTCATCCACTATTTTCATCCCGGGATAATTGGCATCACTTGCATTTGCCTCCCATGATAAAGGATAAGAACGATCTCCAACATAGCCTTTATGCTCGTTAAAAAAATGATCTTCAGCCCAAACAAGATAAGGGTAATCAATACCACTGCCTTCATCAAAACGTTTGCCTTCCACATGCGCCTCTTTGTAATGCCACCAGAATAAAGAAGAATAGCTGTCATACACTTTTGGAATATTAAAGCTGTCGGCAATGTGTAATGAATTCAGTCCGTATTTAATCCATTTGGTTTGAAAAACAGGATGCAGGGCATAATCTGTTTTGCCTTCGATATAGGCTCCCTCATTTGAGTGTTTGATAAATTGTTGTAAAGAATCTAAAACAGTTTTCACTACCGTGTGTTGTGCATTACCTACCAAAGAAATAAGAAACAAAACCTGCCCCGGATTATCTGCTTCGCTGATGCCATGGTTGTTGCGGTCAAAGGGATCACGTATACCCATTATCCAATCTTTGATAAGCCGTAAATTGTTTGTTTTCTTTAGTACCATTGCCATCAAAGTTGCATCACGATACCAGGGCTTTTGATACACAAAAAAATTAGGAACCGGTTTGCCATTAATGATATTAATTAAAATTTCGTGATGCAAAACTTTAAGCACAGGCGCAAAAGAATTGCCTTTAAATTCCGGGAGATTAAGATTGCTTTGAGCTAAAGCCTGTTGCTTTTTTCCTTCCTTTAAAAAAACACCTTTTTCGTTTTCGAAAATAATCACCTCCTTTTCTTCTTTTGTCTTGATGTAAACGGTGTATTCTGATGGAATAATCAATTCTTTATTTATAGTCCACTGAAATAATGTATTGCCGTTTAAAGCATCAATCAGGCTGCCATTTTTGTAAATCATTTTTTTACGGTTGCCCATACCAAAAAGAAAAAAATCAATGGCTGGGAGCTCACGATGATTGTGATTTTTTTTTCGAAGTTTGTTTAGGGCAACATCATAAGCCTCTGCTTTTTTTTTCAATTCTAAAAATGGCATCTGCGCAAAAAGATTTGCAGATAAAAGCAGGTATAAAATAAGCTGTAAAATCCTTAGCATGATTACATAGATTTTGCCTTAAAATTTTGCGCTTCTTTTTCTTTTTCCCTGATACCATCAATAGGTTCATCAGCATAAATAATTGCCTCCATTAAATTTATGGGATGCTCGTCTAGGGGATTTTTAATTTTTATAACCACGGAATGTTTGCCCTTGGGAAGATCATATTTCCATGCCAGTTCGTGCCTTCTTGTAGTAAAGCGAACGGGCAGTTTTATTGATTCGGTCTTTTGCCCGTCTATGTACAAGTCAGTATTAAAAACATAATCAGATTTACTTTCCCATTTTGATGCATCACCTCTCAGCACAAAGCCTGTTCCTTCAAAATCAAAAGAGATTTCATCTTTATTCGCTGACCATTGTGCCGGCATTTTTTTAACCGGGTAAACGCCTTCAAAACTCTTTTCAAATTTTACTGGTTCAGGTGTTTGGGTCTTAATCATTATTTGGTCTCCATTGATCTTTCCACCATTGCGTTCAATATTTGCCAGCGCATGGCGGAAGCCAATATCATACACATCATTTAATGACATGGTGGTGTATTTAAAATCAATTCCTTCAGCTTCGCTTAAACCTTGTTTCCAATATGCTGGTATTTTATTGTATCCTAAAACAGTTCCTAAAATTCCTCCCACACTTGACGGGTTACAATCAGCATCCTGTCCGCAGCGTGTGGTGATTTCGAGTGTTTTTGTAAAGTCACCGCCGCCATACAAAAGCCCAATCACCACATAAGCAGAGTTTACTTTAGAATCAATATTGAATGGTGCAAATACTCCATCGGGGCAACCAATATCATTTGCCCATTTCCTTTGTACTTCCAGCCAGGTTTGCTTCCAATCGTTTGGATATTTTTGATACCACCCTATTACATCATTAATGCATTGGTAAAATTCGCTTTGCTTCGGAATTGTTTTCAAGGCTTCTTTTACAATGAAGGGGATGTTGTTATTGTTGTAGGCAAGTGTGTACATAGCTCCTATAAAAACGCCGCCATACCAGCCGTCACCATAATTCATAATGTGACCAATCTTATCACTTATTTGTGAAGCCGTATTAGGCATGCCAGGACTCATTAATCCGGCAAAGTCAGACTCTATCTGGTAATCTATACAGTCGGCATGTGGATTGTTTTTCCAATAACCTGATTGAGGCGCTTTAATGCCATTTAAAATATTATAACGTGCCGCCTGGTTTGCATGCCACAATGCATAACCTGCATGGGCAAAGGCATTGGCAAAAGAATCAAGCGGTGCATCCAAACCAAATTTTTCAAACACATCTACAAACGTAAGATCCATATAAAGATCATCATATAGTCCCGGATTATTTATCATTGTATTTTTCAGGTAACCATTATACCAAAGTAAGGGTTGGTAGTCGCCGATAAACGTACCCTGAAAGCGAAATTCATAAGGTCCGCCAAAGGTTACACCAATTGTTTGACCTGCCCAGCCACCTTTTAACTTATCATGTAAAACATTTTTGGAGATGGTAAGTGTTTTTTGTGCCTGCATCGTGTATACGATAAAAAATAATAAACCTGCCATTAATGCTTTTTTCATGTTGCGTTATTTATAAAATTATTGATCTGAATTTTTATTACTGTTATTCATTTAGCCATTGAATACTGTAATTTTTTATACAACTTTTTTTTCTGCCATAGCATGCACCCTCATTTTTATATGGTGCAGAAGCCTGCGCCCCCATTTTTGTGACTGAAACAGCAGCAGCCTGGCAGGCAAATGAAGTAGCAGTGAGTACATCATTACCCTCCGACAGCGATACCACTAAGGCACCATTAAAAACATCACCCGCAGCTGTGGTATCAATGGCAACTACCTTAGGCGCTTCAATTATTAAGCATTTATCTTGATGAAGGACCATACCAACTCTGGAACCTAGAGTGAGAATCACCGTTTCTATCCCTTTGTCCTGTAATATGTGCAGCCTGCTCTGCAGAAGCATCATCTGTAATAACAATGCCCGTTAGCATTTGCGCCTCGGTTTTATTTGGGGTAATTATCGAAACGTATTGCAGCATCTCATCACTTAATGCACATACAGGCGCAGGGTTAAGTACTATCTTTACATTAGCTTGCGCCGTCACAGACATTACATGCCCACCGTGGCCACGGGAATTTCTAACTGCATTAAAACAATAAAAGCTTCCTGAATTTTTCTTTGGCGTTATAAAGATGACAAGTTAGCTGCATTTGACCCCGATGCCACTACAATACAATTCTCACCGTTTTTATCTACCGTGATCATAGCAACACCTGAAGGATGTAAAGAATCCGAGATGATAAGTGAGGTGTTGATACCTTCTTCTTCCAGCAACTGTGCCGATTGCTTGCCAAATATATCGTTGCCGGTTTTTGTGATAAAAGTTACATTGCCGCCAAGCCTTGCTGCGGCCACAGCCTGGTTAGCGCCTTTGCCTCCCGGGTTCATAAAGAATTTTCCACCAAGAATAGTTTCTCCCGGAGCCGGCAGGTGATCTGCCTTAATAACCATATCAGTATTTGAGCTGCCTATTACCAGAATTGAGGGACGCATTTGCAATCGTTTTGAATGTAAAATAAAAAAGAAAAGAGCGCCGATTTTTACCAATATTTACAATAAAAGGAGAATCCTAAAATGCTTATTTTATAACTGAAAAAATATTT
>JBBJMD010000080.1:0-16664 GCA_037719925.1 Ferruginibacter sp.
ACGATACTACATTCAAGTTAATCCAATCATTCAATTTCATCCAATCATTGAAAAAAATTCAACTTTTTCTTCAAGTAAGAATAAGTTCATAGAAGAAACTTTTTGGATGAGCCATTAATGTGAATTCCTTCAATCTTACCAATTGAAGGATTATTTTTTATTACGGAAGCCGGGAATAGCCATTTGTATCATTGGAACGGGGTTTAGCTATTTGATTCAACACCACCTTTCTACTATTTATTAAAAAATTAAACCGATTATATGAACAAAATTTTAATCATAGATGACGACATGGATATGTGCCTGCTTTTGGAACGTTTTTTCAGGCGAAATCAATTTGACGTAAGAATCACGCATTCCGGAAAAAAAGGATTGGAAGAACTGGAGAGAAACCCACCTGACGCGATCCTTTGTGATTTTCGATTAGGTGATACAGATGGTAAGGAGTTGCTGATACAAATCAAACAAATAAACCCTGAAGTTCCGGTAATCATCATTACAGGTTACAGTGAAATAAAAATGGCGGTTGAAGTAATGAAGCATGGCGCGTTTGACTACGTTACCAAACCATTGTTTCCCGAAGAGATTTTAATTACTATCAGGAACGCAATCGCCTTAACTAATGACCCGGCAGCAATAGACACATCATTTGCAGGTGGCAATCAGATGGGGCGGAGAAGCCAGGGAAACCAGCGAAAAGAAAGTAAGAATGCTCAATATATTTTCGGTGACAGCAGGGAATTTAAGGATATCCTGCGCCAGATGGACCTCGTGGCTCCTACCAATTACAGCGTGATCATTTCCGGTGAAAGTGGCAGTGGTAAAGAAGCTATCGCCCAGGAAATACATTCGAGAAGTAAGCGGAGCAATGCACCCTTTATCGCGATCGATTGCGGCGCATTATCAAGAGAACTGGCGGCAAGTGAATTATTCGGGCATGAAAAAGGTTCTTTTACAGGCGCTGCCAATCAAAAGATCGGTAGTCTTGAACTTGCTAACGGTGGTACTGTTTTCCTGGATGAAATAGCTAATCTTTCTTATGATGCACAGGTTTCTCTATTAAGGGTTGTACAGGAAAGAAAGTTGCGCCGGGTTGGCGGCAATAAAGATATTGACCTGGATATCAGGATTATCGTTGCGAGTAATGAACAACTATGGGATGCGGCTAAAATCGGCAGATTCAGGGAAGACCTGTATTACCGTTTTAATGAGTTTAGTATCAATGTACCTCCCCTACGGGAACGCCGGGATGATATCCTGACATTTGCACATTTTTTCCTGGATAAGAGCAATATGGAATTGGAAAAACAGGTCAGGGGATTTAGTCCGGAAGTGGAACACATTTTTAAATACTATAAATGGCCAGGCAATCTTCGCGAATTGAAAAATGTGGTAAAGCGATCAGCCTTATTAACGGATGGAGATATTATAGATGTCAAAGCGCTTCCTTTCGAATTGGTGAACCATAACAGGCTTACGTTTGAATCTATTAATGAAGAAGATAATAAAATGCCGGCAGGTGAAGCAACAACCTGGAACACTAACTCCCATTTAGGCAGCCCGCAGGAAGCTCAAATGCATTCCCCCGCCCCTGAAGAATATAATAAATTAAGCAAATACACTTTAAAAACCGTAAGTATTGATGCGGAATATGAAATGATCCTGGAAGCGTTAAAAAAGGCCAGTTTTAATAAAAGCAAAGCAGCTAAATTATTAAACGTTGACAGAAAGACCTTATATAATAAAATGAAACAATACAACGAGTTTAACGAACAATAATAATGTAATGCTGGATTCCTTTTTAGCAGGCTTTACTGAAATAAGAGATATCCTCAGTACCGATGGGGAGCATACCTTTTTCGGAAAAAATTTCTCTTTTTTTTCGGCGGAGCCCATTCTTTTTTACAATACGGAAACCGATGTGATCGTATATGCCAATAGTAAGTTTAGCCATGAATTTAATTACACGGTTGAAGACCTCGCAGAATTGAAATATAGTTTTTACCCGTTGCTGGATGAAGAGGACCATACACCCTTTAAAGATGCAATCCAGGCTTTGCTGGAAGGAGATGATAATGCTATTTTCCCGGATGCCAGTTACCGCCTTGTAAATAAATCAAAAAATCATAGTTATTACAGGCTTAAAGTACGGAAGCTTCACAAACGCTACTATTATATTCAATTGGAGAATTCGGTAAAGTTAGCTATCCCCGTATTAAAAAACCAGACTGCAGACGACCTGATCAATAATGCAGAGTCGTTATTAAAATTCGGCTTCTGGATGTGGGATGTAACAAGTGGGAAATTATACTGGACAAAAGGTATGTATAAATTATTGGAATTTGATTTAGATGAGGAAAGGGAAACCAGCATCACCCGTGATTTGTATAACAGCTTCATTTTAAAAAATGATGCCTACCTGCAATTTGAAAACAGGTTCAAAGAGGGTAAAATCAAAGACTTTTACCACAATAAATTTCAGTTAAGAACAAAGAATGGAAACCTACTTACAGTAATAGAAGATGCCAATATTGAATATGACGCGCTGGGAAATATAAAATCCGTTACAGGTCTTACGCGTGATATTACGATACAGGAAGAGAGTATGAAAAGCCTTGCCGACTACAAATCAATGATGCTTGAAAATGAGACATTCCTCAACTACGGAACCTGGGAAAGTGATCCGGAAGGCAACTCGGTATTCTGGACAGAAGGGATGTACAATATTTTTGGATATGATGAGTCTGAAAAAAACAAGTTCACTATTAACAAAGACTTGTATTCCCGGCACATGAAAACGGAGGACTACCTGAACAGTGACCAAAATCTTGAGAGTATTAAGGAAAAGGACAATTATCAATGGGATTATGAAATTAAGGACAATAAGGGCATCATTAAAATATTATCAACCTATGGAAAAATAATCCGTAATAATAAACAGGAAATACAGAAAATAATAGGTACCACCAGGGATGTCACCGAATTGCGCAGGTATGAAAAAATGCTGGAAGATAAGATCGCGGAATTAAACCGTTCCAACCGCGAACTAGAGGAATTCGCTTATGTTGCCTCCCATGATTTACAAGAACCATTGAGAAAAATTTCAACTTTCAGTCAACGGCTCCAGGTAAAATTTGCGAATAAAATAGGCGAAGATGGAAACCTGTATATCAACCGGGTAGTTGCAGCCTGTGAAAATATGCGCAAGCTGATCGATAACCTCCTTGATTTTTCAAGGATAAGCCTGAACACACCTCCTCCTGAAGAAGTTGACCTGGGTGTGATCGTAGCCGAGGCCACGGATGACCTTGACCTGATAATTGCGGAAACCAATACTACCGTAAAGGTAGGCACCTTGCCTTCTATTGAAGCTGTCAGCAGCCAGATGCTGCAGCTCTTTGTTAATATCCTGAATAATTCGATCAAGTTTAGAGTACCTACCATACCACCACGGATTGAAATTAACGCACGCCCACTGGACCTGGAAGAAAAAATAAAGTTCCAGTTGTTTACTGAATCAACTTATTATTTACTCACCATACAAGATAATGGTATTGGTTTTGAACAACAGTATGCTACAAAAATCTTCCAGCTTTTTCAACGCCTTGAAGGGAAATCTGAGTATCCCGGTACCGGCATTGGATTAAGCATTTGTAAGAAAATTATCACCAATCATAAGGGTATTATTTTTGCAGAGGGCGAACCGGGCAAGGGCGCCAGGTTCTCTATTATATTACCACAATATCAATAACGTCACATGATAAATAACCAGCAGCTACTACAGATATTGGTAGTGGAGGATGATGAAGATGATTTTATTTTAATCAGCGATTATTTGAAAAATATTACTGCCTGGAAATTTGAAATAAAATGGGTTCAGCGCTACTCAACGGCAATTGAGGAACTATGCTCCAATAAGTATTCTTTGTGTTTTTGTGACTATCGGCTCGGAGCTAAAAACGGTATTGACTTTATCAAAGATGTGATCAATAAAAATACAACCACCCCTATTATTTTACTAACCGGAAAAGGAAATTATAATATTGATATCGAAGCCACAAAGGCGGGCGCTTTTGACTACCTTATTAAAGCAGATCTTGATGAAGATAAGCTTGAGCGAACCATCCGTTACACACTGGAACGTATTCACAATCTGCAGAAAATACAGGAAAGTGAGCGGCGTTACCGGAGCATCTTTGAAAAATCCAAAGACATCGTATTCATCGCAAAACAGGATACAACCCTTACCACTATTAACTACGCTGTAAATGATATCCTTGAATTTACCATCGACGATTGTATAGGTAAAAAATTAATTACTTTTTTAAAGAACCCGGCAGACATGGATTATTTTATTTCCAGGGTAAGCACCAATGGTGAAATTGATAACCACGAATTGGAATTCGTTACGGCCGGCAAAGAAATTAAAACCTGCCTGGTGTCAGCGTCAATGGAAATGGATAGCGCGAAAGAACACTATTTACAGGGTATAATTCACGATATAACTGATCTTAAAATAGCTGAAAAAGCTACACTGCAGGCTGAAAAACTAGCTGCCTCAGGTAGATTTATCCGCACGCTTGCCCATGAGGTGAGAAACCCTTTGAGCAATATTAAACTCGCCGTTGAAAATCTTTTGCAAACAAATATCAATGAGGATGATAATTTTTACCTCAATATCATTCACCGGAACGGGCAACGGATCAACGATCTCGTAACAGAATTATTACAGAGTTCGAGGCCCGCCGATATGAATTTGGCAAATGTTTCCCTGCATAAGGTTCTAGACCAGGTGGTTGAGTCCGTTCAGGATAAACTTATCCTGCGTAATATTAAGCTTATCTCAAATTACCATACTACTGATTGCATTATAAATGCAGATCAGCCCAAGCTTGAAATGGCGATATTGAATATCCTGGTGAATGCAATAGAAGCGGTTCCGGATGATACAGGGCTTATAGAAGTGGCAACCCTTTGCCATAATAAATTCGTTCAGCTTTATATCACCGACAATGGATGTGGTATAAGCGCGGAAAACAAGGAAAAACTTTTTGAACCCTACTTTACTTCCAAAAGGAATGGAATAGGCCTTGGCCTTGCAACTACATTAAACATCCTGCAGAGCCACAGTGCGCGAATCGAAGTACAATCCCAATTAGACATAGGTACAATTTTTACAATTTCTTTTTCCCAATAATTCCTGGTTATTCCGATCTCTTTTCGAAGGCATGCATTGTATGTAATGTGGAATAATTTGCTCAAATAAAGATACTTTTAATTGCTCCACTGAAAGATCGTTACTATATATATTCGGGCTAAACTTATTATCAGTGTGAAAGCTTAATATTTATTAGGTTCAGCGCGAACCTGATCACAGTAAAAATAGTAAGTACTTTCAAAAATAATTCCCGGTTTTTTTGAGTTCATTTAAGACCTATGTACGTTTAAACAAAGCCCACTATTTTTTGGCATAATTTTTTAAATACTTAGTTGAAAATCAGCACAACTAAGGTTTCTTCCTCAAGATAAAGGAACACATTCTTAAAATTTATTTACTAACTATAAATTCTAAACCAAACATTTTATGAAAAACAGATCTTATCAAATTTTAAGTGCTATTTTGCTCATATCCGTATTCGCTTCCGGTTGCGAAATGATTGGAGGAATTTTTAAAGCTGGGGTGTGGACTGGTACCATATTGGTCGTCCTGGTTTTGTTAGTTGTTATATGGATTATTGCCAAGGTATTTTCCAGGAAGAAAAATTAAGGACAAGGTTTCTTAACAGGCAGGCATGGATCCACAACCCCTTTAATGCCATTGATAGTAAATTAATTGCCATCCGGGGCCAATCATTATATAAACCATTATTATGGCAAATAAAAAAACATCCGCCTCAAAAATGAATGAGGAGGATGTGGTTCCGGAAACAGATGCGAGCAAGGCGTTTATTAATTTTTTCGCTGATGAATTAAAAAAAATATATTGGGCAGAAAAGCATCTCGCCAAATCACTTTCCAAACTGCTGAAAGCCGCCACAGCCCGGGTTTTAAAAGACGCTTTTTCCAACTACCGGGAAATTACTCAAACCAATATAGAAAAGCTTGAACATATTTTTGACCTGGTAGGGCAGACTCGCAGTGTACAAAAATGTGAAACCATGGCTGCGCTTATCCAGGAGTCGCAGGACTTGATGGATAAAACAGAAAAAGGTGCAGAGATCAGGGAGGTTGGCCTTATGATGGCTGCCCAGAAAATTGCTGGCTTTACAACAGAAAGTTATACTACCCTACTTCAATTGGGCAGAACGATGGGGAATGAGGACATTATAACACTGCTCGAAGATTCTTTATCTTCAGAAATACAGGTACATGACGCCTCAACGCTGATGGCAGAAAGAGGTTTCTACTCAGATACCTCTCCGGTAAGTAGTAAGAAGACTCAAATACCAGAGAATAACCATATTGAGGCCGTATACGATTCAATAAATCTCGACGGAAAGCAAAAACTAAAATAGCATTGCCGCGAACAAGCGGGGTAGCCGGGCAAATCATACATAGCCCTGCTTTTTATTACCTGTCATAAATATATAATAATAATGGTACAATTAAGCCATAGCAAACATGTTAAACTGGTAAATGACTATGCAGGGTCTGCTTCTACAGCTAATTTGATGTATGTATCAGATAAGGAGCCCGGTATTGAAAGATTAAAAAAAGGTAAGAATTTTATCTACTCCTATTTGCAATCCAAAATCGAAGAAAGCGAAGAGATTGAACGCATAAAAAAATTGGCGGTACCGCCTGCCTGGAGCAAAATGTGGATCTGTGTAAAGCCTAACGGCCATATCCAGGCCACCGGCTATGATATCCGTCAACGCAAACAGTATCGCTATCACCACATGTGGAATATCCTGAGGAATGAAACCAAATTCCATAAATTACTGGAATTCGGTAAGGCGCTTCCCGCATTAAGAAAGCAAGTGGAAAAAGACCTTTCGCTTAAAGGTTTAAGTGACAAGAAGGTGATCGCCCTGATCATCAGCCTGATGGAGCGTACATATATCAGGGTTGGAAATGCTGCCTACGAGAAAATGAACGGTTCGCATGGTATCACAACCTTGCATGACAAACATGTAAATATAGAAGGCGATACCATTTCGTTTTCATTTAAAGGCAAAAAAAATATTCACCACGACATATCTTTAAAAAATAAAAAACTGGCAAAAGTGATACAACAATGCCGGGATATTCCAGGCAAAGAACTGTTCCAATACTATGACAGGGAGAATCAACGCCGGACTATTGATTCTGGAATGGTGAATGCATATATTCATGAAATCAGCGGAGATGTATTTACAGCCAAGGATTTCAGAACCTGGGCCGGATGCCTGCACTTACTGATGGCTTTTAAGAATATGCTCATGATCGAAAATGCTACAGTTACCAAAAGGAATATTAATGAGGCGCTTGACTTTGTTAGCCAACATCTGGGCAACACCAGGACAGTCTGCAAAAAGTATTACGTTCATCCCGGTATTATCAGGTTATACGAAGAAAATAAACTGGCTGGTTACCTGAATGAATTGGATACTATTGAAATTGGCGATAACAAAACATCCCTTACGCGGGAAGAAAATGTGTTGATGAAATTACTGGGCAAATTATAAATGAAATCAAGGACGACTGTCAGAAATTTGGAGGGGAAGTTCTATTATTTTAGGCTAATTTTCAGATGGTTTTCTTGTTAGGGAAAGAAAGTATTTTATTCAAGAAGATAATGTTCATCTACGTAAATAAGCCATCCTGGATAAGATGGCTTATTTTATATCTACAACTCAAAAAGAAAAATAGTTTCTTTTTATTACTTGGAAATTTTTTTCTGAATATTTTCCACTTCAGTAATAAAAGCACTAATGTCCGGATCAGCATAAGCTCCATACGCGTCAACAATAGTGCCTTTGGCGCCATCATTTGACTCAACCACATACATTACAGAACTATCATCCGGGTTGCTTTGCCCTTCAAACCTGAAAAAATTATTAATTGTTATTTCTGATGGTTTGTATTTTTTTTCTGTTCTGACACATTTCAATTGCTCATCCTCAATTACAAAATCTTCCTTAAAACCATCTTCCATCATTTTTTTATGACAATCTACAAGCGTTTTTAAATAAGGGACTGTTGGCGCATTCATAATCATTAATTTTTTGTGCTGCACTTTACCGGTGCATATGAATAATCATTTTAAAGATAAAATATCATGCCATTTTTCTTAGGTCTACCAGCACACCTGCATGCGCCCCTTGTAGAATATATTTCTCGGGATAATAATAACACATGTCGCAACTGATAAATAAATAGGGCACTAAACGAGCTTGCTTCTTTTTATGAATTGCTTTATGATATCTCAGGTGATTAAAATATTACACAATTATAAAAATATATTACATAATTCACTTAACTCAAGGTTGTGAAACTGATTTTAAATACCTTCCTGTTTAGTTCAACCCTGCAGCGGAAGTTATGGCATCTAATTTGTTTTTGCTTCATATAGAATTGAGAAATATTCTTTCAGAGAACTTGACCGGGAGGCCGATTACCGGATTTTAATTCTAAATTTTGAAAAGAATTACTTCAAACGCACCAGTACTTTTACATCCAATAATTTAAAAAATTAAATTCATTTTACAATGCCCAGGAAAGAACAAAAGACATGGATCACTGAAGAAGAAGCCGCCGCGATAATCGAGCTGCCGGCAAGATTCTTCCGTAAGCTGGTTTTGGCCGGTCCTTTAAAAGGTGTCATCAACTATTTAAATTCCCGGAGATATTCTTACCGGTATAAAAAAATAGATATTGAAAATTATATTTTTGAAGACTCCTTTTTTGTATCTCTTTGATAATCCTGCCCATCGATGCTGGATTCATTTGAAGGATTAGTGTAGCCTTCTGCTGTTTTTAAATATATGCCTAATCGTTAAATAAGGTCATCTACAATTCAATAACCCGGGGATTAAACCTGTTTTGCCCTCTGCTCCTACCCGTCAAATTCATTTTGTTCCATCCTATTAAATAAATGCCTATTTCTTCGGTGTTTACAGGCCATGCCACGGTTTGATCCTAATAATAATTTATCAGTTTCTTTTAATTGTCTATCAATTTTTTTTTAGTATAATTGGTATATATTTCAATAAAAAAACCAGGCAATGTATGAAAATGAAAGCGCTTACCCTGATCATTGTTATCAGTATATTTCAATCCGTTTCGTTAAAGGCCCAGGGTATAAGTTCTGCCCAAATAGACTCGCTTGTGGAAAGAGTGCTGAAAACATTTGAAGTTCCCGGGATTGCCGTGGCGATCGTTAAAGATGATAAAATAATCCATGCCAAAGGCTATGGTGTACGTTCGTTAAATACTATGCAAAAAGTTGACGAGCATACTTTATTTGGCATAGCATCAAACAGCAAGGCGTTTACGGCGGCGGCACTAAGTATATTGGTGGATGAAGGCAAGCTTTCATGGGATGACAAGGTAAATGACCATCTCCCGGAATTTAAAATGTACAATCCCTATGTTACAGAAGAGTTTACTGTGCGCGACCTGCTTACACATAGAAGCGGGCTGGGATTAGGAGCAGGCGACCTTATGTTCTGGCCCGACTCGAATAATTTTACAAAAAAAGATATCTTACATAACCTGCGATTTCTAAAACCGGTTTCAGGATTCAGAACAAAGTACGATTATGATAACCTGCTTTATATCGTCGCGGGTGAAGTAGTAGCAAAAATTTCAGGCATTAGCTGGGAAGATTTTGTACAAACAAGGATCATGGAGCCGCTTGGCATGTCGCATAGCGCCACCTCTTATAAAAGGTTGAAAAATAAAACCAATGTAATAGATCCGCACGCACCGGTAGAAGGAAAAGTAAAAGTTATCCGTCGTGATTGGAGTGAATCAGCAAACCCGGCAGGTGGAATTTACAGCAACCTTTCGGATATGTGCAAATGGATCATCCTGCAAATGAACAAGGGAAAATATGGAGAAGGTTTAAGTAAAAATTATTCCGTGAAAGTGTCCATGATGAAATGTGGACCCCCCAAACAATTATTCCCATGAAAGGGACAAGTTCTTACAATACACATTTTCCGCATATGGCTTAGGATGGTTTTAAGTGATGTAAAAGGGTACTTGCAGGCCAGCCACACTGGAGGGCTCGCCGGCATTGTAACACAGGTAACCTTAATCCCGGAATTAAAACTGGGGATTATTGTTTTCACAAACCAGCAGTCCGGAGCAGCTTTTACTTCTATTACCAACACTATTAAAGACAGCTACCTGGGTTTGCAACCAACAGACCGGGTAAAACAAAATCATGACAGGGTTTTACAAAACCAGGCTGAAGCAAAACAGGTTACCGGGGATATATGGAAAGACATCGAGGCAAGGCAAAAAACCACGAATGGCCGTTACGATACCTCGCTCTTTACAGGTACATACACTGACAATTGGTTCGGAGATATTGAAATTTCTGTGAAAAATGGAAAACTGTGGTTTGATTCTAAAAGATCCTTTTTTTTAACAGGGGAAATGTTACCCTATAAAGGAAACACTTTTATCGCAAAATGGACGGACCGAAGCATGGATGCGGATGCATTTGTTCAATTTGACCTGGATAATAACGGCCGGGCCTCCCGGATAAAAATGAAACCTATCTCCATACTAACTGACTTCAGTTTTGATTTCCAGGATCTTGAATTTACCCGGGCTGAAAAAAAATAACGTTTACAACCTATACCTTTTTAACGTTGAGGCAAAAAGCGTGTTAGCTATTTTACGCTGTAATACTACCGGCGTAAAAATTAGTACGATAGTTGCATCTGTTAATTATCATCTGTAAATACTTATGCAGTACATTTTCAAGTCAGCTCTTTTGGCCCTCATTTTTGTGGTACCTTTTATAATAACGCAGGGTAATACTGTACCTGTTACTGTGGATAAAACACTTTATTACTCCGTATTGGCAGGAGATGATCTCGATGCTCTCAATTCCATGTTAACAAAATTCAATCAAATTACTTTCCCCGAAAAAGAGGCTTACGAAGGCGCACTGCTAATGAAGAAGGCAGGGTTGGTCAAAAAGTTAAAAGAAAAATTACAATCATTTAAATCTGGACGTAAAAAACTGGAAGATGCAATTAACAATAGTAAGGGCAATGTAGAGTACCGCTTTTTAAGATTGATCATCCAGGAAAACGCTCCTAACATCGTTAGATATAAAACTAATCTTAAAGATGATACGGAGATTGTACGTACAAGTTATAAAAATTTATCACCTGCGATTCAACAAGTTGTGAAGGATTACAGCAAAAAATCTGCTTTTTTAAAGACTGCAGACCTGTAACTTTGCATTGTATGAGCAAAAAGATTTTGGCTATTTTTTACTCCCAAACGGGTCAGCTGGGTAATATCATTGAAAATTTAACTTCTCCGCTCATAAATGCCGGGCATGTAGTAGAAAAAATATGTGTTCAACCAGTAAATCCTTATCCTTTCCCCTGGACCGGGGAGAGTTTTTTTGCCCAAATGCCTGACTGCGTATTACAGGTACCAACAGAACTTGAGCCCTTTCATTTACAGGAAAAAAAATATGACCTCGTAATAATTGGCTACCAGGCCTGGTTTCTTTCCCCCAGTATTCCTGTGAATTCCCTATTACTTCACCCTGCAGTAAGGGCAGTTTTACAGCATACACCCGTCATCACCATTACGGGCGCAAGGAACATGTGGATAAGCTCAATGGAAGACATTAAAAAAATATTGAAGAATACTGGAGCCCGCCTTTCCGGTAATATTGTATTAGTTGACAGGCACGCGAATTTCGTAAGTTTTGTAACAATACTTTATTGGATGTTCACGGGAAAAAAAGACCGTTATTTGAATATATTTCCGGTGCCCGGCGTTAGTGAAGCCGACATAAAAAACACCAGGTTATTTGGATCTACAATTGAAAAATATCTACAATCCGGCCAATGGAATAGCCTCCAAAAAGAATTGATTCAACAAAAGGCCGTAGTTGTTAAATATAATTTAATGTTCATTGAATCTAAAGCCAAGCGTATTTTCGGCCTTTGGGCGAACTTCATCATCAAAAGAAAAAAAAGAACTGCGTGGCTTGTTGCATTCAAATATTATCTTTTAATTGCACTATTTATAGCCTCCCCCATCATATTGACGGTAGATGCCATTTTTTTTAAACCCTTTTTATCAGCACGTATTAAAAAGCAAAAACAATATTATTCAGGTGTTAACTAATTTTCGTTCAAATGTCGCTTAAAAAGGTCTATATCACTAATACAGCTGTATTTTTTCCTAATCAACCTGTGTCCAATGATGAAATGGAGGAATTTCTTGGATACATCGATAATAAACCTTCCAAATCAAAAAGAATTGTTTTAAGGAATAATGGAATCAAAAACAGGTTTTATGCACTTAATAAACAAGGCAAGCCGACCCATTCCAATGCGGAAATGACTGCACTTGCCACCCGTTCACTGTTTAAAAAGGGTACTGATGAATTAACCGATTTAGAACTGTTGTCTTGTGGAACCTCTACCCCCGATCAGTTAATGCCCTCTCACGGGGTTATGGTTCATGGATTGCTGCCCGAAGCAAACGGTATCGAAGTGGTGTCGCCGGCAGGAGTATGTTGCGCGGGAATGCATGCATTCAAATATGCTTATCTTTCAGTAAAGGCGGGGGATATTAAATTAGCTGTTGCTACCGGGTCTGAAAGATTTTCCGCTTCTCTTGTTGCCGGTGTTTTTGAGGAAGAGGCGCAAAAAATGAAAGCCCTTGAAACAAACCCATATATTGGTTTCGAAAAAGAATTCCTACGCTGGATGTTATCGGATGGCGCAGCTGCTTTTTTAATGTCGGATACGCCTGCTTCAAGCGGCTGGAGCCTTCGTGTAGAATGGGTAGAAGGAGTATCTTACGCCAATGAAAAGGAAGCCTGCATGTATATGGGCGCTGAAAAGCTGGAAGATGGGACGCTGAAAGGCTTCCTTGATTTTTCAGCAGATGACATCTCAAGCAAATCCGTGATGAGTATTAAGCAGGACGTGAAATTGCTCAGTGAAAATATCGTACCCCTGGGGGGTGTAGGGTTAAAATCAACCCTTGAAAAACATGGATTAAGATCTTCTGAAGTAGATTATTTTTTACCGCATATGTCGAGCGACTTTTTTAAAGACAAGATATTTAAAAGACTGATCGAGAATGAAACAGGGATACCTTACGAAAAATGGTTTGTAAACCTTTCTACCCTGGGCAATGTCGGGGCGGCTTCCGTTTACCTGATGGTAGACGAGTTGTTTCATAGCGGAAAATTGAAAGAAGGCGATAAAGTGTTATTGCTTGTGCCGGAAAGCGCCCGGTTTTCTTATATGTATAGTTTGCTGACAGTTTGTGGACCGAATACAACGGCTTCTAATGTATAATATTGAGCTGTCCTCCATATTATCTGCCATTTATCCTAAATTTACAAGACCGGACTGATAAAGATCTTCTGCCTGGATGTAAATCCTGATTTGCACCTGGGAGCATTGGAAACCCGTAACCAGTCTTCCCGATGTTTCCTGCTTTAGCGTTCAGCATATTTATTTTACAATACATTGGGTCCGGCAAGATTGCATGGCAATGAATGGTAGTTGCCAAAGTAGAAGCAACATTCCATACATTCTCTTTGAGCGCTTCATACTTTAGAGCTGCAGGAAGGGACAAAAAGTTGAATATGAAAAAAGAAGAAATTCCACAGGATGATGGTGCACTCAACAAGTTGACCAAGGAAGTCGTTTATGCGGTGGACAATACCGGCAAATATGTAACCGAATTAAGTACCGGGTGGGAAATAAAAGCGACCGCACTTGATGTGGCCTGGAAAGATATTGAAGAAAGGGTTGCTTTGGCGAGGCAAAAAGTCATCAATAAGGAAGCCAGTCCCCTGCTTTATTTCATGGAGCTCCGCTTAATGGATATTGGTATTGTTGCGGCGTATACGGGGTTTTGGAAATGGACGATCAGGCGTCACCTGAAACCGGCTGTTTTTGATAAATTGCCAGATAAAACATTACAACTTTATGCAACTGCTTTTAATGTAAGCATTACAAATCTTAAAACCATGAATGTACATGAAGACTGACTTTCAACACCTTCAGGCTGCTCATTGTGAAAATGGAGTTACAACGAATTTATTAAGAGGTGCCGGTGTTATGAAACTCACAGAACCTTTAAGTTTTGGTATCGGCGCAGGCATATTTTTTATATATCTCCCCTTCCTGAAAATAAATAAGGGCCCTGCAATCGCTTTCAGAACAATGCCCGGACTTATATTTAAAAGAACATGCAAATCGCTGGGCATCCCTGTTGTAAGAAAAAAATTCAATTCGAAGGAACAGGCAGAAAAATTTCTTGAAGAATGTCTTATTTCCGGGCAGCCAGTAGGTTGCCAGGTGGGCGTATATTATCTTAGTTATTTTCCTAAAGAATACCGTTTTCATTTTAACGCCCATAATTTGATCGTGTATGGCAGGGAAGAGGATAATTACCTGGTTAGCGATCCGGTGATGGAAAAGGTAACAACCTTATCAAGATACGAACTGGAGCGGGTGCGGTTTGCCAAAGGCCCGCTTGCTCCCAGGGGACAGCTTTATTATCCTAAACAAAGTGCTATTGTAACCGATGAGCAAATAAAGGACGCTATAAAACATGGTATTAAGAAAAGCGTGAATGATATGTTGCGCATTCCATTTAATATTGCGGGTGTAAAAGGAATTGCTTCTACCGGGAAAAAAATAAAAAAATGGCGGGACCAATTAGGCCAGCAAAAAGCGGGATTGTTCCTTGCGCAACTGGTTCGTATGCAGGAAGAAATTGGAACCGGAGGCGGTGGCTTCCGCTATATTTATGGCGCCTTTTTACAGGAAGCACACGCTTATCATTCCAACGATGCATTGCTGGATATATCAAAAATCTTTACAGAGGCCGGCGATCTTTGGCGGAGTGCCGCCGTTCAGGCAGCCGGGATCTACAAAGGACGGATAGGGAGCCAGGAAGATTTTAATGTGATGGGCGACTACCTCCTGGAAATTTCGGAAATTGAAAAAAAAGGCTTCCAGGCACTATCCCAAATAAAATGGCATTAATGGGTAAAAATGCTGTCTCAGTTAACAAACTCACTTTCTGTTATCCCGGCTCTGCCGGAAATTGTTTCCAGGACCTGGATCTTGAAGTAGGTGCCGGGGAAAGGTTTGGCTTGTTCGGGCCCAACGGGGCCGGCAAAACTACGCTGATGAGCTGCATGACGGGGCTCGTCCATTTTAAAAAAGGCTCCATTGAATTGTTAGGCCATTCAATCAGTCGAAATAAAAAAGAAATCAATAAACTCTTCGGGTTCGTACCGCAGGATTTTTCATTTTACCACGAACTAAGTCCTGTTGAAAACCTTGCTTTTTTTGGTGCATGGTCCGGCATGCGGAGTGCGTCCATTAAGGAACGCAGCTCTGAACTGCTGGATATATTAGATATGGCGGGTGATGCCCATAAACCGGCAGGAAAATTTTCCGGGGGGATGAAGCGGAAATTAAATCTTGCTATCGGTGTTATCCACCAGCCTGAAATATTGTTCCTGGACGAACCAACCGTGGGCGTTGATGTACAAACACGGGCTGCTATAATCAGTTACCTCAAAGAATTAAACAGGAACGGCACCACGCTGGTCTATACTTCACACCAGTTAAATGAAGCCGAGGAACTATGTGATACGATTGCTTTGATTAATGAGGGGAAGATCATTGCCCACGATTCACTGGAAAATTTATTACTGGAACATAGTGAATCCGGACTGGAAGGTTTGTTCATTAATTTAACCGGGAAAAATACGGACAGATAATGTTTAAACTCAAGGCTGCCATAATAAAGGACCTGCTGATTTTAACGCGGGATAAAGTTGGCCTTTTATGCATGTTTGCCATGCCCGTGTTGCTGGCTATTGTGATCACAGCGCTGCAGAACAGCACGTTTGAACTGGTTAATGACAATAAGGTCACCTTGCTGCTTTGCAATAAAGATACAGGAGAGATCAGCAGGCAACTGGTAACGGCTATTGAAAAAGTAGGCATATTTGATCTGAAGCAAATTATTGCGCGGGAAAGCGAGGAGGCCATCAGTGCCCGGATGCATGCGAAAGACGCGCTCCTGGCCATTATAATACCAGGTGATTTTTCTGCAAAGATGACGCTGAAGGCGAAAAATATTTCGGCTAAAGCGCTTACCGAATTTGGAATGGAGACAGATTCTATTAACGATGCTTCCGGTGAGCCCGAACCCGTAACGTTATTATATCACCCGGTATTGCAGGAATCTTTCCGTCAATCGATCAGGGGCGCATTGAGGAGCACACTTCAAATAGTTGAAAGCAAACAAATATTGAAAAGCCTTTACCTTGCATTAAATGAAAAACAGTTGCCTCAAAAACTGGAAGACGAAATCCTTACCCACCAAATAACCATCCGTGAGACGCCTGTTTCACGGGATGGAACCAGGAAAGTGCCCAATGCTACGCAACATAATATCCCCGCCTGGACGATCTTTGCCATGTTCTTTGT
>JBBJMD010000081.1:0-16638 GCA_037719925.1 Ferruginibacter sp.
TTGGCAAATATCATAAGGAATTGTTATTATAATAAAAATATTTATAATTAGAACCGGTAACTTATGAAAATAAACGGCTGGCTGCATCCCGATACAAAACATATTGTATGAAAATATATTCCGGCCAGGCAATTGCGTTAATCCTTATTTGCATCTCTTTTTACCCCCTTCCCTTACAACTCCAAAAACCGGTGGTGCCACCAACTGTTTCTGTAGAAAAGAAGGTCCCAAAAATACAGGTAGCCATTTTATTAGATGTAAGTAATAGTATGGATGGGCTGATAGAACAGGCCAAAGCGCAATTATGGAATATGGTAAGTGTAATGGGCAAAGCAAGCTGTGATAATATTACACCACAGATTGAAATAGCCCTGTATGAATACGGCAGACCGTCAAACAATGAAACAGAAGGTTTTGTAAAGCAGTTAAGCGGGTTTACTGCTGACCTCGACCGGTTATCGCAATTATTATTTAATATTAAAACCAGTGGCGGGGAAGAATACTGCGGCCATGTAATGTATAGCTCACTGACCAAACTAAACTGGGACAGTTCCGCGTCAAGCTATAAAGTAATTTTCCTTGCAGGCAATGAAGACTTTATGCAGGGAAGCATATCTTATACCCGCGCCTGCAGGGAAGCTGTCAAAAAGGGAGTGATCGTAAATACTATTTATTGCGGCGATAAAATGCAGGGAGTCCGGGAACGCTGGAACCTTGCAGGCGAATGTGGCAAAGGAAGTTTTACTAATATTAACCAGGACGCGACAATGGATGATATCCCTACGCCGTATGACAGCGTATTATTTTCACTGAACGACCAATTGAACCATACTTATATTGCTTACGGATTGGCTGGCAAAAGAAATTTTGCCCAGCAGGGTGCCATGGATAAAGAAAATTACGCCATGAGTAAATCAGTTGCTGCAAAAAGGGTAACTGTAAAAGGCAAAAAGAAATTGTATAAAAATACTTCCTGGGACCTGGTGGACGCAAGTGAACAGGACAGCTTGTTGGTAGCTAAAGTGGAGATGAAGAGCTTACCGGAAAGCCTGCAGAAAAAGAGCCGCGCAGAGCTGAAAGCTATTGTGAAAGAAAAAAATATTCAGCGGGGAAACATTCAACAACAAATCGCGGATGTTGGTACAAAACGGGAACGTTATATTGCAGCGGAGAAAGCTAAAAATGTTTCCGGCCATAGAGAATCAGCAACACTGGAATCTGAAATTGAAAACATTATCAGGCAGCAGGCCGGGCGTTTTAATATGGTGATTCGGTAACTATCGTGGACGCCTGTTATCTTCCCCCGTGCTCTTTTGTGCGAAAGCACGTTTGTGTACAAAGGAATTGAAGAACGATAACAGTATACTGAATAGCACAGCATACCAGAACCCGTCTATAGCAAACCCCCTGATAAAGTATCCCGCGGCTAAAATGATAACCGCGTTGATCACAAATAAAAATAATCCCAGCGTAAAAATAGTTACCGGGAAAGTCAGGATAATTAGCAGTGGCTTTACGGTAGCATCCAGTATCGCGAGGACAACCGCTACTAAAATCGACGTAAAAATATTATTGATCACGATGCCCGGCAGTATATGCGCAAGTATAAACGCATTAACCGTAGTGATCAGTATTTTTAGAAAAAATTTCATTGCTGATGATTACAAAAGATAAAAATACAAGCGCAAAAGCTGAGGGTACAGCAGCAGGATATCTATAAATAATTGTTGTACACCTGGTATCCTTATTCGCCTCAATGCAGAAAATGCTTTATTACCGGTTACAATTTATTACTATATCACTACTAATTCATAAAAATCATCAGGCTGAAGGTATTTTTGAGATAATGCCATCAGTTCTTCCGCCGAAATCGTTTTAATGGTTTTAATAGAATCATAAAAGTATCGTTCATCGAGGTTATTTAAAATAATGTTCTTCCACCTGCTGATGATATGGAAAGGCCCGTCGAGGTCGCCTAAAATAGAACCGATCATATAGTTCCGCACCAATAGCAGTTCTTCTTCATCAATCAGTTCTTTAGTGAGTACATTCATTTCCTTGTAAATCTCGGCCATAGTTGCTTCACAAACATCCTTGCCTGCTTCGGTACTGATCATCCAGGCACTGTCCTGGATATTATTCTGAACATAGCTGTGTATGCCATAAGTGTAGCCCTTGTCTTCCCTGATATTGCTCATCAACCTTGAACCGAAAAAACCACCCAATACCGTATTAAGTACCATTACATTCATAAAATCAGGATGGTGCCTGTTGGGAAATGGCCTCGCTATCCTGATGGCCGCCTGCACACCATTTGTGTCGTTGGAAACTCCATATTTTTTTTGCGAAGCCGGCAAGAGCAGGTTGGCGGTTGACCGCTGTTTATTGGGCGTTATGGGCAAATCCCCAAAATGTTTGTTCATTTCCTTAAAAAGGCCTAACGGTAAATTGCCCGCTACAAATATCACCGCCTCACCGTTAACATAGTATTGCTGAAAGTGAGCCTTCATGTGGGCTGTGGTTAGGGCGTCATAATCTCCGTTTACCTGGTACTTTCCATATGGGTGGTGTTCGCCGTACAAATAAGCATCTATTAAACGATTGGCTACAAAATCACATTTTTTCAGGTTAACCGACAATTTCTGCTTACTGTTCTGGATGAATATTTCCAGTTCTTCTTCGGGGAACACCGAATCCGTGATCATTTCCCGCATCACTGGAAGTAGCTTATCAAAGTGCTTGTTCAAGGTATGCAATGACACCACGGCGGTCTCATGATGGCAGGTGCGGTTGCAATAGGCCCCGTAATATTCAAAATGTTCATTTATCTGGAAGGCTGATTTGGCAGAAGTGCCGTTGCGTAACATATAATTCGTGGCAGCAGCTATGCCGTTACGGGTTTCATAACTATTTCCTGCAAAAAATACCAGTTCTATCTGCAGCACATCCTGTGCACCAGCGTTAATTGCATAAACTTCCACCCCGTTGTCGAGAACAAATTTTTCATAAGGTTTCAGGTGCAGGTCAAATTCAATGGCATCTTTTATAAGGGGCGATTTTATTCTGTCAATCATTAGAATGGTTGATGTTGATGGTTGGTGGCCTTAAGTTGAAATCGATTATAATTACCCGGCGCGGACTAAGGAATGCTATTTAATCTACGGTAATGCTAAAGTTCCTGTGCGGGAAGGGGACTTAATTATTTGAATAATAATACAACGTATTGCAGTTATTTTCATCAAATATCACCCTGCTTTCATTCATCAATTCTTCCCTGGTTACCGCCTGGTATATTTCCAGTTCCTTGTTGATGAGGTCTGCATCACCCAGTAACTCGTACATGGCAAGACTGGTGGCACGGTTCATAACACTCATATCCTCAAATGCCATCATACTTTCTGTTTTATTCTTAACTTTTTGTAATTCGAGTTCGCTAATTCCCTCCTGCTGCAACCTCACGATCTCTTCCATTACCGCCGCTTCAGCCACTTTCATATTTACGCCTTTAACCAGTTTGCCCTGAATGGACAATAAGCCCGCGTCGGTACTGCCATAGTGCGAACAATCTATATTACTGAACAACTGCTTTTCCTTCACCAGGGCCTGGAACAAACGGGATGAACCGCCCCCGCTTAAAATCTCCGTAATTAGGTCTGTTACATAATACCGCTTATCGAGCCTGGGATAAATATGCCAGCATTTGTACAAGGCATCCAGCGGCACACTGGCTTTTACTTCCAGGCTTTTGGGAGCCGTTTGCTTTGGCTCTTCCGGCAATTGCCTGTTATATTTTACGCCGGAAGGAATGGTGCCAAACCATTTCACCGACAATTCCCTTACCTGCTCAACGGTAACGTTGCCGGCTACTACTAAAATGGCGTTTACCGGGGTATAATGTTTATAAAAAAAATCTTTTACGTCCTGCAGCGTTGCATCTTCTACGTGCTTTAACTCTTTGCCGATGGTCATCCACCGGTAAGGATGTACCTCGTAAGCGAGCTCCCTCATTTTATGCCATGCATCACCATAAGGTTTATTGATATAATGTTCTTTAAATTCCTCGCATACAACTTTACGTTGTACATCGAGGCTTTTAATATCAAAGGCAAGGCTCAGCATCCGATCGCTTTCCAGCCAAAACGCAGTTTCAATATTTTCCGCCGGCAACTGGCAATAATAATTAGTAAGGTCATTGGTGGTAAACGCATTGTTCTCGCCACCGGCCATTTGGAGGGGCTCGTCATATTCCGGAATATGCAGGCTGCCGCCAAACATTAGGTGCTCAAACAAATGTGCAAAGCCGGTTTTATCAGGATGCTCATCTCTTGCACCTACATCGTAAATGACATTGACAACCGCCATCGGGGTACTTTCATCCTTATGCACCAATACCCTTAACCCGTTGTCAAGGGTAAACTTTTCATATTGAACCATGTGGCAAAGTTAAGGACTGCGGGGTTAAAATAGCTAGTTATAAAAATGAGAAAATTCTTTGGAGGCCAATAAAAACAGTGGAATAAACGCGTTTTATATAATGTAAAACATAAAAAATCGCCTCCGGCGGAATGGGAACCTACCAGGGGAAATCACTCAGCTAACGGGCACCCCTTCCATTTAAACCAGTAACAATTGACGAAGCAGCCCAACAAACGTAATCATCAGCACTTACCGGATCCTTTCGCTCAGGAGTGGGGCACAGCCCAATATACCAGTTATGCCTATAACGAAACAGGTATTCGTTTATAATATGCTTATCGGCTTGATGGAAAGCTGGATGAGTTTCTGATCCCGGCTAATGGTAATTTTTATATTTTCATTGGCAGACTGTAATATTGTTTTATAAGCCATAATATTGTTAGTGAAATTTTTGCCTACGCCAACGATCTGGTCGTCTATTTTCAGCCCTGCCTTTTCGGCCGGGGACCCGGGTATAACATCTTCCACTAAAATTAATCCATCTATATGATAAATTGCCAGGCCCGTATAGGCATAGTCAAAAGGTTCATTGAAATGACTGTTAGGCAACAGGTGGATCTCTCTTTTTGGATAGTTGATGGTGAGGTTAAAACGCCGCAGCAGATCATTCCCTAATAACCCGCCTACAAACGGGTAGGATGTTACATTAAACTGGTCTTCATATAAATAGGTTGGTACGTTCCTGAACTTATAATTCCCGATCTGTACCATTTTCATGGTGGTCAGCCTCATTTGTAACCGCCCGCCCATGCCCTCTGCCTGTGTCCTGAGTGGCTTGCGCTTCGGCAATAATATACTGCTATCCTTTACGTATTGTTCGCTAAGCAGGAAACAAAGGCCTGCGCCGCTATCAAAATAAAAATTGAAATTTTGCTTCTTCCTGTCGCGGAAAGTAAGGTTTTGAATGGGCAAAGTCGTAAAAGCCGGCCTCAGTATAGTTCCGCCCCTGGAATAATCTATTTCCCCCGGGCTGTAAACCCTCACCGTAAGGCTGTCGAAATTCAAACGAACGATATAACGGCTAAAAAAACTATACCCGATTATTCCATCTATTTTTTCACCGTAAACACTGCTTAAAACCTCATAATCATTGATATGAAAATTCAGGTTTTCAATGCTCAAACCCGGGAAATGAAGTTGCTGGTTGAAGAGAAAACTCACTTTGCGTTCAGCGCCCATTCCCCTGATAGTGGTATCCGACGCGACAGGCTTCAAATTGTAAGAAGCGCAGGTGGCAGAATCGAGGGAAATGCCACCACTGCCTGTATCCAGAATAAAGTTTAGTGAATCGGGTACACCGCCCAATTTTGCCCTGATCACAATTACGCCACCACTGTATTGTTTAAACCCAAAACGGGTAATAAACTGGGCCTTGGGCTGAGGCGTCAATATTTCCTGTGCCTGGCTTTGCACAAGCAGAAAGGAAAAAGCAAGTATCCCGAATAAACTCTTCATAAGCGGAAAGCGTACTACAAAAAATAAATATACAACCTAATGGATGTACTTTTGTTAATAATTTATAAACGGTTTTATGGATATAAATCAGCTATTTAAGAAAGCTTTTGAATTAGAATTTTTATCGGCGGAGGAAGGTGTATTCCTTTTTGAAAACGCAGCTTTGGGCGAATTAATGTTTGTAGCGGATGAATTAAGAAAGATCCAGGTGCCTCATGGAAAAGTAACCTGGATCATTGACCGAAACGTAAATACCACTAATGTTTGCATAGCTAATTGTAAATTTTGTAATTTTTACCGGATCCCCGGCCACCCGGAAGCGTACATCACAGACATTGAAACTTACAAAAAGAAAATTGATGAAACGTTCCGTTTTGGGGGAGAACAGCTCTTGTTACAGGGAGGGCACCATCCGGTCCTGGGATTAAGCTATTATACAGGCCTATTTAAAGAATTGAAAAGTTTGTACCCCAACCTTAAGCTGCATACCCTTGGGCCACCTGAGGTAGCACATATTACCAAATTAGAAAAAAGCACCCACCGCAAGGTTCTCATCGCGCTGAAGGAAGCGGGTCTTGACAGTTTGCCTGGCCCAGGAGCCGAAATATTAACTGACCGGGTAAGGCGGCTGATCAGCAAGGGGAAATGTGGAAGCCAGGAATGGCTGGATATAATGGCGGAAGCCCACCAGTTGAATATTACTACAAGCGCTACCATGATGTTTGGCCATGTGGAAACTGTTACCGAACGGTTTGAACATCTTGTTAAACTAAGGGAAGTTCAAAGCCGCAAACCACGGGATGCAAAAGGCTTTGTAGCCTTTATCCCCTGGACCTTCCAGGATGTAGATACATTACTAGCTAAAATAAGGGGTGTCCATAACCTTACCACACCGGAAGAGTATATCCGCATGATCGCTATGAGCCGTATCATGCTGCCTAACGTAAAAAATATACAAGCCAGTTGGTTAACAGTGGGAAAAAAAACTGCACAATTATGCCTGAATGCCGGCGCTAATGATTTTGGCAGTATCATGATAGAGGAAAATGTTGTCAGTGCAGCAGGAGCGCCTCACCGGTTCACGAGTAAAGGAATCCGGGAAGCGATTCACGAGGCAGGTTTTGAACCACAGTTGCGAAACCAGCAATACGAGTTCAGGGCGATCCCGGAAGTAATGGAAGAGCAGGTGATCGATTATTAATCATGGCAGTAAAGTAAGACCAGTTATTTTTTTTATTTTCTTAAACCATTGCAGCGGGCAAAGGCAGCCGCTGATTGTACATTATACCTTCTGCAAAACCGTGCTCAATTTCAATACACTTTTTCCGCCATCAGCACCACTCTCCTTTGAGACCCCGCGGTTATTACTTAAAAATTCTTCACTTTAAACAGGTGGAAACAATTTGATAATTAAGCGCCCGTGTTTTAGCGATAATAAGCGCCATATTTGTGGTGTGAATAAATGGATATAGTTAACAATGAGAAAATTCAAGAATAGTTTTTTTTACATCGGGGTTATCAGTGTTTTTTCGGCGCTCATGTATTGGACTGTTCAACTTGGCAAGGAACTGGAGGCAGGGAGAAATATTGTTGTTCCTGCATCGGGTAAAAGCCAGTGGCAGGAATTCATTGCATCCCTTAAGAATAACCTCACCCATCCTTTGGCGATCCTGTTAGTTCAGATCGTTGCCATTATTTTAGCTGCACGGCTGTTTGGCTGGATCTGTAAAAAGATCAGGCAACCAACAGTGATAGGCGAAATTGTTGCGGGCATTCTTTTAGGGCCTTCTTTTTTAAAGATGTACTTTCCCGAATTTTCGGCCGGCCTTTTTCCCCCACAATCACTTGGCAACCTGCAGTTCCTGAGCCAGATTGGCCTGATACTTTTTATGTTTGTAGTAGGTATGGAACTGGACCTGAAAGTACTAAGGAACCAGGCCAAGGAAGCAGTGGTGATCAGCCATGCCAGTATCGTCATCCCGTTTGCCCTCGGGCTGGGGCTGGCATATTTTATCTATGAAACTTTTGCACCGGAAGGCATACAGTTCATTTCTTTTGGCTTATTCCTGGGCATTGCGATGAGTATAACCGCCTTCCCGGTTTTAGCAAGGATTGTACAGGAAAGGGGAATTAATAAAACGCGCCTGGGTACCGTAGTGATCACCTGTGCAGCTACCGATGATATAACTGCCTGGTGTATCCTTGCGGCAGTTATTGCCATAGTAAAAGCCGGGTCCTTCGTGAGCGCGATCTATGTGATCCTGCTGGCTGCTATTTATGTACTGGTGATGGTAAAAGTGGTGCGCCCATTTTTAAAACGTGTTGGCGATCTTCACACCACTAAAGAAAACCTGAGTAAGCCGGTAGTGGCTATTTTTTTTATCACCCTTATAATTTCCTCCTACCTCACGGAGATTATCGGTATTCATGCACTTTTCGGAGCCTTTATGGCGGGCGCCATCATGCCCGAAAATATGAAGTTCCGAAATATTTTTATTGAGAAGGTGGAAGACGTTTCATTAGTGCTTTTATTGCCTTTATTCTTTGTGTATACAGGCTTAAGAACAGAGATCGGTTTACTGAATGACCAATACCTTTGGAAAGTATGTGGCCTGATCATCCTGGTTGCTGTAGCCGGGAAATTTATCGGCAGCGCACTGGCCGCAAGATTTGTTGGCCAAAACTGGAAAGACAGTCTTACCATCGGCGCGTTGATGAATACAAGGGGCCTTATGGAACTGGTAGTATTAAATATCGGTTATGACCTGGGTGTATTGACACCGCAGATCTTCGCGATGATGGTGATAATGGCGCTGGTAACTACTTTTATGACAGGCCCGGCACTGGACCTGATCAACCAAGTCTTTAAAAAGAAAGAAGTCATTATACCGGAACTGGTAAATAAGGTAAGCCGTTTTACCATATTGATCTCCTTCAGGAACCCTGAGACCGGGAAATCTTTATTAAAAGTTGCGAATGGTTTCGTTAAAAAGCAAAAGGAAAATTCAGGTGTTACTGCCATGCATCTTTCTCCCAGCAATGAATTGCATGCGTTTAATATTGATGAATACGAAAAAGAAAGTTTTGCCCCGGTTATCGCTGAATCAAAAAGCCTTAACCAGCCAATAAGGACGCTTTTTAAAGCTTCCAACGACATCGATTCCGATATTGTCGGAGCTGCCAACAAAGGAGATTACAACCTGTTGCTCGTAGGATTTCAGCAATCCATTTTTGAAGGAAGCCTGCTTGGAAAAGTACTTGGATTTACTTCCAGGATCATTAACCCTAATCGCTTCATTAATAAAGTAACGGGGAAAGAGAAACTTTTTGAAAACTCACCTTTTGACGAGCGCACCCAATCCATCTTAACCAAAACCGAAGTACCGGTAGGTATATTGATTGATAAGAATTTACCGATCATTAAAAGGGTATTTCTCCCCATGTTTGATGTGGCCGATGTATTCCTGCTTTTATATGCACAAAAACTGGTCAGCAATAACGGAACCCGCGTAACGATGATGGATATGACGGGTAATGCCAGGGATGGTATAAATTACATTGAGGCTGTTAAAGAGATCCGGACCCGTTATCCCGACAATATTTCCATCCTGGAGGAAATAAAGATAGAGCGAAAATTTCTTCAGCAATACGACCTGATGCTGATAAGCGTGGATGGCTGGAAAAAGTTATTGGTTGCGCAAAGCCTCTGGCTAAGCCATACTCCGTCCAATCTGATTCTGAAACCCTAAGGTTGTAGCCCCTGTATTAATTCCCCTTTTTCCGTTGTTATTGCCCGTGTTCTGGTCGGAACAACTTTTCGCATCTGCAATTACATGCCTGTTAAATTTTTTTACATATATAATAAAATGTTAAAACCAACAGTGTTTTTACTACGTAAATCCTGTAACTCACTTTTACATGTAACTAAATCCCCAACAATGAGACAAAAATTTAACTATATAAATGCAGGTATTTTTGCGATTCTGCTTCTATGCTTTGTATCCTGCAAAAAAGAAAACGACCTCCCAGGCAACGAAACGGAAGATTATTCGGCGCTTTACAACTTACCCGAAATCAGTTTGTATGCATTATCCGGGGGTACGGTCATCGATAAATTTTCCACCTCAAGTATTAATACATTGGCTAATTCTGCAACCATCACAGGGCTGCAACCACCAGAAACAATATTGGCAATAGATTGCCGCCCGGCTACAGGGCAATTATATGGAATCAGCAGCGCCGGCAGGCTGTATGTTATCAACCCGATGACCGGTGAAGCCAGGATGATCGGAGCTGGACCTATTACACCTGCGCTGGCAGGAACAATCGCCGGATTTGATTTCAATCCTACAGTAGACCGCATCAGGCTGGTAACCAATACAGGCCAAAATCTCCGGCTTAATCCAGAAACTGGTGCTGTGGCAGTAACGGATATGGCTATTAATGGCGTAGCCAATGCGATGGTAACCGGCGTAGCTTATACTAATAATAAAGCAGGTGCAGCTACCACAACATTATATGACATTGACGTTACTACTAAAAAATTATACAAACAAGTACCGCCCAACGATGGTACACTGGTGGAAGTAGGATCATTAATGCTGGATATTGAAGGCGAAGGTGGTTTTGATATTGCCCCGAAAGATTCTATAGCCATTGGTTTGTATAAGATAAAAAACATACCGACATTATTTAAGGTGAACCTTAGCACGGGTGAAGCAAAAAAGCTTGCGAAATTTAACAGCGCTAAAAATTATACGGGCATTGCAATTCAAACAGATGCAGTTGCTTATGCTGTTTGCCTTACCAACGACCTGTATATCTTCAACCCCTCTACTCCGTCTATGTTTGTTAAAAAACCGATAACAGGTTTAGCAAGTGGTGAAAAGGTTTTAGGTCTTGATTTCCGACCACTGAACGGCCAGTTATATGCGCTAACCAGCACCAGCCGTATCATCACACTGAATGCATCATCAGGAGTTTCTGCGGTTGTAGGCACATTAAGCACGCCCATTTCAGGCACCAGTTTTGGATTTGATTTCAACCCCGTTGTTGATCGCATCCGGATCGTGAGTAATACCGGTCAGAACCTGCGGTATAATCCCAATGATCCATTAGCCGCAGTATTGGTTGATGGCAATCTGAATCCCGGAAGCCCGGTGGTAACAGCAGCAGCTTATGCTAATAATTTTGCCGGCGCTACTACTACCATGTTGTTTGATATAGATGTAAATACGGATAAGCTATACCTGCAAAATCCTCCAAACAGCGGTGGATTGGTAGAAGTAGGAAGCCTCGGCGTAAATGCAGAAGTTTGTTCCGGATTTGATATCGGCGGAAACAGTGGAATGGCCTGGGCGATATTATCTGTCAATGGTAAAGGAAAACTTTTCACAATCAATACCACAACAGGAGCAGCAACAGAAAAAGCTGATTTTGTAACGGTAGTAAACGGATTTACGGTAGGATTAGGATTCTAACCAATAAATATTTTCTTTTAAAAAACTCCGGCAAATACCGGAGTTTTTTATTATTTATATTCATGGAAATTATAACCTGTGCTATGTCATAATTATCCGTGCTCATGAGCCGTATATAAAAAATACAGCGACTGCAATCTCCGGTTAACCAATCATAGTTTAATTCCCCCATTCAGTTCTTAAGGATATTTTGGGACCCCTTTCATTAAGTTAGGTTAATAAAATATTTGCTATTTCTTCCCACGTATTTACCCTCGTGTGTTTGCCTGGGTCTGTTAGGATATTGTGCGGCTGCGTAAACAATAATGTGGTATCGCCGCTAAAGGAATTGAGATTCTTAAAATGATCGTCGATCATAATATCTGCGTTAATTATTTCTTTAGAGCCACAAAAAACGATTTGTTGCCAAAGGATAAACGGAAAATGTTCTCTTAACCAATCATGCTTCTCAGCTAAACTATTGGGAAATTCCATCGCGGCTGAAACTATAAATACCTTGTAACGGTCATTCAACCGTTCCAAAACATTTTGACAACCTTCTATCAGGGGCGCATTTCTAAAAAAACCTTTACTGTTTACATATTTCAATGCTTCAGGAAAAACTTCAGTTTCAAACTTTCCTTCCAAATCCTGTGGTGAAATTTCTGTCCCGAACTCTTCCTTGTGCATTGACATAAACTGGTTATATACATTGGCTATTACGCCATCCATGTCTACTGATATTTTTTTCATTTGCTATTTTAAATTGTACTACTTCACTGGTGTTATTGCGGCGGCGAAGTTAAGGCAAGACCGGTTTCAGATATAAACCTGGCGGTTTACCCGGGTACCTGCCCATTATTTGCTTGCTTAAATGATGTTTATGATGGCAACTATTGAAGATTTTTTAAATCAGACATTAATGCCTCCACTGACTTCTATCCGCTGGCCATTAATCCATTTGGCATCCTCCGTACATAAAAAAGCTACAACGCTGCCAATGTCATCCGCGGCACCAATACGGCCCAGCGGTGATAAGGATCCAAGCATTCCTTTTACCTGCGGGTTATTCCTGATGGCAGCATTATTAAAATCTGTTTCTATAGGCCCGGGCGCAACAACATTTGCCCCGATACCACGGGGGCCCAGTTCCTTCGCAAGGTATTTTGTGAATACTTCGATGGCGCCCTTCATTGATGCATAGAGGGAATTACCTGGATTAGAAAACCGGGTGGTACCTGTAGAAATATTGATAATGCGGCCACCCTCGTTAATATGCGGGACAAATTTCTGCGTAAGAAAATAGATCCCTTTAAAATGTACATTTAGAAAATCGGTAAATAATTTTTCAGTTACTTCTAAAAAAGGAACGGTGGCTCCCATACCGGCATTGTTCACTAAATAGTCAAACGAGGTGGCATTCCATCTTCTTTGTAAAGTATCCAATACCTGTTTCACAAAATTATCAAGGGAATTAAAGTCACTCATGTCTAAAGGAAGTGCAACTGCTTTTTGGCCGATTAATTCTATTGCTTGAACTGTTTGCATTGCCTCATCCTTCCCGGTGCGGTAGGTAAGCATCACATCCATTCCTTTTTTTGCGATATTGATCGCCATATCCTTTCCGAGGCCGCGGCTGCCACCGGTGACCAGGGCAATTTTGGGTAGAACTTCCATATCTTATGAATTTATATTCTGATCTGCAAATTTAAGTTTATGGCTTCACATGCAGGGCAAGCAAATAATGTTATTGCATGGACAAGAAATAAAAACAGCAATAAATAAACAAGTTTTGATTTCCGATATTATCTTAGGCTCATGCAACAGCGTAGTACATACAGGGTTACATCCATAGATATACTCCGTGGATTGGTGATGATCATTATGGCACTGGACCATACCAGGGATTTTTTTCATGTAACAGCCATGACGGACGACCCGACCAATCTGGCAACTACTACAGCACCTTTATTTTTTACCCGGTGGATCACTCATTTTTGCGCACACGTTGTACTCTTATCCGGTGTATCGGCGTTTCGGCTTCTAAAAATAAAAAACCTTCCGAAGCCAGCCTGTTCCTTATTAAGAGGGGCTTTTGGCTGGTATTGGTTGAAATGGTTATTATAACCCTCGGCCTTACCTTTAACCCCATCTATAGTTTTATCATCTGGCAGGTTATCTGGGCAATCGGCTGGAGTATGATACTACTGGGCCTTTTTATAAGGTTCCATTTTTACATGGTATTAATAATTGGGCTGATATTATTTTTCGGCCACGACACCTTTAATCATATTAGTTTACCCCAAAATGGTGTCGCCGGCAACCTGATAAAGATCCTCTTTACTGCAAATGGAACTGTGCTGCCGCTTTCAAATACTCATTTCATTGGGGCGTTCTATGCCATTCTTCCCTGGACAGGTGTGATGCTTCTTGGGTATAGTGCGGGGTTTTGGTTCCGCAAAGAATTTTCCCCTGTAAAGAGAAAACAATATTTACTTACTGCGGGTATATCGCTTATCATTCTCTTCATTGTATTGCGTTATTTTAATTGGTACGGGGAACCGGTCGCATGGGATAAACAACATTTATTGTCCTTCCTTAGGACGAGCAAGTATCCCCCGTCACTCCTTTACCTCAGTATGACATTAGGGCCGTCATTAATAGCACTCGCATTGCTTGAAAATGTACATTCCAAATGGTCGTCGATCGTTTCTGTTTATGGGCGGGTACCCTTCTTTTATTATGTATTGCATTTCTACCTAATTCACGTCTTGTTGGTAATTATATTTTTTGCCACCGGGCATGGAACCTCAGAGATCATCGATATGCGGGTACCCTTCCTGTTTCGCCCGCTTAACTTTGGTTTTGGACTTGGGGTGGTTTACCTGATCTGGTTATTGGTTGTAGCGCTTTTGTACCGCCCATGCCGCTGGTTCAACCAATATAAAATGAGCCATTCGCAATGGTGGTTAAAATATTTATGACCCACTAAGCAAATTTTGAACCTTAAGAGTGGCCTGGATATTGATAATATCTTTTTATGGATACACAATTAAAATTAGAAGCCCCCTGGGAAGAAGTGAAAGAAAAGCTGAAAGAGGTAATCGGGGATCTCACTGATGAGGACCTGGTTTATGAGCCCGGACAGGAAAACCTCTTGTTGGAAAGGCTGGCCAAAAAAATGGGCCGCGAGGTTTCCTCCATCAAGGCCTGGATCGAAAGTGTTTCTTTCAACAAGGATATAGCTTCCTAAGAGAACCATTTTTTTTAATTATACTATAACTGTACGATCAGTTAAACAGGATCATAGCTATAGTTGGGTTTTGCACAGGTAACGAACCCTATTTTATCACTTCAGCAATGACATCTTATCCATCATCGTATGAAGTATAGGGATACCTCCCCAGGGGGTAATTTCCTTATCGGTAAACTCAATTTTACATCGGTCATTTATCCAGGTATTTCTTATACAAAATTCCTATATAAAATTTAATCGTATTTAAAAAGAAATCAACACCCGCAACGATTGAAGTGGAAAACATCCTAATGACCGTCAATAGAACTTCTGCCTAATAAATATTTGGGTTTACTTTCGGAGGTGGCGCTTGAAAAAGACCCAGGCTTCCTTGTAAGCATCGATATCTTTCGGGTAACCATGTTTCCCGCCGATCACTTCCAGAAGGACCACTTCCGGTCCTCTTTTCTTTTTATAGCTAAAACGAATAATCGATTCCCCGTCCTTTGTGTCGTTATCTTCCAGGTGCTCTATTTCGGGTTCTCCATTATACCCGGCAAGTGTAGCCCAATATTTAAAAGTTTGGTCTGTAGACCGCACCATCCCAAGGTAGGCTGCTGTACTTCTTATTTGCCCTCCGTTGTATGGGTTCACAGGATCGTTGGTGCCATTGATGATCATTACCGATACAGGACGGTTAGATTCAATGCAGTCCATATTGTTGCTGTCCGGAAGATTGGCAACAATAGCGGTAATAGCTTGAAATTCTCCGGGCATCGTAAGGGCCAGTTTATAAGCCATATGCCCACCTCCGGAAAGGCCCGCTGCAAAGACGTGTTTTGGGTTGATATGGCCATTCGTTTTGAAATACCCGATCATAGCGTGAAAGAATTTATTTTCATTGATGTTTTCCAGGTTGGCAGCGGAGGCGGCCTCCTTGCGGCATTCATTCCAAAAATTTTTATACCCGTCCGGATATACCAACAGAATATGCTCAGCTGATGAAATGTTTTGCAGGCTGACTGCATCACCAACCATTTGCTTACCATTTCCACCAGAACCATGTAGTATAAAGACCAGTGCTGCGCCCTTACTCGCTGGCGGCGGTTTGTAAAAATGAAATTTCCTGTAATGACTATCTATCAAAATGGAATCGCTTTGTAACTGGCTGGCAGCAGATAAAAAGCTGATAAGGGTGGTGATAAGTAGTGCGGCCTTTTGCATATCTGAAGAAGTTATACAGGTATAAAAATAGCGGAATGATTTGCTAAGGTAACTTCTTTTAGAACGGGAAAAGGCAAGGATTTACCTTACAGTTTGTAATTATGCTATGACTTATTACACCCATATTCCATTAGGAGTGTTGAACACATAGTTTCCAGTCAGATCCTTACTATCACCGGATTACCGTGCCGGAACATATACCCGATCTAATATAAGTTCCATGTTTTCCTGGTATGCATAGCGCTGTGCCCTACCGTAATGTTATGAAGGATATATGTAGATCCGGCATTTATGTATTGTATATCCTTTGCTGGCCTTAAAGTTTACACCCTCATCGGGTATAATAGAATATCCATTAACATGGACACTTAAAAAAATGTTTCCTAGTCATACCATTGCTTATCCATAGTATCAGTCCCTGGTAATAAAGCAGGTTGTCCATCTTGCATTGATGTTACTGTTGTTGAAAGGGTGAATATTCACCAGGCGAATTGCCAACTCCTTGTTAATCTGGTTTTCATAATTAAACCCTGGTAATTTTTTAATGTTATTATTAGTAGATATTTATTAATAAAAAAATTATGATTTACAGGCAATGTGGTTATCCTTCTACAGTCCTTATAGAGAAAGATTTAACAATAAAATTATACACCCTTCGTTTTAATCTGATAAAAGATAATTTCCATGACAGAAAAATTTGGCAAGAATAGCAGGAACCCGCTGGTTCAACTTTTTAAAAGCCTTTTCAATAAGCTGATACAAACAACCGACATATACCCGGTCAGGTAT
>JBBJMD010000082.1:0-16623 GCA_037719925.1 Ferruginibacter sp.
ATGTGAGGATCGAATTATCTACAGACGGCGGACTCACATACCCGGTCGTTATTTCACCAGGTACGGCTAATGACGGAACAGAAGAAATACGGGTGCCAAACAACACCACATCTTCAGCGAGAATCAGGATTGCAGCAGTGGGAAATGTATTTTTTGATATTTCAAATGCCAATTTCTCGATCCAAACTTCCCCGGTACCTGAATTCGTGTTCAATACTCCCGCACCCGTAACTACCTGCGGCGCAAATAGCCTCTCTACCACTATCCGAACAGCATCGCTGAAGGGGTTTGCTACAGCGATAAACTTATCAGCCACGGGCAACCCCGCAGGAACCACCGTTAGTTTTGGTGCCAATTCACTTTCACCTGAAGGGAATACCACGGTTACCCTTTATAATACCAACTCGCTGGCTAATGGCACTTACAGCATCACGGTTAGGGGCGTGGCAGGTTCGGTAACCAAGGCAAGGGTAATATCTTTTGTAATTAATACAATTCCGGCTGCGCCAACTCTTATCTTACCAGCCAGCAACGCAACCGGAATTTCCACATTGCCAACTTTTAACTGGTCAGCCGTTGCTGGTGCCGGTTTTTATAAGCTTGATATTGCTGCGGATAATTCGTTTGCTTCCCTGGTACAAACGGTGAATAACATTACCACTCCTCCCTTTACCTTAACTACTCCTTTAATGGAAAACTCGGTGTATTACTGGAGGGTCACCAGCACAAACAATTGTGGCACCGGATCAGCTTCGGCAACCAGGATTTTTAAAACGGGTATCCCTACCTGCAGAACCAGTTTAGATGTACCGAAAGTGATTTCCATTGTTGATACGCCAACTATTACCTCAACGATAACTATCCCTGAAGTAGCGGGGGTAACAATCAGCGACCTTAACGTGGTAAGCTTAAGCGGGAACCATAATTATTTAAATGACCTTATTGTTTCACTTACAAGCCCCCAGGGAACGACAGTTGTTTTATTCAATGAAATCTGTCCCGGTGGCACCGATGAAAATTTTAACCTAACGTTTGATGATGAAGCCGCAGCTACAATCAATTGTTCGTTAACAGGAACGCAAACTACGAAAGCTCAAAATCTTCTTTCCAATTTTGATGGCGAGAGCAGCACCGGTGTTTGGACCCTCCGGATCAAAGACAATTATGACCAGGACGGCGGTAATCTGACAGGGTGGGGGCTTTCCTTTAATAATTGTGCCTTAATTGCAACGCCCATATCAACCAGTCCGTGGACCGAGTTGTGTTCCCCTATGGCAAGTACATCGCTTACTTCAAATTTGACCGGGGCTGCCTACCAGTGGCAGGTAAATACCGGTAGTGGATTTGTGAATATTGTTAATAATGCAAACTATTCCGGCACCAATGCGGTTACCCTGCAGATAAATAATGCACCCTCCACCTGGAACGGTTATCAATACCGTAGCATGGTAAACGGAAGTTATAGTACCGTGTTTACTTTGGGATTTAAAAGTTACTGGAATGGTTCGGTAAGCACTGCGTGGGAAAATGCAGCGAACTGGAGTTGCAACAGGGTACCGGACGCAAATACAGATGTTATCATTGATAACGGAACGGTGGTTGTAAACTCAAATGCATTTTGCCGGAGTGCACGGGTAAACCCCGGTGCTTCCGTTACTATACATTCCAGTTTCAAAATGACAGTTGTACATTAACTGAATGTGAAGGACGATCAATGGCTTTGAGATTATAATCACCGGCTTACAAACCATCCTTCCCATGAGGATAATAGTAAAGCATTGGCGGAAATAGTAAGGATCGTTTGGTATGAAATTTAAGATATTTATTTTGTCAGTAATTAAATTATTCAACTATGCGTGGGCGAAACAATGCCCACCAGGTAACTCTTTTTTTTAAACTGCCGGTATATGAGCCACTAAAAGAGTTTCATAAGGTAGATCAATAATGCCATCGTACGAAGGCTTCCATTGCGGCGTATTTTGTGAGGCCCATTTTGGCATACAGATCTGCGGTATTCGCATTTCTCTCCTCCGCCCTTTGCCAAAATTCCCTGCTATCGCTTCCCTGGAAGGGGATCATATCTTTTTGCGATTGGTGTATAAAAATACCATACCGTTTTTTCATCACCTGGTCCGGGCTCATGGGAATGGCCATTTCAATCTCTGAAATATCCCATTCCTGCCAGGCGCCTTTATAAAGCCACACCCAGCAATCTTTTAGCCATTTGTCGCCTTCCTCTTTTATTCTATTTAAAGATTCAAATATGATATCCAGGCAAACCTTATGTGTGCCGTGCGGATCTGCGAGATCACCTGCGCAAAACACCTGGTGCGGCTGTAACCGGCGTAGCAGCGCCACTGTCATTTCTATATCTTCTTCACCCATGGGTTTTTTTTGTATGGTGCCTGTTTCATAAAAAGGAAGATTTTGAAAATGTACCTGGCTTTCCTTTAAACCTACATACCTGCATGTTGCCCGGGCTTCGCATCTCCTGATCAGCCCCTTGATCTGCCTTACCTGATTCGTATCTACCTGGTTGGTTTTTTTATTATCCAGGAAATAACGGGCCTTGTCCAATATAGCCGACGACAGGGTGCTGTCGATTCCGCTTAGTTCTTCAAAGCCCACGGCAAAGTCAAGAAAACGGGTAACAAATTCATCTGTAACGGCTATGTTACCACTGGTCTGGTATGCTACATGTACTTCATGTCCCTGGTCATGCAACCGCATAAATGTTCCTCCCATACTGATAATGTCATCATCGGGGTGAGGTGAAAAAATAATGCTTCGCTTAGGTTGTATCTCACTCCTTTCGGGATGCGCGGGTATCACTGCATTCGGCTTGCCTCCTGGCCAGCCGGTGATGCTGTCGCGCAACATATAATAAACCTGCAGATTGATTTCATAGGCGTCCCCTTTTTCCACCAGCAGGTCGCCCAAAGAATAGTCATTATAATCTTTCTCCGTAAGCATTAATACCGGTTTCCCTGTTTTTAATGTCATGTGGGTAACCGCTTTGCGGATCATCTTAGGCGTCCATTCTATTTCACCCGTCAGCCAGGGATATTTTATACGGGTTAAGCCGGAGGCAGCCTGGTCGTCAATTATAAAGAGGCAATCACCATGGGTTTGTAAAAGGCTGGCAGGCAACTGTTCTGTTACTTGCCCTTCCACTGACTTTGCAACGATCAAAGACTTCATTCCCCATGCAAGCAAAATAATGCGTTTTGCCTTCATGATTGTACTGATCCCGGATGTAATCGCGAGACGGGGCACCCTGCTGATGTTTTGAAAATTTTTGGCATTGGCAACACGTGTTGTGTTCTCTAATGTCACCAATCTTGTTTTTGAATAGATACTGGATCCCGGTTCGTTAAAACCAATATGGCCATTATTGCCAATGCCCAATACCTGGAGGTCGATCCCCCCGGCGTTATCGATGGTTTGCTCGAACTGGTTGCAATAATTTTTTATGTGTTCTTTTTCCCACTCCCCGTTTGGAATATGAATATTCTCTGGTTTGATATCCACGTGGTCAAATAGATATTGGTGCATAAAACTCCAGTAGCTCTGAACAGCTTCTTTCTCCAGCGGGTAGTATTCATCGAGGTTGAAACTGATCACGTTTTGAAAACTTAAACCTTCTTCCTTATGCAGCCGAACCAGTTCCCTGTAAAGGCTTATGGGCGACGAGCCCGTTGCAAGCCCCAGCACGCAATTTTGCCCGAGTGTTTGTTTTTGTTTTATTAAAGCGGCAATTTCACCTGCAGCGAATACGGAGCCTTCTTTTGGCGTAGTAAATATTCTGATAGGAATTTTTTCGAATGACTCAACCATATGCGGTTTTGAAGGATTTAAATATATGTCAAGGTAATAAAAAGAAATTAACAAACAGTTGTACCGGTAATAACATATAATCCATTTTATTTAACAATATCCTGTTAAACTTTGAAAACATTTTTCATGTAAATCCATCGTAAACGTTTAATTATGGTACTTTTGGCACTGATAAAATTTTACTTATGAGTATTGGCTGGATCATTTTCATAATCGCCACAGCTGGCTGGCATATCGGTATGTACGGTATGTTCATCAAAGCGGGCATCCCTGGCTGGAAAGCCCTGGTACCTTTTTATAATACATGGTGTATTGTTGAAAAACTCAAATTAAAAAAGTGGTGGTTCTTTTTTCAACTGGTTCCTATTGCCGGGCAATTTGTTACGATCTGGATCACTATTAAATTTGTGGAGCATTTTGGCCGCTTCGGGTTCTGGCATCATGCACTTACTGTTTTTTTACCCTTCATTTATTTTCCGTACCTCGGTTTTTCCAAAGGCGAAAGATATGCGGGCGAACTGGTTGTAAATAATTATAAAAAATCTGCATCCAGGGAATGGATAGATGCGGCTGCATTTGCAATTGTTGCCGCCACCCTCATCCGCACCTTTATATTTGAGGCTTACACCATACCTACTCCTTCAATGGAAAAAACTTTACTGGTAAATGATTTTTTGTTTGTAAGTAAATCAGCCTATGGACCACGTATACCCAATACACCGATTGCCATGCCTTTCGTTCATCATACAATTCCCGGCATAAATACGAAATCGTATTCTGAATGGTTAAGGATTCCTTATACAAGATGGTTTGCCACGCCTGTCGAAAGGAATGATGCCGTGGTATTTAATTTTCCCGCTAATGACACCCTGATCAATGACGAGGAAAATTTTGGTTCCAAGCGAACGTATTACCAGGCCATCAGGGATATGGGCCGGGACAGGGTCTGGCAGAATTTCGGTGACCTGATCATTACACGCCCGGTAGATAAGCAGGAAAATTTTATCAAGCGTTGCGTTGCGATCTGCGGGGATAAACTGGAAATAAAAAATGCGGTTTTGTATATAAATGATGTAGCGCAGCCCTTCCCCCCCGCATCTGAATTGTTTTACAGGGTTCAAACAAGCAGCCCGCTCGATGAAGAAGAACTGCAGGGCTTTGGCATTCACACGGATCCGGATTTGGGAGAATTTATGGGATACAGCAATGGTATGTACCGGATCAATATGACACCCGGGGAAAAGAAAAAACTGGCTGCGTTGAAAAACGTTGTACAGGTTGAAATAGATGTGAATCCCATAAGTAATGACCTTTATCCATACTATGACACGGCCACTCATTGGAGTGTAGACAATTTCGGGCCGCTATGGGTCCCCAAAAAAGGAGTGGCTATCAACCTTACACCGGATAATTATATCCGTTACGAACGTTGTATCAGAACATATGAAGGCAACGAACTGGACAAACGCGGTGATAAAGTATTTTTGAATGGAAAAGAAGCAACCAGTTACACGTTTAAAATGAATTATTACTGGTTAATGGGAGATAACCGCCACAATTCACTGGACAGCCGATATTGGGGTTTTGTTCCCGAAGATCATGTTGTAGGAAAAGCATCGCTTATTTGGTTCAGTTGGGAGAAGGGCCCGCGCTGGAAAAGGTTATTTAACGCGATAAAGTAATTGCCAGGCGCGAGCTTACTGGTAAAAATGAAATCCTCCCGGCGTTTGTGCCGGGAGGATTTTTCATCTGGACGATATGTATTCTGTTATAATATGGTCGCTAAAATTGGTTAACTGAAATTTTTTAATTGAAATAATTCCATGACAACAAAAGATATTCATTTTTCGGTAGAAGTTTATACCTCCAGTGAGGAGCTGGCGCAGGCAGATGCGGTTTTATTGACTGCAGCAAGGGAAGCTACCGGGAAGGCATATGCGCCGTATTCAAAATTTATGGTAGGAGCGGTAGCTGCCATGGCGAACGGTAAAACAGTTACGGGCACCAATCAGGAGAATGCCTCTTACCCGGTTGGCATCTGCGCAGAACGCGTATTACTTTCCTGTGTGGCAACTCAATACCCGGGTGTGCCTGTTGAGACCATTGCGATCAGTTATGATAACCAGGGCGGCGAGAGCAGCCATCCCATTTCTCCCTGCGGAATTTGCAGGCAGAGCCTTGCTGAATATGAAGAACGCGTGCATTTTCCAATCAGGATCATTATGAGCGGTATGAAAGGGGAAGTCTACATATTGCAAAAGGCCGGGCAATTGTTGCCCTTATCATTTAGTGCGAGCGATTTTAAATAATTTCAGGGTTGCATGGGTAAGCGAGTTAACAAAACAATTGGCTCTATTACGAAATCTGGTTGTTGTTACGAGCAGGTAATCCTAATGGAACAGTGCCAGAAACCCGCAGCATTCAGTGGTTTCATTCCAAAATCAAAACAAAGTCAGAACTCCATTTGAATATTTTGCTTCATGGTTGAGCAGCCATTTTTTTTCTACATTTTTCGCCTCCATACATGATCAGGTGTTCCGGTATGCCAACAGGGGATTAGAAAAAATAACGCTTGTATGGGCATTAAAAATATATTGAAAAATTTGAATGAATGTTTGTTGAATTGAACAAAATACAATTTCTTTGAAGTGGAAACATAGATAAACATGAATACAGGTAAAAGTGATAAATTTATAGAAAAAGCGATGAATGCAATTGCCGATCCTTGCCGTTTATCTATTCTGCAAGAAATTTCACGGAAGGGGGAAATATGTTGCGGTGATGTGCAGGGGCTTACGGGCCTGTCACAACCTACCTGTTCGCATCACATCAGGCTGCTGTCTGACAGCGAATTGATTGAATGCAGGAAAGAAGGTCGAAATCATTTTTTTACGCTGAATAAAAATAATTTTAAAAAAGTCAGTTCATTTTTAGAAAAGTTTCACCGGGAAGAAGCCTAAGCCGGGAGCATCAGGGTATATGCAAATAATAGTTGGTCGTAGATCATTGCCTGTTTAACGGATTATGGTTATTGCCAGTTTTTTTGTGATGTTAATATTATTTGTCTCCTCAATTTTGGGCTTTAAGCCCTTATACATTACCGCTATATTTATCTTTCCAAAATGACCCGATAGAGAAATTATTCCCTTACCGGGGTAACCCTTTCAAATTTTATTACTGCATTCAGTTTCGCTTTGCAGGCACTGCTCCTGCTATCTCACGGATCATTCATTAAGTAATTTTACCAGCAACATTAATTCTTCCCTCTTATAATAATTACGGTCATTATCGAAACATTTACTCAGTTCTTCCAGTAAAAACCGGATGATGCGTTTGTTATCCAGGCTCCGGAAATAAGCGGGTGACGGAGATACAGATATGCGTTTAAAATAATGTTCAACATCTTTATGAGAATAAATATGTCCGTTCAAGGGGTCTATAAAAAAATTTATTTTTTCAGGTAATTTGCCTGCCGGTTTCATGAACCCAGGTTGAGGTTCAACGTATGCCAGGATAAATTGTTTTGGGATGTTGGCGGCTTTTACGGGGATATCCAGCAGGTTACACAATATTAAATATATGATCCCGTTGCTGATAGCGTTTCCTTTTCTTGTTTCCAGGGTTTTGGTGATCAAAAAATCCTCGGGTTGGCTGTAAGATATTTCGATGCCCTTTTGTTTATAATAATTATACAGGATACTGGTGATCACGTTAACCTGTTCAAGCGGCGTAAGATAATTGTTGAGTTCCAGCCATATATTCCTGCGAAGCTTTTCTATTTCCTGCCGTACTTGTGTTTCCTGCATTTCAGGATAACAATACTTTGCTACTAATAATGCTCCGGTTAATAAATCGCAATCCTGGTTTTTCCAGCTGGTAAAATCTTCGGTAAGAGCCCTGAACTGTAATTTGTGAATGATTGTCTCAATCCGGTCCTGTACACCTTCGTTGGGAGTGGTTTCCCATAAGTTTTCCAGGTTGGGAATGATTTCATTGCCGAAAGAAATGATCCTGCTACTGACCGAGTGGTACACTTCTTCATCAGGATCGTCGATCAAATGAAACAGTGCCGCTATCTCTCTATTTTCCTTCAATGTTGTTCCTTTTTTATTTAAAGGTTCAAGTTCGTTAAAGGATTTAGAAATAAGCCGTTATAATTTTCCACAGGCGGTGTAAAAACATACCGGGCAGCTATAATTGCCCCTTGTTAATAATGCAAGCGCTTACCTTAAAAAAAATGTGTGAATTTTTTAGGAAAGGATTGCACCCCTGCTGGTGTTTTTGCCTTTGGAATCCGCCAGCCGTAAGCCGTTTGGGACGAAGCGATGCGTTACTTTTTACTTACAGCCGCTTTCTTCGCCACTGCCCTTTTTTTCGCCGGCGCTTTCTTATCAAATGCTTTTGGTTCCTGTGTCAAAATCATTTTCTTCACAGTATCCAGTTCAATCGCAGAGAGTTGATCGGGGGTGTATTTTCCCTGGGGACCGGCAGGGAGCTTCAGCATTTTTTTACCAAATCTTATGAAAGGGCCCCAGCGGCCGTTCTCTATTGCGATCTTTTCTGCGGGCCATTGCTTTATAAAACGGTTCTCTTCTTTTACCAGTTTTTTCTCAATCAATTCATCACAATCCTTTTGCGTAAGGGTATCAAAATTATAGGCCCTTGGTATATTAATAAACAAATCGTTCCACTTAATAAACGGGCCGAAACGTCCCTTACCTTTCGTAATGGGTTTTTCATCAAACCAGCCGATAGGTGCGTCTTCTATTTGTTTTGCCCTTATAATTTGTATTGCCCTGTCGAGGTCAACTGATGAAATATTTTCACCTTTTGGAATAGAGACAAATTGCTCACCCCATTTTACATAAGGCCCAAACCGGCCGATGTTGATACTTACTTCCAGGTTATCGTGCTCCCCCAGTGATAGCGGTAATTTAAACAACTCCAACGCTTCTTCGAGGCTGATCGTTTCGATGCTTTGATTGGCGTTCAGTTTCGCGAAACGCGGTTTATCCTCATCATTCTGCGAACCTATTTGAACCATTGGGCCATAGCGGCCCATTCTTGCGGTAATAGGTTTGCCGCTCTCATCTACGCCCAACACTCTTTCACCGACAGCTCTTTCGGCGGTTTCCAGCGTATGCTCTACACCCGTATGAAAGGGGGTATAAAAATCGCGAACCATTTTGCTCCATTGCATTTTACCTTCTGCCACCTCATCAAATTCTTTTTCAATATTTGCCGTAAAAGAATAATCCATCACTTTCGTAAAATGCTGGTTCAAAAAATCAGTGACCACCAGCCCGAGATCTGTGGGAAATAATTTTGACTTTTCCGCGCCGGTATTTTCCTGCTCCAGTATTTTTTCTATCGCATCATTCTTCAGTTTTAGTATGCGGAAATTTCTCTTTACACCTTCCTTATCTTTTTTCTCAACATAATTTCTTTTGATGATGGTTGAAATGGTAGGCGCATAGGTGCTGGGCCTGCCAATGCCGAGCTCTTCCAGTTTTTTTACAAGTGAAGCCTCCGTATATCTTGCCGCATGTTTGGTAAACCTTTCAGTAGCCGTCATTTGGTTAAAAATAAGCACCTGGCCGGGCGCTAGATTAGGCAGCCTGCTTTCACCTTCTTCACTACGGCCTTCATTGTCTTCCTCCTCATCGCTGCTTTCAATATAGACTTTAAGAAATCCGTCAAAGTTTAATACCTCACCCGTGGCCGTTAGTTACTGTTTGTTGGTACTGATCTCGATTTTAGCGGTTGTCTTCTCCAGTTCCGCATCACTCATTTGAGAGGCAATGGTCCGTTTCCAGATCAGCTCGTACAACCGGCTGAGTTCGGGGTCATTGACCGTATGGCTTTCCATGTAAGTAGGCCTGATCGCTTCATGTGCCTCCTGCGCACTTTGGTTTTTATTCTTATACTGGCGCACCTGCAGGTACTTTTCACCATAGCTGCTTTTGATCTCCGCCCGTATGCCAGCCATCGCGGTTTCACCAAGGCTCACACTATCGGTACGCATATAAGTGATCTTCCCGCTTTCATATAACCTCTGGGCGAGCAACATTGTTTTACTAACGCCATATCCCAGTTTACGACTCGCTTCCTGTTGTAAGGTGGAGGTCGTAAAAGGTGCGGCGGGTGTCCGCTTGCCGGGCTTAACCTGGATATCTTTTACTGTATACGCCGCACCAATGCAACTCTTAAGGAATTTTTCCGCATCGTCAGACTGGTCGTATTTTCCTCCATCAGCCTTAAAGTTTACAGACCTGTTATTGTTATCCGTTGCTGCAAGGGAAGCTTCTACCCTGAAGCTACCGGTTGCAGAAAATTGATTGATCTCCCTTTCTTTTTCAGCTATCAGTTTCACGGCAACACTTTGTACACGGCCGGCACTTAGCCCACCACTCATACCGATCTTACGCCATAATACAGGACTTAGTTCAAAACCAACCAGCCTGTCAACCACGCGCCTTGCCTGCTGCGCATTCACCAGGTTCATGTCTATGACGCGTGGATTTTTTACCGCCCTTTCTATTGCAGGTTTAGTGATCTCATGAAAAACAATTCTTTTAGTAGTTTTCGGATCCAGGCCCAATACCTCCGCCAGGTGCCAGCTGATACTTTCCCCTTCACGGTCCTCATCCGATGCCAGCCACACTTCCCCGCTTTTTTTTGCGATGCTTCTTAATTCTTTGACTACCTTTTCTTTTTCTGCCGGCACAATATAGGTAGGTTTGAAATTATTGTTGATATCAATGCCCATATCGTTTTTTTGCAAATCACGAATATGGCCAAAACAACTTTTTACTTCGAAATCTTTACCTAAAATCCCTTCAATGGTTTTAGCTTTCGCAGGGGACTCTACAATTAACAGATTCTTCGCCATAATCAACTATAAATTTTGCGCCTGGTTCCAAAATAGGGGGGTAGGGCAGATTGCATTTTATAAATTTTTTTTCAACGGGTTACTGCCAAACCTTTACCGGTATTGACTTATACAATATATATCCAATATATTTCCCACACATTTCCGATAACAACCGGAAATGCAATATTACTTTAAAATTGAAAAATCAAAATAATTCTTGCAATTCAACCAGCCATTTCGGCCCATTATAAAAATTCCAGCACTTGTTTTTTTATACCCGGATCGCCATATATATTTCTATGACCGAGCCCCCTTGTAATAATGAAACGTATATTGGAAAAATTTTCTTTTTTTACTTTTAAGGCATCTTCCCAGGGGGTAATATCATCATCCTCATCGTGAAGCCAGAGAACCCTGGCCTTTATATTTTGCATCGCTCTTTTTATGGAAAACCATTCTGCTCTTTGCCCGCTTTTTTCAAAAATAATATTGTTGAATTCCTGTCTCACTACTTCATCTTTTAATTGCAGCATTTTAAATGCGGCGTCCACAGCAGTGCTTGTTTCGGTAGCGGGTGCAATCAAAACGATCCTCGTATTTTCTGTGTGTGGGGTTCTTTCAAGTGCCAGGCTTACCGCCATGCCACCAAAGGAATGTGCCAGGAAATTTTTTACGGGGCCATAACGTTGCAAAACCTCTTCTATCATTTCGCAGTACTGCAGGGCATTTATCCTGGTACCTTCACTACTGCCATGCGCTGGTGCATCAAAAGCTAACACCTCGTATCCTTTCGCGATCAATGGTGAAATATAGTGATGAAATTTATGCGCCGCAGAACCGAAGCCGTGTAATATTAAAATTTTGTGTGGACTGTTATAGTTCCAGCGGAAGCCATTCACTATTAAGCCGTTCATTTCAAAATGAAGTGCTTCTGCTTCTTCAAAAATAGCTGGTGTTCTTACGCGGGCTTTTAAAAAAGGGGTACAAAACAGGTCGAAAGCTTTTTCCGCTGTAAGCCTTTTTGAAACAGCCGTCATCATTTTAAATTTTGCACGGATATAACCAATTGCTATTTTTTGCCTTAATTTCATTTTGACAAAGATACACTTATGAGAGTAGTAATAATTGGAGCGGGCAACGTGGCAACAGTATTCGGGCGTTTAATTGTCAAAGCAAATCACGAAATATTACAGGTTGTCAGCCGAAATATAGATCATGCAGGCGCGCTTGCCAATGAACTGGGTTGCGCATTTACAGATAACCCAACGCTTGCAGATCCGTCCGCCGATATATATATTGTAGCGTGGTCAGATGAGGCTTTAAGCGCGATCCACCAATCCTACCTCCTGGGTGATAAACTCATAGTGCATACCGCCGGTTCAGTTTCCAAGGATATATTAAAACCGGTGTCTGTTAATTATGGTGTGTTGTACCCGTTACAAAGTTTGCGGAAGGAAAATATGGAATTGCTACAGGATATTCCATTGCTGATTGATGGCAGTTCTGACGAAGTGGTATCTGTGATTGAAAGATTCTCGTTTTCATTATCACCTGTTGTAAATAGAATGAATGATGATCAGCGGTTAAAATTGCATCTTGCCGCTGTTATTGTCAGCAATTTCTCTAATCACCTTTATGTGCTTGCAGCCGGCTATTGTGTTGAGGAAGGGCTCGACTTTACAATGCTTCTGCCCCTGATAGAAGAAACAGCGTTGAGACTGAGGCAGTATCACCCGGTTACAATGCAGACAGGGCCCGCGATAAGGAAAGATACCACTACTATTGAAAAACACCTGCAGCTCCTATCACTGCATCCGCGCCTTAAAGAACTTTACCTCCGCATCTCGGATAGTATAATGATGCCGGATAGGGGTAATTAGAATTTTTATCTGATTTATTCTTCAATGCAATAGTCTGTAAGTTTGAAAATTGCAAGGCCTGCAGTTATATTATTTCCATGGCCATACAACATCGGTTTGAACTTTGTATGGATCTTTCAGTTTGCCGGTTGAATCCACAGGGTCGCCAATGTAGATTTCATAAGGCCCGGTTTTTGATTTTTTCTTATGGTCCTTCAGCCATTCTTTCAACGCATCGTATCCTTGTGGCAGCATATCATAGGGGCCGTAAAAATGTGCCACAACAATGCTGTCGGCGCCTATCTGTTTAATATAAGTACCGGGGGGTAATGTGGCCGGTTTTTTATCAACCGGTAACCCCGCTTCGAAAAAGTAAGGTGCCTTCTGTGCTTTGTACCAGGCAATGGGTGCACCGGTTATTTTTAAGTTATTTTTTTTAATGATGGCCGCAAGTTTTGATCCGTATATCTCACCTAATTTCATACTTACCCTGGCAGTAGTCATGGCGCTGTCTTTCATAACAAGCACCATACGTTTTATGGAAATGGTATCACCTATATTTATAACGGGCCCTTTTTTTGATTCCACAATGGGTTCGCTTGTTTTAGCGCTATCTGTTTTTGACTTGCCTGGTGCGTTGTTTTCTTTCTTATTATCATTGCAGGCGATGGCACATAACAATACGGTGATCAGGACAACCGGCAGTAGTAAATTATTTTCCTTCATAAATTATTAAAGGTTAAATTAAAGCGTTAAAGTAAACAAATGGTTTATTATAATCAAACAATTTAATATAACTAAAACTCAAAAGCAGCCGTTTTTAACTAGTTTTCCTTAAATGATAATTCTACTGTAGGTTTGCATTCCGGGCTAAAAATACATTTACGTGAGCCGTGCAAGCTGAGCGGCAGATCAGAACGTCCCGCGGCCCAATGCGATTATCAACTGTACACATGAGCATTTTAAAACTTTTCAAGCATATAAAGACTTTTGTATTTGATGTAGACGGTGTGTTGGCTACTGAAATCCTGGTGATACTGCAGGATGGTGATATGGCCCGGAATATGAATAGCAAGGATGGCTATGCGCTGCAACTGGCTGTTAAGAAAGGCTACGACGTAGTTATTATTTCCGGCGGGAGTTCCGAACCGGTAAGGCAAAGGTTGGTAAGGCTTGGAATAGAAAACGTCTTTTTAGGTATACATAACAAGAAAAATAAACTGCTCGAATATGCAGCACTAAAAGGATTGCGGATGGAAGAAATACTCTATATGGGTGATGATATTCCGGACTACGTAGTTATGAGTATGGTGGGCCTTCCCTGTTGTCCGGCAGATGCTGTGCCGGAGATAAAAAGAATTTCGAAATATATTTCTCCGGTTAGCGGGGGACGAGGCTGTGGCCGGGATGTGATTGAAAAAGTGCTCAAATTAAATGGGCATTGGGATATGGATACTACAGTGGCTTCAAAATAATAAAGGCGATAACCCGGGTGCGATCGGTTTGTCGTAGAGTTGGACCTTGACCTTTTATTGTAATGATGGCAGTTACCTGGCACCGCTGAACAGTAAGCTATTTAACCGGGTTTAACACTGTATTTGGTAATGCTCATGCCAAATGCTGAGGCCAAGATCCATACGGCCAACAAATTTATAAAACATCATCAGCAAATAAAGGGCAACCTATAACCTTAAACCATAAAGGAACCATCAACACAAAGCAACTGAAACAGCAGCATGAAATTATTTTCCGCTTTTCTTCGATTGATACGATGGCCCAATCTTGTGTTCATAGCGCTTACACAGCTGCTGTTTTTTTATTGCATCATTATCCCATCTTTACCACCAGGGTACTACCAGCAAACCAATAAATTATCACCCCCGATTTTTTTCCTGCTGGTTGCCGCCTCCGTATTGATAGCCGCGGCCGGCTATATTATCAATGATTATTTCGACATCAATATAGACCAGGTAAATAAACCTGAAAAGATGGTGGTACAAAAAATTATTAACCGTCGCTGGGCCATTGTTTTACATTTGATCATCACACTCGCCGGCCTTGCGCTCAGCACATATATTTCATTAAAAACGAGTGTTATAATTATCATCGCCAATATCGTTTGTGCGTTACTGTTATGGGTTTATTCGACAACTTTCAAGAAAAGGTTGTTATCGGGCAACATCATCATTTCCGGGTTAACCGCCTGGACGGTGCTCGTTCTGTATTTTGCCACCAATACCACGCTTAGCCTGACCGGCGCCGCGTCCATGCAGGCAGGCACAGCCATGCACAGGATATATAAATTTGCTGCGCTTTATGCGGGTTTCGCATTTATCATTTCATTAATAAGGGAAGTGGTTAAGGATATTGAAGATATGGAAGGAGATGCGCGGTACAATTGTAAAACCATGCCGATTGTGTGGGGAATTCCCGCCGCTAAGGTTTTTGTAGGGGTATGGCTGGTGGTGCTGATAGGCGCTTTGGTGGTGGTACAATTTTACGTATTACAAATGGGCTGGTGGCTCAGTGCCTTGTATGTATTCCTACTGGTTATTATTCCTCTTTTCGGGATCCTTCGAAAATTTTACCAGGCACAAACAACAGCGGAGTATCATCGGATCAGTAAGTTAATAAAGCTTGTAATGCTCACTGGTATTTGTTCAATCCTTTTGATTAAAATATATAATTAATTGCCTTCAGACAGTAATAGTTATGCTCACGATGAATAGTAATCAAAATTTCCCCGGGAATCGTTTGCTGATCTCCGGGGGCATAATTTTAGCCTCTCAGTCTCCCCGCCGGAAGCAACTGCTGGAATGGGCGGAAGTGAATTTTGAAGTAGTCGTGAAAGAAACGGATGAATCTTACCCGCCAGGATTGTTTGCGGATGAAATTGCCATGCACATTGCGAGGAATAAAGCACTCGCTGTCCAGGAAGATAATCATTTTACTAAGCCAGTTTTATCGGCCGATACCATCGTAGTACTGGACGAAATAGTAATTGGCAAACCTAAAAGCAGGGAAGATGCAATTGCTACCTTATCTGCCCTTTCGGGAAGAAAGCACCGGGTGGTAACGGGTGTAATCATACAGTACAAACACCAGGAAACTGCATTTGCTGATACAACCGAAGTGGAATTTCATCCGCTCACAATGGAACAGATCGTTTTTTATGTAGACAAGTATAAGCCTTATGATAAAGCGGGGGCATATGCAATACAGGAATGGATTGGGGTAACGGGTATAAAATCAGTGTCGGGGGATTTTTATAATGTGATGGGCTTGCCTGTGAGCAGAGTGGTGCAGGCCTTGCAAAAATTGGGTTAATGTAAGTTATAGTTTCCTGTTTATATAAGGCTTTAAAATTAAAGGAAGTTATTGCAGTATTGATCTATGAAATTTTTGATTGTGTTTTTCTCCATTCTTGCTGTCGGTTTCTTTCAGTATGCCCCCGGCCGCTTTTCTATAATACTTGATCGAAATACCTCTTAGGTTGCATATCCATGTTTCTTACAAGTTTACAAAACTTCATAGGGGCGATAAATTGGTAGAAATATTGGAGTAAATATTGGTAGATCCCTGTACGTGCTACATTTAGATGCTTAGGGCAAACCATAACAATATTCGTTTTTATTAATCCGGGACTTTAAAAATCCTCTCTTCTACTAAAGTATTGCGACCTGAACGGATAATGGTATCGTTTAAATATACCGGGTTGCCCTATCGTTGTGGTTTGCAAGTCTCACCTTAATCCAGCAGTCCTTTTTTAAATACATCCTCCCAATGTTAGTTATTTATTTTTCATAATAAAGTATTACCTGACCATTATATAATATTAGGTAACGATCAAAAAAGATCGTAGAAGCGTTCCTATTTTTACCTGGCAATTTAACGAAACCGGTTTACCAAAGATCACTTTAACAGCGATAAAAAAGGAAGGCCCTTCCGCCAGGTACACTCTTAAATTATAAAATGAACGAAAGGTTATTTCAATACATCTGGCAATTTCAGTATTTTAATAAGAATGATCTTATAACTACTGATGGCACTCGG
>JBBJMD010000083.1:0-16614 GCA_037719925.1 Ferruginibacter sp.
TTAATTGAATATAAGAAGCAGCAACCGCTGCGGCAAAAGAAGAAATATACAGGCAGGAAATGTTGACTTGATATTACTGAAACGATAGCTGAAAAAAGCGAACGCCCAGCAAGTGTATTGCTGCAAGGGGGCTGGACAAACAAACTTCAGTACACAATCAGCAGTAATTCGGTCCGGACGTTAATAATGTTGCTTTTGGTTAGTATCATGATCAAAAGTTTTTCTATCAGCGATTGTTCCGGACATCGGCTAAAAATCGCTTTGGTTCGGACGGTTTCATTGTAGCTTTCGTTCGTAACTTGTACTTCATATTTTCAATTAAGCATTTGTATCGTGCAGCAATGAATTCCCTGCCCTTCCAATGCAAAACGTTATAGCAGAGACCCTGCCGGCACTGCTTCCACAAAAAAAAATTTACCGGGCCTGTAAAAGAAAAACAAATGTTGGCATAGGGGGGTGGCCGGGGTGGACAACCCGGGGAAGAGCATGACCTGAACAAACAGGCCAAGTATCGTATTATACCGGGATATTTTCAGAAGATAAGACTGCCTGAAAAAGGGAATTTGCCGAATCCGGGAAAAGTGCGCCAGTGTTTGCCCTGGGAGAGCTGCTATCATCGCTTCTGCGTGAAAGCAAGAATCATAATATCGTATAAAACTGAAAGCAGGGAGACCTGCTGCCCGCAGCTGAAACATTATTCTTACTGGCTATTGAACCATAAGCAAAGTCTTCTGCTGCCCAAATCGCGGGAGCCGCTTATTGAAAGGTTGTACTTACCTGCACTTTCGCTTTCATCATTTCTCTCAGGGCACCGGCAATCGAATCGGCATCAAGGCCAATCTCTTTATATAATTCCTTTAGAGACCCATGCTCTACCAGCCGGTCGGGTATGCCCATTATCTTTATGTCTGCCTTGTACCCATATTCATTCATGAATTCCAATACGGCACTTCCAAAACCACCTATCACGGTTCCATCTTCAATCGTTATAATCTTTGTAAATTTAGCGAACACTTCATGCAACAATTCTTTATCAATGGGCTTTACAAAACGCATGTCATAATGCGCAGGATTGATACCTTCCGCTTTTACATCGCGGATGGCAGCGGCGGCAAAATTACCGGGATGACCGAATGAGAGTATGGCTACTTCCTGGCCATCCTTTATTTTTCTGCCTTTACCGATCTGAATTTCTTCAAACGGTGTTTTCCATTCCGCCATTACCCCTTCACCACGTGGATAGCGGATCACAAAAGGACTGTTGGTACTTACTAACTGGGATGTGTACATGAGGTTTCTCAATTCCTTTCATTCATCGGTGCACTAACGATCATATTCGGAATGCAACGCATATAAGCGATGTCATAACAGCCATGATGTGTAGGGCCATCTTCTCCAACCAGGCCGGCCCGGTCCAAACAAAACACCACCGGTAAATTCTGTATCGCGACATCATGAATCACCATATCGTAGGCCCGTTGCATAAACGAAGAATATATATTACAGAACACCTTCATCCCCCGGGTTGCAAGGCCGGCGCTCAAAGTCACTGCATGTTGTTCACAGATACCGACGTCGAATGCCCTGCCCGGCATTTTTTCCATCATGTATTTTAATGAAGAGCCGCTTGGCATGGCAGGTGTAACACCCATTACAAGGTCGTTCATTTCCGCAAGTTCAATTATGGAATACCCGAATACATCCTGGTATTTGGGAGGCTGAGGAATATTAAATTTCTTCTTCACTATTTCCCCGGTGATCTTATCAAATAAACCTGGCGCGTGCCATTTGGTCTGATCCTTTTCAGCCAATGCATATCCTTTTCCCTTTATCGTTTTAATATGCAAAATTTTTGGTCCGGGTAAATCCTTAAGGTCATTCAGCGTATCAACCAGTTTTGTGATGTTGTGTCCGTCTATAGGACCAAAATACCTCAACTTCAACGCTTCGAAAAGATTGCTGCTTCTGCTCACCATTCCTTTAAGGCTTGCTTCCAGCTTACTGGCCATATCACGACTGAAATTTTTACCTACGGGCAATTTCCCCAGGGCTTTCCACACATTGTCGCGGAGCTCATTATAAGTATGAGAGGTAGTGATGTCAGTTAAATATTCTTTTAGCGCCCCTACATTAGGGTCAATACTCATATTGTTGTCGTTAAGAATGATAATCACATTACTATTTGCCGTACCTGCATGATTCATTGCTTCAAAGGCCAGTCCGGCCGTCATTGCACCATCACCAATTACAGCAATATGCTGCCGGTCTTTTTCACCTTTATAATAACTTGCCATTGCCATACCCAATGCGGCACTGATGGAAGTAGAGGAATGGCCCACACCGAAAGTATCATATTCACTTTCCTGCCGGTTTGGGAAACCACTTAAACCATGGTATTTTCTATTGGTTGGAAAGGCGTCTTTCCTGCCTGTAAGGATTTTATGCCCATATGCCTGGTGGCCTACATCCCAAACCAATTGATCGTAAGGGGTATTGAATACATAATGCAGTGCCACACTTAATTCCACCACTCCGAGGCTCGCCGCAAAATGGCCGCCGTGCACACTTACCACATCGATAATATACTGCCGTAATTCGTTACAGACCAGGTGTAATTGCTCCTGGCTTATTTTCTTCAAATCGTCCGGGTTATTAATATTGGTCAATAACGGGCCCGTTTTAATTTTCATGCTGTTTTGTTTGCGCTGTAAAGATAGCTGTTTAACTATTTTCAGGAAAGGATACGATTAGAACGAAAAATAGAATTATAATATTTTCCAGGGCCTCCTGCGGTTCAAACTTTTTGCATCATATTCAATATTAAATCCGGATCCGGGCAGTTTTGAAGGTACTTTCTCCTTTCGCCTACTGTGCAAACTCCGGGATAGTCACCTTCGTTGAGGTCCATATCACCGATCACCTGGAAATGCAAATGAGGCGGCCACCACCCATTTTCGGAAGGCCCGCCAAAATGTGCGATCCTTTCACCCCGGCTGATGTATTTTCCTTCCTGTAATTGTGCAAGGTCAACAAGACTTACATGGCCGTATAAGGTATGAAACACAATAGTATCCAATTGATGTTCCAATATTATTGTGGCGCCGTAATCGCCGAAATTATTGTTAAATGCAAAACTGTGAACCATCCCTCCAAGGGGTACAAATACTTCGGTGCCCACCGGGCCCCAGATGTCGATACCGAGATGGACTGAGCGCGGGGAAATGTCGGCGCCTTCCGGGCTCTCACCATGGTAGGTTCCTGAAAGGCCAGCGGGTTCAAAAAGATTGCTCCTCTTATATAATATCCTGTTCTCATTGTAGCCCCCAATACCAAATTTAGCATGATTGCTTTGCAACTTCCTGTCAATATATTGAGATAACCTTTGTGTATCAGCTATATCCGAGGTAGTAAGTTCCGTATTTTTAGCGCTGAAATCCAAATGATATAATTTATCCTTTGCTGGATTGAAACGTACGACAGGGTGAAATGCAGCCCGGTTCTTTAACAATACATATTCGATTTCATTTTTCATAAACTGAAGGTAAACATATCTTTATTATGGATAAATGAACAGACCAACTGATAGCTTATACCTATCACTTTTAAATTTTTAAAAAACTTTTTTCCAGGGTTAGATGATTTACTGAACCATGGTAGCCAACACCGCAAAATGATCGGATGCGAACCGTCCATTCCAGCTTTGCGAAATTGTCGCATGCCTTAAAACCTTCCATCCATTTTTTATAAATATATAATCGATGGGTTGGTCATCTCTCTCCTTTGACTGAAAGCCGTTGAATGTACCCGTGGGTCCGTAATGCGGTGTAGCGGATAATCCTTTTGAATCGCTAAGTCTTAGCGGATCTGACTGATTGGTTATTACCTGGATCGGTTCGTCAGTTGGCCTGGCATTGAAGTCGCCCGTGATTATAACCGGGGCCTTGCCGACAATTTCATTTATTTTATTCAAAAGCAATACGGCGCTTTCCTTGCGCGCTATTTTGCCAATATGATCAAAATGAGTGTTAAAGGCATAAAATATTTTCTTCGATTTTTTATCCATAAACCGGCCCCAGGTAACTATCCGGGTAATAGCAGCATCCCAGCCTTTGCTGCCAGGTACGGCAGGAGTTTGGGACAGCCAAAAGGTAGCGGAATTTAGTAAAGACAGCCTGGTGGTATCATAAAATATCGCGGAGTATTCGCCTTTCTCCTTTCCGTCATCGCGGCCCGGTCCCACATACCTGAATTTTGGTAATCTTTGTTTAAGCTCAACCATCTGCTCATGCAGTGCCTCCTGTACGCCTAATAAATGAACCCCGTGAAAAAATTGTAGAAGCCAGGTTGTCTTTGCGGAACGGCCAGGCATTCATACTGTCGGAAGGATTATTGTACCGGATATTGAACGTCATTACCTGTAATTCCTGTGCTTCAGCTCTATAAAAATAAAGGGGAATGATGTAAATAAATATTTTCATGATGGCTATTAAGTTAGCGTAATTTTTAATATCATCTTGTAATGTAAAATTTTATAGAACATCAACCGTTTGTAAATCAGCCTGCAAGAGGCGCCGTCCCTGTGCCGGTATGTTATTAGTAGCCCTTTCGGGAATCAGTGATTGAATGTTTACAGTGACCGTATCCAGGAATTTTTCTTCCAGCAAAGCGGCAAAGGCTTCAAAATATTCGATCGCATCCTGCCTCTTGTTTCGTTTTAACCATCGAAAGCCACCGGGTAAATTACACAGCACTTCCTTGTCCGCCAGGTATTCAATATTATGAATATCTGATGGCGTAAGTCCGATCTCTTCGAGCGAGTTAATCACCATTGTTAGCGGTGCTTTAGATACCGGGCAAAATTCCTGTGACATTTCGGTCCATTCACCAATACCGGTATGGGCATAGCGCAAAATCTCTTCTTTGGTAAAATGGGTAATTACCTGGACAAGGTTCCCGCAATTGCAGGCTCCGTGATGGCCCCATGCATAATGTGCCCCATTGCGAAGCCGGGCAGCTGTTTCGCGCAATGCAGCTATTAATTCAATTGTTGGTTTTGCCATCTGCCACTTTTATATTTAAACAGTTCGTAACCACTTTTGTTTAGTACTGCAATATAAAACTGATGCTTTGGCAAGGTTACATTTTTTCATCCTGATCAATTGGTTCCTTTTATATGCAGCTCTTTTAATATTTCCTCAATGGCCCGGTCGAGTTGGGGATCCTTACCATTCAGTTTGTCTTCAAAAGTATTGACCACCTTAATATCCGGTTGCACACCAGTTTGCTCCAGGTCTTTACCATCGAGTGTATAACAACCCCAGGAAGGCATACGGACTGAAGAATTATCTACGAGGGAAATGCCACTGGTGAAGATGATCCAGCGATAGGTCTCATTACCAATGATCTTACCCAACTTTAAAGTCTTGAACCCGTTAGCTGTCATTTCTGCATCACTAAGCGATTGCTCATTAATGAGTAAGATTATTGGCTTGTCACCCGGGGAAAAATTGGGTTGCGGCGTTAGCTTTCCTTCCCTGTATTTCCATTGCAGGTATGAACGCTGTGATAAAAAATTGAGCACCTCGTCATGCACGTTTCCCCCGGTGTTGTACCTCAGGTCGAATATGAGCGCATCCTTGCTGCCAAGCTGTTCTGTCATATCGATAATGAATCCTTCCAACTCTCCCTTTCCCATATTTTTCATGTAACCATAAGCAATTCTCCCTTTGCCAATTTCATTCACCCTTTGGCGGTTAATGTCGATCCATTCATCATAGAGGTTGCTAAATAGCACCGCCTGGGGATGGACCTTCACCTCGTAATTTTTTCCGTTGCGGCTGAAAGTCATTTTTAATTCTTTATCCAAAGATGGCCTGGTAAAATAATAATTACGGTCCCTTCCCTCTTGTACCAGTTCCTCATTTACTTTTACCAGGATATCGCCTTCCCGGATATCAATGCCTTTTCTTTCTGCAGCTGAACGTCTGACAATCTTCTGTACCGTATAAGGTTCCTCTTCTTTAAAAAGTATACCTGTTTCCATGGTACGGTTGGTCAAGGTGATCGTTTCATCTTCCCCGTTGGTACCAAAACCCTGGTGCGATGAATTAAGCTCACCCAGCATATCGTTGAGCATGACCCGCAGATCGGCGCGGTTATTCAGGTAGGGAAGAAACCTGTTATACTGCAGTTTTGTTTTTTCCCAGTTGAGGCCATGAAAATTTTCATCATAATAATTCTCCTGGATCTGTGCCCACGATTCATGGAACATCTGGTCAAATTCAGCGGAGAGGTTCCTGCGGAAGGTAAAGCTGATATTGATGGGATCCGTTTTATTTCCATCAAGGCTTAGTTTTGAAATGTTCCCCCCGGATAGTACAAATAACTTATCTGATACTTCCAAAATATCGAAGCCATAATTAATTTCGGTTCCCGTTATCTTTTCTGTTTTATTTTGTTCAAAAGGTTCAATAACAGTTTTCCATAAAGCATTGCGGCCCTCTCCATGGTTGCTCGCATATAAAATAGTTGTTTTATCCCCTTTCTGATAAACGAATGACAGATACTGGGTACCAAAAGTTGGGCCTACCTGTTCCAGTCTTTCCATCAACCTTTGCGTATCAATCACAACCGGCGCAACAATAATTTTTGATGTATCTTTTTTGGTTGTATCCTTCTTTGCTGAATCGTTTTTCTTAGCACTGTCCTTTATTTCTTCCTTAAAAAGTTCCTCATATTTATCCATTCTGAACGGATCATCCAGTTTTTCGAGGGGCAGCCGGTAGAGCTTTGCATCGGGCAGCCCAAAAGGGTAGGCAGCCTTTAACCGTTGAGATACGAGGTAAATATATTTTCCGTCGGGTGACCAAATTGGATTTGTTTCCGTAATACCGGTTTTGGAAAGGTTGGTGGTTTTATTTTCTTTGATATTGTGAACGAATACATCCTGTTCAAAATTTCGAAAGCGGTGAATAGCACGTAATCCGCTTCGGGGGAAAAACCAGGATCGCTTCCCCGAAACCCCAGATTTCATCCTTCACGATCATTTTGCTTTGCCAGGTTTTGGTATCCAGCAATCTTACTTCATCGCGGCCGCTCAGGTATACCGCCTTTGTCCTTTTTTTATTAAGCGCAAGGGAACGGTTATTTCGTGCGTCGCTGGTAATTTGTTTAAGGGACGCTTTGCCATCCGCGCCTATTGTATAAAAATTTGTAAACCCTCCCAGCGTCTGGTTAAACAACAGCGTCTTGTTGTCACTTAGCCATTTAACTTCCCTCACTCTTTCACCCGGGTTCCTGTTAATAAGCTGGATAAATTTACCGTCGATATCGCTAACAAATAATTCACCCCTAGAAACAAAAGCTATTTTTTTTGCATCCGGTGATACATCAAATGCTGAAATGTTACCTTTTACTTCGTAATCCTTTTCTTTTGAAAGGATACTGTTGCGCAAGATGTGAATATCCAGTTTGCCTGATGTCTTTTTTGCTACGTCGTATAACCATAACTGGTAGTCTTTTTCAAATACTATTTTTTCACCATTGGCGCTTACCAATGGCATCTTTATCGACGAGGTGAATCTGGTGAGTGCAGTTTTATTTCCGCTGGCAATGCTGTACAAATTATATTCATTATTTGCCTCATCCGAAATAAAATAAATAGTGCCTTTTTTATCGATGGTGGCCCCGAAATCCTTTCCGACCCAGGTGGTATAGCGATGGTATTTACGCGTAGCAGGATCATAGGATTGAATATCGGGATTAAACGGACCACGGTATCTTTTACGTTGAACCTGGAAACTGCTTTCCCATGTATCATTGAAAAATATCTCTCCTGTCAGCGGATGTTCCGTGAGGTTATGATCATACTGAAAAAAATAATTTCCAAAAACTCTTGTGGGAGTACCGCCCCCGGCTATTACTTTAAAGCCTGCCGGTTGCCCAAAACGATTACTGGTAAAATAAATATGTTTACTATCCCAGCCCCAGCTGCTCACTTCGTCGTTGGAGGAGTGCCAGGTGACCTGTTTAATATCGCCCCCGTTAACAGGCATCACAAACACATCTGCATTGCCGTATTGCCTGCCCGTAAATGCGATCCACTTTCCATCGGGCGAAACGCGGGCATTGGTTTCGTAGCCTTGCATGGCGGTTAGGCGCACTGCCTGCCCGTCTTTTGTGTCCGCCTTCCAGAGGTCGCCCTCATAACTAAATACCACCGTTTGCGCGTCAGGAGTAAGGCATGGATTGGAGAGAAAATATACTTCATTGTTTTGGGCAGGGGATGCAAAGAAGAGACATACACAGGTAAGTGTAAGGAGGAATAATTTCATTAAAAAAACATTTTTAGTTTTGAAAATTACGAACAAAAATACAAGCAGTCACCTTATAGGTAAAAGGGCTCGGGCGTAGATTAATATCTTATTAACTTATTCCAGGAACGATGAATTAGATCTATAATGGAACCTGCGGAATAAAAGGTTATAGTAAAGCCGGTACGCATTTAAAAACCAAAGGCTGAGTTATATCACTACATTCACCATTTTATTTTTTACATAAATGATTTTTTTTGGCGCTTTGCCTTCGAGCCATTTTTGCACAATGTCATTTTGTAAAACGATCTGTTCTACATCGGCGGGTGTTATATCGAGCGCGATATTAATATTGGTGCGTACTTTACCATTGATGGAAACGGGGTATTCTTTGAAGCTTTCTACCAGTAGTGCAGGATTAAAAACCGGGTATACGGAACCAGGCGCATCCTCCCCGACAGGGGAAATACCAGAACCCAATAAGCTGCAAAGCTCAGCACTGATATGCGGCGCATACGGCGACAATAAAAATAGTAAGGGTTCCAGGATTTCTTTTTTATGGCATTTCAGGTCAGCCAAATCATTTACACAGATCATGAAAGTGCTTACAGCAGTATTAAAGCTAAATCGCTCTGTATCTTCATCGATTTTTTTTATAGTACGATGAAGTACTTTTAATTCAGCATCAGTGGGTTTGTGATCTGTCCACACTTTGCCTTTTTGGTCATCATAGAACAGGCGCCAAAGCTTGCGTAAAAAACGGTGCACGCCTTCGATGCCCTTGGTATCCCATGGTTTGCTTTGTTCAATGGGGCCAAGGAACATTTCGTACATGCGAAATGTATCGGCACCGTATTTATCTACCAGGTCATTGGGGTTAACAGTGTTGTATTTTGATTTGGACATTTTTTCCGTCTCAACGCCGCAAATATATTTACCGTCTTCTTCTAATAATAAAAAATCGACATTTGGTTGCTTCTTTTTATACGCTTCAACATTCAACTCAACACCATCAACTAAATTTACGTCAATGTGCAATGGTGACATTCCTTCAATCCTTACCATTCTTAATGGACTGTTATCAAAATTTGCATCAAAATACATCTCGATTTCTTGTTCAATTTGACGTCGGATTGTGCTGTTGTCAATTTTATCGGCTACTGATTTAGGAATTATAAACAAAGGATAGCTGTCTTTGGCAATTTCTTCATCACTACCAAAATATAACTTACAATTAAGCCTGTACACAAACCTGCTGCTCCCCTGTATCATCCCCTGGTTCACCAATTTTTTAAAAGGCTCATCATGGCCGACATATCCTAGGTCGAATAAAATCTTTGTCCATAACCTGCTGTACAATAAATTACCCACGGCGTGTTCTGTACCACCAATATAGATATCTACCTGCCCCCAGTAATCGCTTGCTTTCCTGTCGCAGAATAATTCGTTATTCCCGGGATCCATGTAGCGGAGGAAGTACCAGCTTGAGCCTGCGTAGCCGGGCATGGTGCTGGTTTCGCGCTTGACCTCACCCCCACCTTTCCAAAAGAGAGGCGAGCCTGGCCCGGCTAACGGATTTTTGATTTCGTTTCCGGGGTCCTCAGGCGCCATTGTCTTCTCCTCTGGTGAGGAGTTAGGGGTAAGGTGCACCCAATCTTCCATATTCGCTAACGGCCCTTCGCCATTGGGCCCGGGCCCATATTTATCGACATGGGGCAGTTCAACCGGTAACTCTTCGGCACCCAGTGGGATCGCAATCCCATCGCTCCAAACGATCGGGAAAGGCTCCCCCCAGTACCGCTGGCGGCTAAACCCTGCGTCCCGCATCCTGTAATTGATCTTGCGCTTTCCGATCCGCAATTCTTCTATCTTGTTTACCGCGACTTCGATCGCATCCTTCATCAATAAACCATTTAAAAAACCGGAATGCTGCAAGATGGCTTCCTTAGTTGGATTGGCCTCTTCACCGTTAAAATGATCGCCGATAATATTAGTGATGGGGATCTTAAAATGATTTGCAAACAGAAAATCGCGCTGGTCACCACAGGGAACGGCCATGATGGCACCTGTGCCATATCCCGCGAGGACATACTCTGCTATACAGACCGGTATCTCCCTGCCATTAAATGGATTGATAGCATAAGCACCCGTAAAACATCCCGTGATTTGCTTCACTTCGGCCAACCGCTCCCGCTCGCTACGGCTTTTAACATAAGCCAGGTATTTTTCTATTTCTTCTTTTTGACCGGAGGTGGTAATCATCGGAACCAGTTCATGTTCAGGCGCTACCACCATAAAATCTACACCGAAAATCGTATCAGGCCTGGTAGTGTATACCCCCAACGGCTGAGCATGCCCCTTAATGGCAAAAACCATTTCCGCCCCCTGGCTCCTACCTATCCAGTTCTTCTGCATTTCTTTCATGGCATCGCTGAATTCTATCCGGTCTAAGCCTTCCAATAAACGGTCAGCATAGTCAGTAATACGCAAATACCATTGACGCATTTTCTTTTTCTCCACCGGGTACCCCCCACGCTCGCTGACCCCGTTTACTACTTCATCATTGGCTAAAACGGTTCCCAGGGCCTCACACCAGTTTACTTCTCCGTACGAACTAAATGCCAGCCTGTAATGCATCAATATCTCCTGCTGGCGGCTTTCAGCAAATGACGCCCACTGTCCCGCAGAAAACTGGAGTGCCTTGTCACCCGGACTGGCATGATGTATATTTCCCTCTGACTCAAATATTATTTGCAGGGAATCGATACGCTCCGCTTTGTTGGTGATTTGGTTATACCAACTGTCAAATATTAGCAGGAATATCCACTGGGTCCATTTGTAATACCCCGGGTCACTTGTCCGCACTTCCCGGTCCCAATCATAGCTAAATCCTATCTTATCCAACTGGCTCCTGAAAGTGGCAATATTTTTTTGTGTGGTCACAGCGGGGTGCTGGCCTGTTTCCAGCGCATACTGTTCTGCAGGCAAACCGAAACTATCATAGCCCATCGGGTGCAGTACATTAAACCCTTTTAATCTTTTATAACGGCTGTAAATATCGCTCGCAATATAACCCAGCGGGTGGCCAACATGCAGGCCCGCGCCGCTCGGATACGGAAACATATCCAATACATAGTATTTTGGCTTCGCATAATCATTCAACACTTTATATACTTTGTTCTCCTTCCACCGAAGTTGCCATTCCTGTTCTATTTTCCGAAAATCGTATTCCATTGATGGTTACCTATTGTAATTTATAAATTTGTTTGTTACCACTCCCTGCCCGATTTCACCCGAAGCATTCCGGGTTCCCCCGCTTATCGTTCATACAGGGGTAATTAAATAATTGCCGTCAATGTTCCAGCTTTTGATAACGGGTTTAACTATTGTGAAAGAAAAGTTATTTTCCTCCCTATTACCAATTATTGGAACATTTAATAAAAATATATATGGCAGGCTATCGTTTGTAGTGGGCAAAAGTACAGTAAAGAAGGTAAAATCCTTTACATTTGCCCCTTCGCTTTATTGAACTTTTGAATAGCTTACCCCAGGTTTCAAATGAATGTTATCCAAACCGATCATCCGGACAGGAAATAAAAAATTTAATAAACCCATGGCTCAATTCGGAAAATCAGCATCTTCCAAACGCAGTAAACCCTCCTACGGATACGCCATCATTGGCGTGGCATTGGTACTATTTCTTTTTGGGATAGTTGGTTGGCTGTTCCTGAATCTTAAAAAATCAGGCGAAATGTTCAGGGAAAATATACAGGTGCATGCCTGGCTAATGCCCTCTGCCGCAAAAAAACAAGTGGATTCGCTACAAAGATATATCGCATCGCTTCCCTATGTAAAGACAGCAGAATTTGTAAGCAAGGAAAAGGCCATACAAAAATGGAACGCTGGAAACGACAGTTCCTGGAAGAAATTTATTACCAATAATCCCTTACCGGAAAGCATCGACTTTTACGTAAAGGCTGATTATATGGATAAGGACAGCCTAAGCATTTTAAGTAATTATCTTGAATCGAATTTTACCGAGATCATGTCTGAATTTCAATATCCAAAGGAAACCGTGGGTTATGTAAGTTCTTATACCAAATACATCGCAGCAGGCATACTGGTCTTTGCAATCATACTTTCTATTATCGTCATCGTTTCCATTGATAATACGATCAGGCTTGCAATGTACAGCAACCGTTTTTTAATAAAAACGATGCAAATGGTCGGCGCCACTCGAGGTTTCATTGCAAAGCCGCTCAATATAAGAGCGGTCATCAATGGTTTGATCGCAGCAATTATCGCTATTGTTGCGGTAGTTGCATTTATACTGCTGGTAGAAAATTTTATTCCCTGGCTTCGTTTACTGAGAGATACTACTAATATGATCCTGATCGTATCGGGCATACTGGTGCTGGGCATCACCATCTCCCTGATAAGTACCCACCGGTCGGTATTAAAATATTTGCAGATGAAACTGGATGATTTGTATTAACATGGGTAGCTTAACGACCGCGGTACAATTCCTTTTTTACAGGCGGCCTGTGATTGCGGCCATGGTGAAAAACGAAGGCCATTTGAAAATTATTACTTTTATTTGCATTTTAAATTAAACCATCATGAGCATTGTTAAAAAGCAACCTGTAAGAAAGGGATTATTTGGTAAAGAAAATTATATGCTGATGCTGGGTGGACTGATCGTACTGGCAATAGGCTTTTTTTTAATGGCTGGTGGAAAAAGCAGTGATCCCAAAGTTTTTGACGACAATGAAGTGTACAGCACCACCAGGATAACTATTGCCTCTTATTAATCATAGCTGGTTTTATCATTGAAATATTTGCGATAATGAGGAAGCCCAGGGATATTTAATAAATGTCAAATGAATGAATACCCGGGGCAAATAATAAGCTGTTGAAGATATAGCCATAAATTTGTTTAGATAAATGCGATGTTCTGATATCGCATTTTTTATTTGATTGAATAAGCCTTTAAGTCAAGCCACAGGGTTTAAACAGCAAAATATTTTATATTTTTTACAGTTAAAACCCTGCCAGTCTTACATACACTAATTGTCAAATTATTTATCAACAAAATGACTACGTTTCAATCCATCATAATTGCCATTATTGAAGGGCTCACAGAATTTTTACCTATTTCGTCTACGGCACACATGAAATTTGCACATCCTTTACTTGGCATAACACCCTCACCCTTTGTAGATATGTTTGAAGTAGTGATTCAGCTTGCGGCAATTCTCGCAGTCGTTGCATTGTACTGGAGAAAATTCTTCGACTTTAAAAAATTCAATTTTTACATCAAATTGATAATCGCCGTCTTACCTGCCCTTGTCTTCGGCATCCTGTTAAAAAAGCATATCGATGCTGCCCTTGGCAATCTATCCTTTATTGCCTGGGTAATGGTAGCCGGAGGAGTGATCCTTTTATTTATTGATAAGGTTTTTAAAAACCCGGTAATCGATTCGGAGGAAAAGGTAACCAATAAAACAGCGTTTATCATTGGCTGTGGGCAGGTATTGTCGATCATTTTTCCGGGTTTAAGCCGCAGTGCCGCCACCATAATTACCGGTATGAGTCAAAAGCTTACCCGTAGCGCAGCCGCGGAATTCTCGTTTTTTTTAGCAGTGCCTACCATGCTTGCCGCATCGGCGAAGAGCTTTCTGGATACCTACCAGGATCATCCGGAGGTTTTGGACAAATCAGGTATTATCACGTTATTGTTGGGAAGCGCAGTGGCTTTTATCGTAGCAGCAATTGCCATTAAATTTTTTATTGACTTTTTAAAAAAATATGGTTTCCGCATCTGGGGAATTTACCGGATCATCGCTGGGATTATCATGCTCATCCTAATCTCGCAGGGTATTATCAGGCATTGATACATCTAATAGCTAACGGTTCTCGTAATCATCCGAAGATTCCTGGCCCCGTGTCCGTCCGGGAAACCTTATACACAATACCACTACTGGTAAGGGCAAATCCCATATTGAAGGGATTAAAAGGAATTATTTTTACTGGATAATTTGTTTAATTTCATCTGCCTAAGATTTTATTTTATCCCTTAATTATGCTTCAACATGCAAACTGCTTCTAAGAAAGTGATCAATGGCTGGGCGATGTACGATTGGGCCAATTCTGTATACAACCTTGTGATTACTACTACCTTTTTTCCCATTTATTTTACCGCGGTTGCAAGAGATGAAAAGCACAGCGAAACCGTTACCTTTTTAGGGAAGAAATTTATTAACTCGTCTTTATATGATTATTGCATTGCTGTGGCCTATCTCCTGATCGCTTTATCCTACCCAATCCTTACTTCCATCGCCGATACCAGGGGAAACAAGAAAAATTTTATGAGGTTCTTTTGTTACCTGGGTGCTACCGGGTGCCTGTTGCTTTTCTTTTTTAAGGATGCGGCGCATTTGTGGCTGGGGATTATCGCCTTTATGATGGCTGCCATGGGTTTTGTCGGGAGCCTTGTTTTTTACAATGCCTACCTGCCCGAAATAGCTGCGCCTGCAGACCAGGACAGGATAAGCGCACGGGGATTTTCTTTTGGCTATATCGGCAGCGTGTTCATGCAATTGATAGGATTTACCTTAATCATCGTATTGCCGGATTCCGGGCAGGCAACAAGGATCACCTTTTTGCTGGTGGGTATATGGTGGGTTAGTTTTGCCCAGATAACTTTCGCACGCCTGCCGCAATCAAAGGCGACGGTTGAAAAAAATAAGGGAAATATTTTTAAAGATGGATTCTTAGAAGTTAAGAAAGTATACAATGAGATCAAAGGAATGCCCGTATTAAAAAGGTTCCTGCGGGGATTTTTTCTCTATAGCATGGGTGTACAAACTGTGATGCTGGCAGCGACATTATTTGGAAGTAAATTATTACAGTTACCCGATTCCAAACTGATCATAACAGTTGTAGTGATACAGTTGGTTGCAATACCGGGCGCTTTGTTGATGAGCAGGCTTTCGTCAAAATTTGGAAACATTAAAGTATTGATGGGTGTTGTATTTTTTTGGATATTGATCTGCATATCCGCCTTTACGACCGCAAATCTTGCAGAACCCCTGCTGCCCTTGCATGCTCAAATTGATGTTTTAAAAAATCAAAAGTCAATTGCTGCGGAAGCAAATGATAGCATGGCCGTGAACCGGGCAGACACTGCATTAATTGCACTGGAAAAAGAATTGGAACCCAGTCAAACACCGATAGAATACCGGTTTTATCTTTTGGCCGTTGCAGTGGGATTGGTGATGGGTGGCATCCAGTCCCTCAGCCGCTCTACCTATTCCAAACTGATGCCTGTTACAAAAGATACTGCTTCTTATTTTACCTATTATGATCTTACGGAGAAGGTGGCCATCGTGATCGGGATATTCAGTTTTGGATACATTGGTGAAGTGCTCAGTATGAAATATTCCCTTTTGTCGCTCATCGTCTTTTTTGCACTGGGCTTCGTGTTGCTTTATTTTGCATTAAAAAAACAACAGGAAATAAATAATAATAATACAAGGATTACTTAATTTTTAGCTACATGTTGAGCAACCAAATTATTGATCGTTTCATTTTCAAAGAACTTTTTTATTTAAAACGAATAATATGAATTTATACGCTATCAACACCGGGCATTTTAAGCTTGATGGTGGCGCTATGTTTGGCGTAGTACCCAAGAGCATCTGGAACAAATTAAACCCCGCGGATGAAAATAATATGTGCAGCTGGGCGATGCGTAGCCTGCTGATAAAGGATGGTAATAAATTGATCCTGGTCGATAATGGCATGGGTGATAAACAGGACCCGAAATTTTTTGGCCATTACTATTTACATGGGGATGATTCTTTGGATAAATCCCTTGCCAAGCATGGTTTTACAAAAGATGATATCACCGATGTAATATTAACCCATCTTCACTTCGACCACTGCGGCGGCAGTATCACCAGGGTAGGCGATAATTTACTCCCGGCTTTTAAATATGCGAATTATTACAGCAATGAAAGGCATTGGCAGTGGGCCACACATCCAAACGAACGAGAAAAAGCAAGCTTTCTAAAAGAAAATATCTTACCGATTAAGGATAGCGGGCAATTGAAAATGATTGAAGCACCTGTTATCAGCAATGAACAACCTGACCCCGTAATTCCGACCATGCCTTCCGGTATCATACCCGGCTTGTCATTTATATTTGTTGATGGGCATACCAGGGCAATGATGCTACCGGTTATACAATTCAAAGAGAAGACGATCGTTTTTGCAGCTGACCTTTTACCATCTGCGGCCC
>JBBJMD010000254.1:0-4728 GCA_037719925.1 Ferruginibacter sp.
GCGCCCTCCTGCAGCACTATTCTATAAGTATTTTCACTCGTTACGGAAATCTCCTGTGATTTAAAATTTACAGAGGAAACTACAATTTTTAGAATTTTACCATCAAGGGTAATGGCAAAGGTTCCGTCCTCTTTGGCGGTTACTGCGTTGTTGGTGCTTTTTTGTTCAATGGTTGCTAATGGTACAGGTAGACCTTTTTGATCAAGAACTGATCCTGTAATCTGGCGGCTTTGGCTAAAAATAAAAGAAGGCATTGCAAAAAATAACCATAATAAGATGGGGGATCTTTTCATGAGCAGTTTTTAAGAGTTAAAAAATGGTTATGGGTTAAAGCGTATATTAAATAATTTTTAAAATTATATGACAAGTTACGATAAAGCATAGCTGCATACCGTTTAAAATAACTATTCTCTCAATTTATTTGAGATCTGCATTAAGGGTTCAAGCCAGCTGAATCTTTTAACTAGTACCGTTTGGAAAAACCCTGGTTAAATGGTCAACTCAATTATCCGTCAGATGATACCTATCTTTCGCCAGGAGTGCAGCACTTATATTCAATGAGAAAAATTTTGCTTGCCCGCCCTCGTTTTGCCAAAGGCTGATCCTGCAGTAGTATCGTTCCCTGGTGGAATGGTTGAATATTTCCGTGGCAAATGAGAACAAGGAAATATCAGTCAAATATTTTTTCCTGATTGTTATTTTGGTTTAGAAATTTAAGCATCAGTGAAATAAATAAGTTTGGATGGAAGCACCGGGAGATACAAACATTGCCCTTTTGCCAGCCCTTCCGGCATTAACTTAACTCTTTTTCACTAGCGCGTAAAAATGTAACAAATAAAGGTGCCGCAGGCAGATCAAAACAAAACAGGTGTGTTGCTTTTGAGGATAAATAAGGTGAGGGAACCTGGAATAAAAGAATAAATGCATACTGGAAGGACTGAGAAAAATCTTGATTCAGCGGCAAGCATCACTTATTATCTTAAGTAGACAGTTTGACCTTACCTGCGGGAAAGAGGCTGATTCCAAAAAAAAACGCTTCAATTAATGAAGCGTTTTTTATAAAAAAGTTATAAGTAGAATTATTCTTTTGCTTTCTCATTCTCCGTAACCTTTGTTCCGCCTCGGTGGGTGGCCCTGATGGAGGCGAACTTCACTTTTTGCAAAGCAATTTTTCTATTGTCCGAAGATGCAAGGTCTTTTTCAATCGCATTTTTCTTTGTATCCAGTGCTTCATACAATAATTTTATTTCATCCCAGTCTTCCCTTGTGTACTCATCTTTATTATTTGCCACAGCTTCTACGAAGTTCTTATAAACACCAAGTATATTGCCGGCCGTTACAAATCCAAATTTCATATCGGATCCAATTTTACCATCGCCAAATAACCTGTTTCGTAATACCTGCCTGAAGTCGGGTTTGCTAGCAACTACCTTTGCCGCGGCCTCTTTTTCCTGTAATTTAGCCTGATAAGATGCTTTTAAGGCAGCATATTTCTTTTTACTCTCTTCAGCTCTCTCCAAGTCAGCGGCTTCAAGGGTGGCAATGGTTTTTTCCGCCGTCAAAGCCCTTTGCTGGTAACCATTGTCAATGGCTGTCCAGTTTTCCAGTGTATACACAGGAGTTAAATTTTCAACTGAATCAACATATTGTGTTAAAACGGCAGCGTCTTGCCTGGCAGCTTCTTTTGCAGAATTGTTGCATGCCGTAAATCCCGTGATCACCAAAGCAGCGATCATTAGTTGTGTGGTTCGCATTTTCTATAGGTTTTAGTTTGTAGGCTCTTGTCAATATCTATGCCATCTAATCCAATCTTCCCTTAACTTTTGGGCGAAGTAGTATACGGGGATAAGAATTACGTGGCCTGCAATAGCAAAAGGGATGAGTTGGCTAAAATATCCAGATGTATATTTAAAATTAATATATCTGCCACATGTGAAATAAACTATATCTGGCAGCTATTTTACCAAAGTGCGAATGCGGGCACATATAGAAAGCATGGTTGAACAGGTTAAGATATATCCTGTCCATATCCTGTGAGATGACAATGTTTTTCCAGTCAGGTTAGCATGCGGGAGTGAATCACTACACATTTTTAGCTTTTGGAAACTTTCACAAACAGGTATTGGGGAGATGTTCCGGGGCCTGGTCCATCCTGGTCGCGGTAGAGTCGCACAAGGTTAATGATATTGTCTTTTGCCTTTTGGTTGGGCTTGGCCGGATCACCTGCTGAGCGCCATTGGGTGATCACTGCTTCACCGAAAGTGCCACCAAAACTTGTATAAGGGTTAAACGAGCCTGTAACTTTTCTTCCATCTTTAAATTGAACAAGAATTTGATTAGCAGCAACAGGTGTGTATGCGATCACATCTTTTCCAAAGTTTGCAAACTCCCTGCTCAGGTCGGTCAGTATAGTATCCGTACCAAAAACGATGGTGGCATTGGATGCAGGCTCGGCAACGGAAGAAAATTCTACTTTATAGAGGGTATTGTTTGCAGAAATTAAAAACGTGCCTTTATCCGGCGTATTGATATCTGTTGGATTTAGATTGAATTCTGTTATTGCCCCATCAATAACAACTGGAATAACGACAGGAGGAGTTTGTCCCGGTTCATCCTTCGAACAGGAAAGAAAAGTGGCAGCCAATAGAAAGGAGACGAGAAACCTGTACATAAAATAAATTTACTTTTTCGCAATTTACGTTTAATCCGGCCTTCACTGCGGCTTTTATGAAGTTAATACAGCAAAAAAATGTTAATTGTCGGAACTGATTCAATAGTTTAACAACACATCAGGCATCAATTATAACAACGAAATGTATATAAAATATTTTCTTCAGCTGGCGGGTATTATAGTAGTATGCTCGTGCAAAAATACCCAGCAGGCGGGCAATACCGTCATCACTACGCGGCAGCATGATAAGGCAGCGGCCATATCTCTTACCTTCGACGACGGATCGCCCATCCAGTTTTCAGAGGCAATGCCTATTCTGAATGAATTAAAAATACCCGCTACTTTTTACATAATAACGGGAGAAGTCGCCGGTTCCGAATACCAGGGTAAATTTATTGGCCGGCCGGTAGCGGAGATTATTAAAGGAACAGCTGATACATTAACCAATAAGGTAAAATTTTTTGAACGGGCTTCCGCTATTTCATTTGCCGGTTACCTTGGAACGCTAGCCTATCACAGTGATGCGGGCTCCTTGTATGAACAGGGTAAGTTCCGGGAAGCCTACCAGCTTATTGATTCCGGGTATAAAAAAATAAGGGACCGCCTGTTTTTACCTGCCTCAACTCCCTGGGAAGTAAAGAGGCACCTGACCTGGCAGGCAATAAAAACTTTACTGCCCAGGGGCACGAGTTTGCCAGTCATACAGTAACACATCCACGGTTAGCAGTACTAACCGAGCCCAACATGGTACACGAACTGGAAAAAAGCCGGGAAGAGATTTTGAAAAATTTGGGAGAGCGGTATATTTTTTCGGCCGAATGTCCATACGGAACTGAAGATGAAAGGGTGATGTCCTATGCCTATAAAATTTACCCGGCACTGCGCAACCGGATGCCCGAAAAATACCTGGATGAAATAAACCGCTCGGGTAAAACACCGCCCGGTACTCTCCACAAAGAATACGTACAATGGCAAAGAGGTGCAACTACTAAAACACCCCTCCCCTTAATGAAATCATGGGTTGATACCGTGATTGCTCATAAGCATGACTGGCTGGTGCTGGTATTTCACGGGGTGGTTGGTATTGGATGGGAAGCGCTTCACACGAGATGCTACGGGAATATTTCAGTTATATAAAACAGCAGGAAGATAACGTATGGATAGCCACTTTTGCAGATGTTACAAAGTACATGCGTGAAAGGATGCATGCTGTTGTAAAGACGACAGCAACAGATGGTAAAATTATGGTAGACCTCACACATTCCCTTGACACGTCCATGTATGATATCCCGCTAACCTTAAAGACGTATGTACCTGCCGGTTGGAAAGAGGTGGTGGTAAAGCAGCGCGGAAAAACACAAGCAGCCAGAAGTATTAAGGATGAGAATGGGGCTTTTGTTCTTTACCAGCTTCAGCCAAATAAGGGCATTGCTGAACTTTCCATTGAAGGCTTTTGACAGCAAGTGTATTATTTTGACGGTCAGCGTAGCAGGCTGCCTTCACGGAAAGCATTTTTATTCCGTAACATTTGCCAGAGTATCGTTCGCACTTTTCCGTATGCTACCAGGATACCGAAGCTAACCTTCAGTTTTTTCCTTCCCGTAAAAAAAATTGACATACACCAATCATTTTTGTAAATTCGGAAACACTTAATTCCTCGTTATGCCCCAATCCCCTTTTTCCCGCCGTAATTTTATTGCTACCGTAGCAGCAGGAGTTACTACTGTGGCAAATTTTAGTCCCCTTAATGGGTTTGCTCAGGTATTAAGCGAAGAACAGCCCGCGTCTTCCGATCGCCCGATAAGAATTACCAGCACTGGTAGTTTATCCCAGGACGAACAGGAAAGAATCAGGGCATTGTCGAAAAATATTGATCTGCAAATTGTCCGCGATCAAGGATCAGTTGCGCTCAGGGATGCTGAAGTTATCATTGGTGATATAGACGCTTCAATGCTCCAACACATGAAGCAATTAAAATGGGTGCAGGTGTTACATGCGGGCGTAGAAAATTTAGCAACGGAAATGATTGCACATCCGTTGGTGCTGACGAATATGCA
>JBBJMD010000084.1:0-16528 GCA_037719925.1 Ferruginibacter sp.
CAGGAGAGATTAGGATATTCAAAAGATACCAAACTCCTGATCATTCACGCAGATGATTTAGGCGTTTCGCAGTCGGAAAATGCCGCCAGTATCTATGCTATGGAGAAAGGAAGCATCAGTTCGGGCAGCATTATGATGCCTTGCCCATGGGCCGGTGATATAGCAGCTTACGCGCGTAGCCATCCCAACATAGATCTTGGCCTGCATCTTACACTCACCAGCGAATGGAAATATTATAAATGGGGAACAGTTGCACCTGCAAACGAGACATCGAGCCTGGTGAACAAGGATGGTCATTTCTATAGCGATATGGATAGTCTTTCTAAAAACGCCCGCCTGTTCGAAGTAGAAAAAGAAATAAGGGCACAGGTAGATAAAGCTAAACATTTTGGCATTGATCCTACACACCTGGATGCACATATGGGCTGCCTGTTTGCTTCACCGGATTATCTTCAGCTGTTAATTAAACTCGGGCGTGAATACAAGGTGCCGGTACTATTAAACAGCGAAGCCTTTAAAGTTGTGTTCAATATCGATCTCAGTAAATACATCAGCGATAAAGAGGTGCTGGTAGATAAACTTTTTATGGCTCAGCCAGGTGATTATAAAAATGGCATGAGTAAATATTATACCAGCGTTCTTACTTCTATACAACCGGGGCTGAACTGCATTTTGCTTCATGCAGCTTATGATAACGCGGAAATGGAGGCAGTAACTATTGATCATCCTGATTACGGATCAGCATGGCGGCAGGCAGATTTTAATTTTTTTACCAGCACCAGGTGCCGCGATCTTTTACGGCAGCAAAAAATAAAGGTCATTACCTGGAAAGAAATAAGGGATAAACTGATCAGGACTAATCCCTGAAATCCGTTTGGTGGATTCGACACACATTACAACAGAAATTTTTTTTCAAAAAATGCCCTCGTCTCCTAGCCTACCCTGCCGATGGTAGTTATATTCATTGAAGGGGAAAGTTCCAGATAGGACAATACTTTTAAGAAGGGATATTCGACAGCAACCAGCTTTTGAATGATTGGCCGGCAAAGATCCGTAGACAAAATACAATGCAGTTGCGTTGAATTCTCTAAATTACCCAATTTAACCGGCAGGCGTTTCTCAAATTCTTTGATGGCGTCAGTGGACAGTTCGCTCATTTTAATTAATGCCGTCTCCATTTCCCAGTTAACTAATAAAACATTGATAGCATGGTTGGTGGTCAGTAAAATTGAAAGCTCTTCTCTCAGAACTTTCCTGACCAGGTTCGCCATTCGCTTCCAATCCGTTTCCGGGGTGATGGGAGTATCATCTTTAGTAATTGAAACAGAAAGCTCAGGTAAAAATTCTATTGCCGAACCATTAGCAATCAGCGTATCACCTGCAGCCAGGCATCCTTCGATTATTCTTTTTAAATTCCTAACCGGAATACCCTCCGATGCAAGTTGCCGGACAACCTTTGTTAAAAAAAGCAGGTCAAATTTTTTTGCAAACAATTCTTTGGAAAATGGGTAATACTGAACTTTTGAAAATATTTGCTGAACTACGAAATGGTTCATCCAAACACCGGCATTTTCCCTGATCATGCTTGCAAGATGTAAAATCATCGTGCCGAAAGTTCCAAAAACTATTCCTTTTTCTCTGATAACTTCCGGCAGTTCTTTTATATCCCGGTAGGTAAAACCCGTATTGAAATTTGGATGGTTACGTTTACCAGGATTGAACATATTTTGACCTGTGATACTGCCGCCGCCTTCGCTTAAAAAAAAGTTCGTTCCAATTGTATAACCAACAGGCAATGGAAGGTCATTGATCCATATTTGAAACTGACCAGCTTCCAGTTCGGGGTTTTCAAATAATTCGGGTAACGGGCAGTAGATACCCGCCTCATAAAAAAGTTTCTCATTCATGGAAGTGAATAGTACTTCCGAGGTTTCCCTGTCCGCCGGGTGTTTATTATCCAGCAACCCTTTGGCCAAGCCGATCCTTAAAGATATTGCCTCTGAAGTGCCAACCATTTTTTCGAACCAATCTCCGGGATCAATCGTGGAAATATGCCCTGTAAACTCAGCAGAATATACAAAGGAGAACGAATGGCAATATTTAGCCAGGTAACCTAATATCTCGCGGCGCCCGTTATAATTAAGTTTTGCAAAGCTCCCCTTGTTGCGGGCAGATATTTCTTCGATTTTCCCAGGTGTTAAAAACAACATCCTGTTTTGGAAAATGCCCTCGCAACAATGATTGGCTATATTGAACCAGTCGGGATAATAAGGAGCCTTTTGCCTGAGTTGTGCCGGCAGGCGGCATTGCTGTCCGTTGATTGTAATTACGGCCTGTGGTTGTTTTGAAATAACCACTGACAAATCAATTCTTTCATTTTCGCCCTTAAATAGGTTATTGGATAACATTAAACTGTAATCACGGACATGGGCTTCAATTTTATGAACCTCTTCACCATTGGTGCCTGTGAATAATTCCGCGGGCAGAAAAATATCTATGGAAGCGGCTGCATCCCTTGCTATCGTTGCGGCTGTTTGTTTCATCTTAATGTAATTGTTTCAAGCGTATGTTCATCCACAACAATATTTTCTCCTTCCAGGTCGGCCTTTGTTTTGAATTCGAAATGCGGAAACTCTAATTGAGCAATACTACTAAGGGCAAAAGCGATATGGTCGCCTGAAACAATACATCTTCCCCATGCATAATTGAGCCGCCTCATCGCGGATAAAATATCCTTGCAATCAGCGGGTAGAATCTGCGCCGCCCATTGCTTATTTTTTGTTTTACAGAACGCAGCTGTTACCAGGTCTTCTATTGCCGGATCACATTTAAAATAAGTGAAGAAAGGTTTATTTAAAGGGTAAACCGGAGCGAAATTGTTAAACTTTATTATTTCCCTGCCCATATCCTGGATGCCCTTTTCCCCGGTAATATTTTCTTTAAAATGTTTCAGAAATATCGCTTTGTCCGTCACGGGTATCTTCATGTCCAGCAGGCAGTTCATAAGCCGCATAAAATCTACAGCCGTGTTAACTTCTTCCTTTTCTATCAGTGATCTTATTTCCGGATCATCATAATTACAAAAACGTTTCAATTGGAACCACATCTGGTACAAGAGGTGTATAAATATCATGTCGAGTGGCTCCTTCAATTCAATGCCTGCGTTTGATGCTGCTGCGGAATCACCGGCATCTATCCAACACAGCTTAATAAATGGTTCGTATAATGCGAAAGTATTTGCGGTGATGCCAAGCGCCAGCAGTTCCTTTTCATCAGCCATTGCGATTATTTTGCCGAAATTGATCTTGCAACCGGGGGAAGAATATACTTCATCAAAAATGGTATAAAAATCATAGTCTTTGCTGATCCAGTCGTACTGCCTGAATTTAAGCGGTGGTACTACAATTCCAAATTTGTTATGGAAGGCAGTCCGGAATTTTCCGATCTTAGCTAAAAATTCAGGGCGGAATTCATTTTTACCTTCCACCAAAAACATTCGGCAAACTGAACTATGGCATTCAATAGCGATCGCCTCCGGTACAGGAATTAACTGAGATATTTTTTTACCAAATTTTTGAACGAAAAGCAATTCATTCACTATGGTTTGAAATGTGCCATTGCCCGGAAATTTACGCTTTGCCTCTTTGGCTATTTCAAATAATCCTGCTTCTTCACTGTTAAATTTTTTGATCGAAGATATAAGCAGGTCATAATATCGTTCTTCCCATTCCGGCTTTTTTAGTGCGAGTATATGGTTATAAAATGATACCATACGATCAGCACCAGCGCTTTTGCCTGAATCATAAACAGCAAGCCTTTCAGCAAAGCCCTCCGCGTTTTCAATTGCGTCTTGTGATGTATGATTGATTTCAAGTGCCCGGAGGAAATGTAGAGAAGCCTTGTCCCAATCATTCTCTTTTTCATAGAGTTTGCCCAGTTCGATGTTACTTAATTCATTGAACATCGGGCAAAGAGGATAAGCTTGCTCCAGCCAATAAATGGCCTTACCGTAATCCAATAACTTTTGATAAAATATACTGAGGCCCCAGTATCCGTCAAAGCATTTGGGGCCAAGAGTGATTGCCCTGGTAAAAGAATTCTCCACCCTGGCAAAAAGCGGATCCGTTTGAATTTTTTCTTTTTCAGGAGGTAATTGTTGCAGGTAAAGATGGCCGCATACAATATGCCCTTCCACCCTTTCAGGGTTTAATTGAATGGCTTCCTGAAACCATTTTTCAGCCTGCTGGTAATCGTTTATGAGTTGACAGGCATAACCGGAATCAATATAAATATCATAGCTGGAATCGGGCTCAATTATCTGCTGAATTGCAACAATACCTGGAATTAAATCTTTCTTTTGTTCATAAAATTGAAGATTAAAACAATAAAGACTTATTTTATTCTGGTAGCCGCCTAAACTGCCGGGAGCGGCATCGATTGCTTTGTTATACCATTCCTCTGCCGTGCTCAACTCACTATCCTTTTTGGCACAATTACCGATGCCATTTAAACCCGAAACTGAATTTGAATCTTCACGAACCATGTCTTCGTATTTTTTCCTGGCAGAGTCAACCTTGTTATCTTCCAGTTCATAAGCTGCGATCATATCTTTTACGTAAACGGCACCGGGGCAAAGCAGTAATCCTTCCTGGATATTTTGCTGAGCGCGGATTTTGTCGCCTACATAATATTGCTGAATAGCCGATGCTACTGCCCAAAGATGGGCCCGCATTCCTTTGTCTGGATAATGGCCGGTTGCATTGGATACAATAAAATCGTAAGATTCCACCCAGCGCCGGTGAACCATCAATGTTGTAATTTGTATTATTTCGTCAACCGCTGTTTTTTTTGCAGAAAATTTGCCGGCTACTTTTTGAATAAATTTTAAGGCAAAGGCCGTCCGCCATTTTCTAAAAAGGTTCAGGTAAGCTGATTTTACATTAAGCCAGGCGGCTTCTTCTGATTCCAGGAAAGCAGCGTCTACTTTGTCTGCCAGCTCTTCTAAGATTGCATCAGTAAATTTGACGCGAAACCGGATGATACAATTCAATAAAGGCTTTCCAATATTTGTTGCAACAACATTATCCACCATATCCCAAATAAGCATCACATCTTTTTCTTCCCTGCACTTTATCCTTAACGGCTCGATAAGGCGCGTTACTTCAAACATATCTGAGCCAGCGAGCGCCTCCTGGTAATAAACAGTAGCAAATAAATTAAGAAGCTTTTTAGCTGGTATCATTTCCTGCATTTCAAGATGATCTTATTTAATTATCCCGCAAAATATTTAAAGTATTGCCTAGCCTCGAACTGTCAAGGATATTATCCTGGCTGTCCATATTTTTGTCGGGAGAATTGGCGTTTGTGCCTATTCCTTCGCCGGTTTCCAGGGGAGTGCCGCATTTACCACATGCATAATCTTTATTTTCGGGATAAACAGGATAACCGCATACACGGCAAAGATTGATCTGTTTACCACACCTGGTGCAAAATTTAATCCTGTTCTTTAAGAGATATTTATCTTTCTCTGTTTCGATAAGCCATATTGGGTTGTCACAGATTTTTTTTGGGTACAGTCTTTCATTAATATAGGAACATTTTGCTTCCTCTTCCCTCAATTGCTGATCCCCCTCGCTGGTATGCCGGTTAAAATTCAACCGGAGCGCTTCTTTGGAAAAAATTGCTGTAATACCATAAGCCTTGGCATTATGCTGGCCATCCAGCGGATTAGCCATTTCCCGCAATGAATTTTTAACAGCAATATCTAAATCCGCTCCTTCATGGATCAAAGCCTTATAGATAAGCGTAGAAAATTTTACCGTACCTAAGCTGTTCAATGGCGCCTGGATGGCGAGTACCCCCGCAACCTTTTTTACCAGGTGAAAAGCAAGGCCGCTCAGGCTTAAATAGGCGTCTTCCTTGCTATCCTTGCTGGCATGCAGAAAAAACAAGGTGGGCATTTTTTTATCAAAACAAGCTATAAACTTATTGTGGCCCATCCAGGTAACCTTCCCCATATCAAGTGCAAACTGGCTGGTTAATGCAACTTCAAATTTGTCATCTGTTTGCACATCCGCATTAAGCCGGGCAAGACCGATAAAATGCACCACATGAAAAACATCATTGTTCCTGATAAAATCAGCCAGTTGGTTTAAATCCGCAAATTCTTTTATTATGCAGGAAATCTTTTTTCCTCCGGCATGATCGTTAAGCGATTCTATTACATCCCTGATCTGGATCTCTTCTTTTTTCTCTCCTGCAGATGCATTGATATTTTCAGACAGGTTTTTTGAAACCGCTATCAGTATTTTTAATTCACCGGTCGTAAAAGGTTGTTGGGTACCCGGCAACTTTGCAGAAAGCCTGCGGGTAAGTATCAATTCTTTTTTGGCCCCGGCAAAATATCCACCACCCGTTTTGTCTTCCGGAAGGTATAAATATTCCCATGGCAGGCAGGCTAATTCAGAAGATGCATCGTCAAAATATAAAATGATTTTCAGCGTAGATGCAGTGTTCCGCTCATCGATCAACCTGCAAATTTCCTGCCTTGCATGATTACTGGAAAATAGCCTTTTAAATAATGACGTGCCCAATATCTCATATTCATCTTCCCGCATACTGTCTTCGAGTAAAAGACGTTGCAATATGCCGGTAACTTTTTGTGAAAAACGTTCCTCCGTAATCTCGTATTGAAAGTGATTCCCCATATCACTCGGGGGGCGCAGGTAAACGAATTTATTTTCCTTGATATAAATTAACAGGGAGCCGGGTTCTAAGGCCGCAATCTTATTAATCTCCCCGGATGAAAAAAACTCTTCCTGTAAGGGGCTTTCTCTTTTTTCAGAAATGGTTCCGATGAAAATCTTTAAAACTGTGATATAATTTTCACTCGTAAGGGATGTACTGCGCAGCGTGTTGAATTTTGCCTTGTCATATTTTAAGTTACAACTGTCTATTTTTATAAATAAGTCGGGCACCGCTTCAATACCGTAATTATCCAGTTGATCTAAAAGATCGGTTCTAAAAGAAGCTGCTGTTAACACACAAAAAGTTTATAAATTAAAATTACTTTATCATCCCGATAAAAACCTTCAGCCGGACAATATAACTATCCGGGGAAAGGGTTGTTAAAGATGAATTTGCATCATTCCGAAGATTTGCAAAACTAGATTTGATATACTTCAACCCCGATATTTCTATTTTTTTCAATACGGTTGGTACCGCGCTAAATCCATTATCATCCAACTCCGCTAAAAGTTCGTTTTTAAAAGCTGTAGCATCATTCATTTCGTCCAGGGGTTTTGCACTATTTATTGTTGCTTCAATTTTTTTTATCCGTTCCAATAATTCGGTTGAACCCGGGTCTCTTTGCTTTTGGATAATTTCAAGCATGGCCTGCATCACTTTAAACCATTCCTTATCATTTTTTTTCAGGTGACTAAACATTTGATTGATTATATCATCTGATACGCCATTGTGTACATTAAAAATATTGCCCGCCGAATCCTTAACATTGATGCTGCCATCACCACTTTGCTGGATGGTGGTTTCAGTTATCATCCACGCCGTAAACCGGGCCCTGTATGCTGTGGTTTCTTGTATAATTCCTTCAGGTACCACCAGGTTCATATCTAACAGATTTTTGCCATCTGCAGTTGCCAGGGATTGGAACGGTTCCTTAAAGAACATTTTTTTTGGGAGCCCGTTCGGAAACCTCGCCAATACGAAATTACTGGTATAGCCACCTTTAAGAATATTGAGGTTAGGCTTTTGGGGCTCGGATGGCCTGAGCACCTGTTCTGAAAGTGTAGCAACCCTTTCCCTTACATACAGGGCCAGTTCCAGTATAGTTACCTCCTTGTCGCCGCTCAGGAAACATTTACCGCCCAAACCTTCTATCAGGGCATACGTGAAAATACTCACAGGCCTGCTTAAATAGGATACCTGCGAACTATGACAGGCTGTAAGCACCACGCGGTTAGGCTGACTGGCCGGGTTCAATAAATCGTCCTTTTCAAACGGAATCTCTGTCATTCCCTTTGCATGGCAGCAGTCTAGTATCACCAGCAGTTTTTCTGACCTGATTTCATTGAGCAGGTTAACAAAATCCCCGCCTTCAATCGCCGTTTTTTGAATGTCAGCATTTTGAGTATCATTACATACAAGATAATATTTCCCTCCAATTTTATATCCGTGGCCGGAAAAATAAATGATCACCAGGTCGGCAGGGGCGTTACTGGTTATGGAAGCAAGGGCGCGGATTTCTTCCAAAACCATTTCTTTTTTTGCCTCGCCACTGATCCGTATCTTGATTTGTTCCTTCGGAAATTTACAAAAATTAACCAACGCCAGTTCGATATTTTCGGCATCAGCAGCTGAAATGGCCATAGCGTTATTGTCTTCCTCGTCTCTCTTGCCTACACCAACTAATACGCCATACGATTTTTGTGTTGTGGAACGTTTATCAGTCATGATTTTATCCTATGATTTCACAAATTTTTTCAATTTGAGCGTCTTCCTTTTTAACGAAATCAAGGGCGAAGTCAACAAGCCTGTTTATATTTTCCGGGGAAACATTATCCATTTGCATTAATGTTGAAGGAAGCTCCATATCCATCCGTTGATACCGATAGTCACCATTTTTATATGGGGGCATTAAATGTTTCATAGTATAATCGGTACTTTGCTCAACACTTCGCATAAATATATCCGTTAGCAATGGTTGCACCCATTCAATCGTTCTCCAGTTTTTCGCTTTGCTAAAATCTATCTCAGACCGGGAATGGCCGCAACCTAGCGACAACATATAAAAAGGGAGGTCTTTGTCATCAGGCTCAACAACCGCGTATGTTCCTTTGGCATCTTTTTGAATATTATCCGGGACATCCAGGCGGCTTATTTTCTTCCATATTTCTTTTGCTTCGCCATAAGCTAAAATGGAAGGGTTGTTCGCAAAAACACCCCCATCAACAAAGGCCATCTCCTCCTTATCGTTATACCTTAACAGGGAAGGTTCAAAAAACGTGGGAGCCGCCGAAGTGGACCGGGCAATATCCCGCATTAAAATATCTTCTTTGCTGGCAGCTTTTGCCAACCGGGAAGAAAAATAAAAAGGGTTTCCCTCATTTAAATCATAGGTAGTTATCAGCAGGTCTACCAGGGCTTCACTAAGTGGGGTATCCCTGAATTTTTCTTTCAATAGTTTTTCAAAATGTTCGATCTCATAGTTCAACGGAACGATCGCCTTTGTTTTATTAAATATAGAACCGATCTTACTCCAAAGATCTTCCTGCCGTTTTAAAAATATATCTTTTCCATTATTCACATACAAGTCAAACATGTCTTTGGCCCGAAAGGCATTGTTGTTATTTTCATCCGGCTTCGATAATCCAAGCGCGATGATCCCGCCGGTAGAAGTGCCTGCGATCACATCGAACAACTCTGAAATTGCATTATTTGTCTTTTCTTCAATCGCCACAAAAATGGCACATGGTATTATGCCTTTGATCCCGCCACCGTCAAGGGATAATATTTTAAATTGGCTGTTACTCATGCAGAAGTGTTGAATAATTAATTCAATAAATTTAGATAAAATAAAACGCGCCTGCAAATTGATTTGAATTCTTTAAAAACAGGCCATCCTCCCTACAAAGTACAATAGGGCGGAATGGTGCAGGTGAAATAAGTAAACAGGGAAAGTATGGTTACCAATCCAACTGCCTTTATTTATTGATCAAATATTCATACGGCCCAGTTCCTTTACAGCATACGCACAAGCCCTTGCCGTAAGCGCCATATAAGTGAGGGAAGGATTAACGCAGGAGCCCGAAGCCATGCAGGACCCGTCTGTTATAAATACATTGGGAACCTCGTGCATTTGATTAAAACTGTTTAATACGGATGTTTTTGGATCGCGTCCCATCCGGGCAATACCCATTTCGTGGTTGGCATTACCGGGGAAAGAAATGTTATTACTGATCTGGATATCTTTAAAGCCTGCTGCTAACAGCAGTTCCTTCGCAGTATCACCCATGTCTTCGTGCATGGCTTTTTCGTTGTCTTTAAATTCGCAATCCACCCTAATCAGCGGTCGTCCCCATTGATCTTTTTTGTCGCGGTTTAACGTCATACGGTTATCAGGATAAGGCAGGCACTCGCCAAATGCATAGAGACCCATTTGCCATCCGCCGGGTTCGCTCAATGCGTCTTTTAGCGTTGAACCGATACCGCTATCCTGCACACGCCTGCCCCTGAATGCGCTTCCTCCATAATGATAGCCGCGGAGAAATCTGTCGTCTTTTTTTAACACGTTCCTGAAACGCGGGATGTATACATTGGTAGGGCGGCGTCCATAATAATACTTGTCTTCAAACCCTTCTACGGCGGCGGATGCCGAAAGCCCCTTATGATGATCCATAAGGTTCCTCCCTACCTGGCCGCTTCCATTTCCCAAGCCTTCCGGGAAACGGCCGGACACTGAATTCAATAATATAAAGCCAGTGGCAATTGTAGCTGCATTCAGGAAAATAATCCGGGAATAATATTCCGTTGTTTTATTGGTTTCGGTGTCGAGTATTTCTACGCCTGAAGCCCGCTTTTTCTGATCATCATATAAAACTTTATTAACCAGTGAATGTGGCCTTACGGTTAAATTTCCCGTGGCATACGCTGCGGGCATGGTACTCGCGTTGGTGCTAAAATAGGCTCCGTAGGGGCAGCCACGATGACAAAGATCCCTTGCCATACACTGTCCTCTCCCCTGGACAGGTTTCGTTAAATTGGCTGTTCTTCCGATGATCAGTTTACGGTCGTCATAGCCCGCTTCAATCTTGCCTTTAAAGAATTTCTCTACGGCATTCATTTCAAACGGTGGCTGGAAGATGCCATCTGGCAACTGCGGTATGCCATCATCATTTCCGCTCACACCAATAAATGACTCCACATAATCATACCACGGGGCGATATCCTTATAGCGAATGGGCCAGTCAACACCATAGCCATCCCGGATGTTAGCTTCAAAATCTAGATCGCTCCAGCGGTAGCATGCCCTGGCCCATAACAAGGAACGGCCACCGACAATATTGCCCCTTATCCAATCAAAGCGCTTTGCTTCTTCATAAGGATTTTCCTTATCATTGATATAAAAATGCTTATTGTCCTCCCGGTAGCTGTAATGACGGCTTTGCACCAAATGCTCTTTTTTATCTTCTTCCGATAAACGCAGGCGGTGGGAGAATTCCCATGGGTCTTTGGTAGCTGTGGGGTAATTTGGGTGAACTACATTGCCTCCCCGTTCAAGCAGCAGCACCTTTAACCCTTTTTCACACAATTCTTTAGCAGCCCATCCCCCGCTGATACCAGAGCCTACTATAATCGCGTCGTAGGTATTTTGATTCCTTGCTTTTGTATTAATTGACGGAGTATCTCCTGGCATAGTTTTCTGTTTTAATCATTATGATGGGATGTAAAGGCCATATCCCCGGCTCGTTGATCCTGTCCTGCAAGTTGCAGTTTTTTTAAATAACAGGAACTTATGCTACTATTTTTATTGCAAACGACAGTTTCAATCTACCTGCCTTGCATCAATCTTATTTTCTGAACTATTGTTGTTCATTTCAACCTTTCCTGTAGATCCAGTTTAAATTTTCTTGCATAATCCTTTGCAACATCATACCCGGCGTCGGCATGCCTTATTACACCTAGCCCGGGATCGTTTCTTAACACACGGCTAAGCCTATGCGCAGCTTCGCGGGTACCATCGGCAACGATTACCATACCCGCATGAATGCTATAGCCCATGCCTACTCCCCCGCCGTGGTGCAGGCTCACCCAACTTGCACCGCCGGCCGTATTGATTAATGCATTAAGCACCGGCCAGTCGGCCACGGCGTCGCTACCGTCAGGCATTGCTTCCGTTTCGCGGTTAGGACTTGCTACAGAACCAGTATCGAGGTGGTCGCGGCCGATAACGAGGGGCGCCTTCACTTTACCGCTGCTTACTAATTCGTTGAAAGCAAGGCCTGCCTTTTCGCGGTCGCCCTGCCCTATCCAGCAGATACGGGCAGGCAAACCCTGGAAGGCAATTTTTTCCTGTGCAAGGTCGAGCCAGCGTATCAATGATTTGTTGTGAGGAAATAAATTCTGACTAACGTTTTTTAGGGTTTTAAAGCGATTTAGTATCTTTTTTTCGCATTGGTCACAAAGCTTCGCTTAACCTTGCACAAAATCAAAGTCCTAATTAAATTGTCAATAAATAAAAATGCTCTAAGGAAATATTGAATAAGTTTAAAAAATATTCTGAACGGGGTCAATAAAATTGCCACCACTGAATTTATCAATTCTTCCATTGAAGGAAGATAATATTTCAACCAGAATTACACTCGGGGTTTTTACACCACCAATGGTTACAACGGCCTTGCAAAGAGCATTTTGATAAATTTAAGGCTTTCCTATCGTTAGCCAAAGAATTTAATTCTGGTCGCCGGAATATGGGGAATTACGCATAACGTCATCGGTTACACGAATTCTGACTAACGTTTTTTAGGGTTTTAAAGCGATTTAGTATTCTGACTAACGTTTTTTAGGGTTTTAAAGCGATTTAGTATCTTTTTTTCGCATTGGTCACAAAGCTTCGCTTAACCTTGCACAAAATCAAAGTCCTAATTAAATTGTCAATAAATAAAAATGCTCTAAGGAAATATTGAATAAGTTTAAAAAATATTCTGAACGGGGTCAATAAAATTGCCACCACTGAATTTATCAATTCTTCCATTGAAGGAAGATAATATTTCAACCAGAATTACACTCGGGGTTTTTACACCACCAATGGTTACAACGGCCTTGCAAAGAGCATTTTGATAAATTTAAGGCTTTCCTATCGTTAGCCAAAGAATTTAATTCTGGTCGCCGGAATATGGGGAATTACGCATAACGTCATCGGTTACACGAATATCCTGCGGATCACCGCTTAGTGCCGCCCACCGGAAGGGGCCCTTGCCTTCGCAGAATAAAGGGCGTATATAAGCCGGCACAAAACCAGGGAAGCCGAAAGCATTTTCTAATCCCCTTTCTTTTGCCCGTGCGCGTATATTGTTACCATAATCAAAGGTGATGGCCCCCATTGTTTGCAGGTCCAGCATGCATTGAACATGCAGTTTCATGCTGTCATAGCTAAGGTCAATATATTTGCCGGGATCCTGTTCCCGCATAACAGCTGCCTGGCGGTTTGTAAGCGTATGCGGTATGTAACCTACGAGCGGGTCATGTGCTGAGGTTTGATCTGTAAGCGTTTCCGGTACAATTTGCCTTTCGATCAGCCTTTGCAACAAATGAACCGCGTTGCAATGCACGCCAATACTTTTTGCCAGGCCGGCCGACTTAAACTTCAACCCCGCATCAATCGCTTCATCTATATTCAAATATTTTTCATCTAGATATTTTGTTTCGATCCGTTTATCAATTCGCCATTCTTCCGCTTCCGCTATCAGGGCCACGCCTTCGTTCATGGTAATCGCCAGGGGCTGCGCTCCTCCCATACCGCCAAGGCCTGCTGACACGTTCAGGGTACCCTGTAGCGTTCCTCCAAAATTCTTGCTGGCAACAGCGGAATAGGTTTCATATGTGCCCTGAACAATCCCTTGCGAGCCGATATAGATCCAGCTGCCTGCCGTCATTTGCCCATACATCATCAATCCCTTCTTTTCCAGTTCATCAAAATGTTCCCAGGTTGCCCATTTTGGAACCAGTTGAGAGTTGCTGATCAGGATGCGCGGGGCCTCCGGATGTGTTTGAAGCAATGCTACCGGCTTGCCGCTTTGTATCAATAAGGTTTCATCATCTTCCATCACTTTCAATGCTTTGATGATGAGATCAAGACATTCAAAATTACGGGCCGCTTTACCCCGCCCCCCGTAAACAATCAAATCACCAGGACGTTCCGCTACCTGAGGATCGAGATTATTTAACAACATACGCAACGCGGCTTCCTGTATCCAGCCTTTGCAGGCCAGTTGAGTACCGGTGGGCGTAGCGTATTTGACGGGATCGTACATGGAATTATTATGAGCTGCAGAGTGGTTTACCTGAATTTTGTGATTGATGAGATTATTTGTTTGTACGGTGATTTATTTAATTTTTTAATTGATGAAATTATTTTCTGTGTTGCCGTTTTGTAACTTTTCGGAAATTTAGGTTTAATTGGATTTTTAATTAAATTTTTCTCCTGTTATATAATTTTACCGGTAGCCTGCGATGGAGGCAAGATTTTACCGCCCTGTCAAAATATAAATAGGATCTTATACATCCTATAGATCATATTGATCCTGGTTAGGCAATCATCGGCTCTGCCCTGATAAATTCAATTGCCTTTATCATATCATCAATGCAGCACTCTGTCTGCTTCATTAAAACTTACTTCTTTCCTGAATGCCTGCACAATGCCTTCAATCTTAGGGGAGCTTTGGAGTGGCCGCCGGAATTCCAGTGCCTGCACGGCCGTGAGCAATTCTATTGCGAGCACTTTTTCTACATTATCAATCACCTTTTTACATTTAACAGCTGCATTCGCGCCCATGCTAACATGGTCCTCCTGGTTATTGCTGGATGAAATGGAATCTACGCTTGAAGGCGTGCACAACTGCTTGTTCTCGCTTACAATGCCCGCAGCTGTATATTGGGGTATCATGAATCCTGAATGAAGCCCGGGTTGCTTCACCAAAAACATTGGCAGGTTGTGCTGTCCACTTAATAACTGGTAGGTCCTTCGTTCCGAAATATTGGCAAGTTCACTCATGGCGATGGCGAAAAAGTCCAATACTAACGCCAACGGCTGCCCGTGAAAATTTCCGCCGCTTAATACAAGGTCGTCTTCAGGGAAAATGTTGGGATTGTCGGTTACCGAATTGATCTCCCTGATGAAAACACTCAGCACATAATCAAAGGTATCTTTCGTGGCCCCATGTACCTGGGGGATGCAACGGAAAGAATAGGGATCCTGTATCTGCTCCTTTCTTTGAGCGGCAATCTCGCTGTGATTTAATAATTCCCTCAAGGTTGCGGCGGTATCCACCTGGCCTTTGTGGGCACGAATGGATTGTATCTTTTCATGAAAAGGTTCGGCGATACAATCAAAGGCATCAAAGGATATGGCTGCTATGATATCGGCCCATTTGATCAGGCGGTCCGCTTGTATGAGGTTATGCAATCCATAGGCACTCATAAACTGGGTGCCATTGATCAATGCAAGCCCTTCTTTGCTTTGCAGTTGAATCGGCTGCCAGCCAAATTTTTGCATTGCTTCTGTTGCCGGCATTTTTTTCCCTTCATGGTACACTTCACCCAAACCGATAAGTGGCAGGCTCAGGTGACTGAGTGGCGCGAGGTCGCCGGAAGCACCCAATGAGCCCTGTGTAAAAATCACCGGAAGTACCCCATTATTGAACATTTCGATCAGCCGCTTTACGGTTTCTATCTGCACGCCCGAGTTGCCGTAGCTCAATGATTTAATTTTTAGCATCAACATGAGCTTAACAATTTCTGCCGGAACTTCTTCACCTAACCCGCAGGCATGTGACTTTAGCAAATTACTTTGCAATTCTTCTAACTGGGCTGCATCGATCTTTACATTTTGCAGGTAGCCGAAACCGGTATTGATACCATAAAATATAGCGGTTTCATTTGCTAATTTATTGTCGAGGTAGGTACGGCAAGCGGTGATCCTGAAATGAGCGTCAAAAGTGATAGAAACCAGTTGACTGAAAGCGGGTTTTTTACCTGTTGGAAATTTGTAGGGCTTTTATCTAATGGCAAATAATTATAACTCATGCGTCCTGCAATTATAAGAATCGTTGAAAAACAGACCTCAAAAGTAGGTAAAACTTTCTGCCCTCTGTAAAATGGAACAGCGAATATACTGCCCTTAATTACACGAGGCAACTCATCTGCGAGCAGGTAAATGCTAAGGGAGGATGTGAGGATTTTGCCATTTTCATGAATAGGCAACCGGTATATTACAAGGAAGACCTTTTTAAAGGATTCATTTTCTATTTGAGCTTGACCCTATTTATTGTAAAACACCGGAGCCGGTCATTGTTGAGAGCTGCAAGTATCAATTGTTTTTTATTGGCGGTAGTAATGAACTGCAGGCCTTTTAATTCTCCTTCTACGATAAAACCACTTTGCCAGGCTGGAATGGCTGTAAAGCCGCTTTTTCCGTTATTTCTTAAAAACTGTCCAAAAGAAGCATCGTAACGCCCTGCTCCTGCTTCTATCTGGTATTCGTTTCCGCCAAGTAACAGATCGATGTGGCCATCGCCATCCATGTCCTCCGCGGTGATCGCATTGATGGGTGCAAACTGTGCAGGGAGAGGCAACTGATGAGTTTTAAATTTTCCCTCACCGGCATTTTCAATCCATACGCTTGCCGTTGTTTCGCATTTAAATTCCTGCAGGTCTTTTGGCCCGATTGTATTAACCAATTCCTTCATATTGATCTTTGCAAAATCTTCATTCAAAAGATATTTTTTTTTTA
>JBBJMD010000255.1:0-4682 GCA_037719925.1 Ferruginibacter sp.
GCCATACCGCAACAGCCTGAAGGGATGATTTCTACTGAATAATTTACCGGGAAAGACATCATTTTTACAGAGGGAACCATAGAAGATAAGGCTTTCTGCTGACAATGCCCATGGAGTTTGATCAATTTTTTCTCTGTCGAAAACAACGACTGGTTTACATTTCCATTATCTATTTGGGTGGCGATAAATTCATCTATCAGAAATACATTTTTAGCAAGCGCCTTCGCTGCCAATAAATTTTCGTCGGTAGCCAGATCAATATATTCATCCCGGAAAGTAAGGATGGCAGATGGCTCTATGCCAACCAGCGGAGCGCCGGCATGCACCACCTTACTTAATATGGAGATATTTTTATTAATGATCTTTTTTGCATCCCTCACAAGTCCTTTCGAGAGCCATGCCCTGCCGCTCTCTTTATGATGCGGGATAAGTACCTCGTATCCTAATTTTTCCAGCAATAAAATTGCTTTGATCCCTATACTGGTGTCATTAAAATTGGTGAACTCATCACAGAACAGATAAACCTTTTTATGTTCAGTTGCAGCCTTTCCAACACCTGTTTTTTTTCTCCTGCTATGCCAGTTTCTCAAAGTGGTTGAATGTAACGTAGGCATGGAGCGCTTTACATTAAAGCCCACTATTCGCTTAATAATATTGCTTATTGCCGGCGTTGTCATCATAAAATTATAAATGGCCGGCAACAAGGCGCCCAGTTTCGCCGAATTGGTAAAATTGGCGATAAGCATGGAGCGAAAAGGCACTCCATTGCTATCATAATATTGCTGGAGAAATTCGGCCTTTAGTTTTGCCACATCTACATTGGACGGGCATTCGGATTTACAGGCTTTGCAACTAAGGCAAAGATCCATCACCTGATGAATTTCCTTGTGATCAAAACGGTTCATCCTCGTGGAATTGGTCAGGAATTCGCGTAAGATATTCGCCCGTGCCCGGGTGGTATCCTTTTCATTTTTCGTAGCCATAAAAGAGGGGCACATCGTACCTCCCGACAGGTGTGTTTTCCGGCAATCGCCTGAACCATTGCATTGCTCTGCGTGCTGCAATACATCCTGGTCGTGGTACCGGAAAACAGTTTTAAAAACAGGCGTTTGCTGACCCGGCGTATACCGGAGCATTGTATTCATCGAGGGGGTATCTACGATCTTGTTGGGATTTAAGATATTTCCCGGGTCCCAGGACCGTTTGATGAGTTTGAGCAATTCATAGTTCTTATCACCCACCATATGTTTGATAAATTCTCCCCTTAGCCTGCCATCACCGTGCTCCCCGCTTAGAGACCCGTTATATTTTTTTACGAGTACAGCTATCTCTTCTGCAATGGCCCTGAAGAGTTGATTGCCCTCTACGGTTTTAAGATTTATTATTGGCCTGAGATGTATTTCACCTGATCCGGCGTGTGCATAATGTACCGCATGCAAATCGTATTTAAGGAGGACCTGGTTAAATTCTGCAATATAATCCGGCAGGTCTGCAACATCTACAGCCGTATCTTCAATAACGGGAACGGCTTTTTCATCTCCTGGTAAATTGCTGAGTAATCCCAGGCCAGCTTTCCGAAGGGTCCAGATTTTTTTACTGTCCTCTCCAAATAATAAGGGGAAATGATATCCCAAACCCGCAGCCCGCATTTCGGCTTCTACCCTGGCGGTAATAGCAATGATCTCCTGTTGATCGGGCCGGATGAATTCCACCACCAGGATGGCAGCCGGGTCGCCCAAAACGAAAAAGCGGTTTTTACTTTGTTCAATATTATCCTTGGTACATTCTAAAATATAATGATCAATAAGTTCGCTTGCACTGGGCCTGAAGGCCATGGCGATCAGGTTGGCACGTAAGGCTTCATCAATGCTGTTAAAATGGATGCAAAGCAAACCGGTTTCCTTAGGTGGGAGCGGACTAACGTTTAATTTTATTTCTGTCAGGAAAGCAAGGGTGCCCTCCGACCCGGCTATCAGCTTGCAAAAATTAAAATTTTCTTCCCCGGCGGTAAACGGTGCAGAATCCAGTAGAACGTCCACCGCATATCCGGTGTTTCTTCGTTCAATGGATTTTTTCGGAAATTCTTTTCTTATTTCCACCTGGTTCTCATAGTTGCTTAACATGGACCTCACTGATTTGTAAATGTTTGCTTCGAGGCCCTCCCCTTCACACTTTACATGAAATTCATCAGGATCAAGCGCTTTAAAAACCGTTTCCGTTCCATCGCTCAGCAAGGCCTTTACCTCCAGTAAATGTTCCCGCACACTTCCATACACCACCGAATTGGAGCCACAGGAATTATTGCCTACCATTCCGCCGATCATAGCCCGGTTAGCCGTAGAGGTTTCGGGCCCGAAGAATAAACCGTGGGGCCGTAAAAAAATATTCAGTTCATCGCGGATAACACCCGGTTGAACCAGGACCCAATGTTCCTCTTTATTTAATTCGATGATTTGTGTAAAATATTTAGACACATCTACTATGATGCCTTTGCCTACAACCTGTCCCGCAAGTGAGGTGCCTGCCGTCCGGGGTATCAGGGAGGTATTTTCAGCCCGGGCAAACCTTAGCAACTTTTTAATGTCGGTTACGGACCTGGGAACGGCTACGGCCAATGGCATTTCGCGGTAAGCTGAAGCGTCGGTTGCGTAAAGGATGCGCATTGTATTATCAAAAAATAATTCACCTTCTAAATCCTTTGAAAGTTCTTTCAGCCGTTGGTCCATCAGTGCTCAGGTCTTTGTGTCTTGCTAATAAAATATAAAATTAACCCATTTTCAGGTAGTTCGTGCCGGTGACCGTATTTATGAAAAAATAAGGTCTGCTAAACGATTAAAGTGATAATACTAAAATTGCCGGGGTTTTATTTAAAAAAGATTTTGGTTGTATAGACCCTCTATGAACTTTTTGGAAATTAACCAACCGGCTATAAACGTAGTTTAGTTAAATTTTTACGGTTGCGATGTTCGTACGTATAACCCCAGGAGGCTTACAAGAACATGAGCAATATAAGACTAGCGTTTAATTGTCATGTTTACCTTAAGAGGATCATCCTCCTGGGTGTGCACAGGGTTGTCGGCGCCAGGCCGATAACTGCTCATTGATAAAATTTAATTGCCAGCCTGCTTTTGTAAGGCTTCTATTGCAACAAATAAATAAACGGCCGGTGCATTCCAGTTTATAGCAATCTCGTTGGAAGCATAGGACGCATCCGTATCAGAATAGGCTGTTTCCGGGTCTGTATGCTCGTAATAAGCATGGTCCTGCATACCGGGATTCGGGCCACCTGCCAATAATCCAGGTACAGGGTCTTCTATTCCATCAGCAATAGAAGGGCGATGGTGTGGGCGTATGGTTGGCTTGGAACCAATCCCCGTAACAAAAGAATAACCCGTTGCATTTCTTCCCAGCAAATAATCCAAATTGCTTAACGCGGCATTTATATATCGTTTATCTTTTTTGATCAAATAGGCATTAATAAGGGCAATACCCTGGTTAGCAGCGTTAGAATTACTTCCCCTGTTGAACTCTTTTGCTGAGCCTCCCATAACGGTTCCGAATGCATTGACTGCAATCTTTGCTAGATAAGTATCGGCAAAGTCAACTACCCGTTTAGCAAGTAGATCTGCTGTGGCTTTTGCAAAGGATGGCAGATCGTTTTTCAGTTGTGCCATGGTAAAATAACCCAGCATACGTACATTACTCCAGGAAGGTAGTACCGCCGGATGGGCGATCTGCTTAAGAATCGTATCATAATATACTTTCATGCCTGTGGTACCTAAAAGTTCAGTAGCAGCCCAAAAACATTCATCGTTAAAATTTCGGTCTCCATAAGCTCCCGTAGTAATCTTTGGTTCATATTGTTTGTTCAGATCGTCTTGCTCGTATGCCATTGCCGGAATTTTTTGTGCCCAGTTCCATGCAAGTGTTGCCGCGTGTAGAAGGCTGTCTGCGAGGGCCGGGTACTGCTGATCATATTTTTTCAACAGGCGGCTTCCCTGTGTCATTACCGCAGCAAAATCAAGTGTTGCCGCAGTGCCTTTTTGCACAACATATAAAATCCTTTTAAGATTGCCGTAGCTGCATTTTTATGAACGCTTTCTTCAATCCTAAAAGGATAGGAATTTCCAATACCAGGTATATAAATTACATATGCAACGTTTTGCCGATAAGCGCTAAAATCAGCAATCCGGGTTTTGACAGAGGAATTGCCAGAAGAACGAATATTGCTCAACCTGTTTTTGTAAACTGTATCGCCAAACATTTGCCCTTAATATATAAAAGCCAAAGTTTGAACCAGCATATTCATCTGTTTTATAATCGCCGGTAATAACAGCAATTTTAGCGGCGGCTGTATAATACCCGCTTTAATTAATTTTTATAATATTCTGAGAAAATTGGGCTGAACTAATAATGCCTGAAAATAGAAAAAAGGTAGTGAAATAGAGTTTGGGTTGTTTCATAATTTATTTAAAAAAGTAATCTTTATTACCCTCAAATATAATTTAGTACAACTGATCTGACGTTATCTATTTATTCATATTAACCCTGTTAAATAATTAATTGGAATAAGGATAACAGGAAGAGTAATGTCCTCTAAAATCGTCTGACTTTAATAGCCGCCCCTTAATTTCTTTGCTCCATATCCCGCGATCAAACCTCTAAATAATTTATTCATGGTA
>JBBJMD010000085.1:0-16429 GCA_037719925.1 Ferruginibacter sp.
AGCGGCCGCAATTTTTTAAACAGCCTGAAAATGATTTCTCTTACCGCAAACCTTGGCGATACGAGAAGTATTGCCTCGCATCCTGCCAGTACGACCCATGCTAAATTAACCGAAGAAGAGCGGCTAAACACGAATATAACGCCCGGGCTTATACGCATTTCCGTAGGGCTTGAACATGTGGATGATATCCTGGATGATATCCTCCAGGCCTTGGAAAATTGTTAGTAGCAGAACAGGATACTGCCAATATTTTTCTTACATAAGTGTATAAATAAACGATGGCTGCTTAATGAATTAAAGCTTGTATTTTTTAGTTCTGCAATATAATTGCTTTCGTTAATTGGCTAGCCTGCTTCCCGTGGTGGGAACAAATTGATGCGCTCAATTTTAAACTCCGCTACGGTTGTATCCTTTCCATATCCTGTGGTAGCAAGCGTAATGCGCTGATTTAAATTGGGTGAAACCACCGCAAACCTGGCCAATGCAACCTCTCCCACACGCACACCACGTCTGAAGGGCACCTCCAATCCTCGATTACTTTTTCCAGGCAACAATTAAAATGTTTGTTTCACCATTCTAAGACTGGCACATCGCTGCGGTTCTCCTTTTGATTTCTATACCTGTGTGTTTTTGCAGTAAGTAATTGCAAAAAACATTATTGTTCCCCCTATCAGCATTGACGTCTTCCCGCTTTTTTTAAAATGACAGTTTCAATGGCGAAATGGTAGCACAGCGTAAAGGAGCACCGTAAGTTGGCAATGCATCATCTGTCCCGCACTATGAATCGAGAGGAAAGAGCCTTGCTTTTAAAAAATAAGAAGCGGTATTTTTTTTGACAAGGTTGGCAATGGCATTCGTCAGTATTGGTGGCCGATCACGCTTTAGTTGGTGCATTTAGTACAATATCGGTATAAACCTGTGAATTGTGTAAGGTATTCACAATAAAATGTAACAGTTACGAGTTGAAATAGGTGCACCTTTGCATTGCGTGGATGAACCACACATTAAAACCAATTCAATGAAAAATTTACTACTATCGATTGTAGCCGGCATTTGTTTGCTATCAATACCGAAAATCCAATACGCGCAGGCACCAACTCTTGGTACTGCTGCGGAGTTTGTACTGTTTACCACTACCGGCGCGGTAGGAAATACCGGGATTTCACAGGTTACGGGTAATGTAGGAACCAACAGCGGTTCCAGTACCGGTTTTGGCAATGTAAATGGTACCATGCACGATAATGATGGTGCCAGTGGCCAGGCCGCAGCTGACCTGCTGATTGCCTATAATCAACTTAATGCGGCAATACCTACTTTCAATCATGCGCCATTGCTTGGCAACGGTGATACCCTGATTGCCGGAGTTTACAACATTGCAGGGGTAACAACACTTAATTCATCACTGATCCTGGATGCGCAGGGTAATGGGAATGCGGTATTTATTTTCAAGATAGGAGCGGCATTTTCAGCAAACACTTCCTCACGCATCGTATTGATAAACGGAGCACTTGCCTGCAATGTATTTTGGAAAGTGGAAGGGCTGGTAAGCATTGCGTCCAATACTGTAATGCGGGGTACTATTATTGCGAACAATGCCGCTATCAATATGAATACCGGCGATACCCTGGAAGGCAGGGCACTTTCTATCAATGGTGCTGTGGCAGTAAGTGGTGTACTGGCGTATCTTCCAACCGGTTGCGGAAGCCCGGTATTGACCGGACCCGCTGCCCCGAACCTTCTCTCCTCCTCCTGCTTTGCGATTTTTTCAGCTAACGGATCCGTGATTAACAGCGGTATATCTAATGTTACCGGGGATATTGGGACAAACGTTGGTTTAACCATCGGTTATGACCCTTTATACGTAACAGGTTTTATACATCCTATCCCGGATGGCTTTACGGCAGCGGCGGCATCGGATTTACTGAGCGCCTATAATTATCTTAACACCCTACCCCATGATATCGAGTTGTTGTATCCGGCCCAGTTTGGGCGAAACCTGGTTCTTACACCGCATACTTACCTCATGAATTCTGCAACATCATTTACTGATTCAATTTACCTGAACGCCGAGGGTAATACGAACGCAGTATTTGTTATTAAGATAAAGGGGGCACTTTCTACCAGTACTTTCGCGACTGTTGTTTTGATGAATGGTACGCAGGCTAAAAACGTATACTGGGTGGTTGACGGTGCGGTAGGCATCAATGACTATTCAGTGTTTAACGGAACGGTAATTTGTAATAACGGCGCAATTTCCATTAATACCGGCGCCACGCTTAACGGCCGTGCACTTACTACCGGGGGAGCTTTAAGCACTGCCGCTATAATCGCAACATCCCCATCCGGAGATTGTAATACACTTCCTGTTACCTGGCTTTACTTCCATGGCAAACCGCTTCAAAAAAGCATTTTACTTGAATGGGCCACTACCAGCGAAGTGAATAACGGCTTTTTCACCCTCGATAAAAGCAGCGATGCCCTAAGGTTTGAAAAACTAACCACCGTTAATGTTAAAGAAACTTCAAATACGGGTCAGCTGTATTCTTTTACAGATCAGCAGCCCCGGGCTATTAATTACTACCGTATCTCGCAAACAGATAAGGACGGTACAACAACAACCTACAAAACCATCCAGGTAAAAATGGATATTAATCCCGGACTAATTGCCCGTCCGTATGCCCGGTCAAATCATATTTATGTCCAGGCTTCAGGCGCACAACCCGGCGCCGCAGATTTAACTTTGTTCAGCATGGACGGTAAAAGAATAAGTTCACAAAAAATACTACTTACGAAAGAGGTAAATACGTATAAAGTAAACAAGGCATTGCTTCCAGGCATTTATCTGGTGAGTATCGCCAGCCGCGGTGAACAGCTTTATTATGGTAAAGTAATGGTTCAATAATATTTTAAAAATGAGGGTGTCACATAAGATCATTTTTGCGCAATAAGGTCAACGGTTTTTAATGTTGATGATAACAAAACAATACCGTCTTAGCTTTTGCTAAGGCGGTTTTTGTATATGAACTTTTGTTAAGTAAAGCATGCAGTACTATACCATTACTGTGAAGGGTAAAAGAGAAAAGTATAATAGCGGGAATGGGTTTAAAAAACAATAGAAAAAGGGGAGTTGGACATGGAAAAAACGACCAATTTGTTAAGTAAGTTATAATCAAATGGCATTATTCGCAGGCATGCCCATTTCCTAACCTGATAAAACCTGATACAATAAAATATTGTGCAGCGCAATAACTGATCATGATCCAGATGCCTGCGAATGGCAAGGGCTCGTAAAATTTATTGACTGCCAGAATAGAGTCGGACAGAACAAACAAAACTGCACCTGAGATAAATAAATGGTTTGATGGTTGCTGCACTTTTGTTAAAATGTGGATACTACAAAGAAGCATACTGCAAATTGCTGATGCGTAAAGTATAACGGGAAGTTTCATTTGGCCCAAAAATGGAAAGAGAAACCATACCAGCCCGGTGCCATAAAATAGAACGATCACAATAAAAATAGGCTGCCGTTGTAAAAACGATGGTTCCCCCGGATTGATCGAAAGGAAATAAAGAATATAACTAACATGAGTAATGAAAAATCCTGCCAGCCCGGCTATAAAAAAAATTGCGTTGCGGGGTTCTAATAATAAACAGGTATCACCCACCCACGAAAAAATAAGCCCGGTGAGGATCAGGTTCCTGCCGGGCATCTTTACCATTGAATAAAACAATATCCCGCAAAGGGCGGGCATCAGCAAGGGCTTTGCCAAATGTTCCAGCCAGGGAATGGTGTACCCTATTGAAATGAGTTCAGCAAATACCAATAGCCAAAACGCGGCTACCAGGCAATGGAACACTATTTTCTTCATGAGCCTGTATTACCGGCCTGCAGGAATAATTATAATTTTACAAAAGGGAAGCCACCGAAAATTTGCTGTAGCGAATCACGGGTTCTTACTGTATCTGATAAGGGTGCTTGAAAAGCCATGGCTATTTGGTAAGTCAAAGAATCATCACGCAGTAAGCGAAGGTTATGACCAGACTCCTGTAACCTTTTTAGTTCTTTTTCTGCCGTTTTTGGAGAGAAATATTTTTTAATTACAATCCTGAAACTGTCGGTATTTTTTGTATTGGCAGAATCGCTCATCTGGGAAAGGGTGTTACCCACTTGATTTGCAATGGTATCCTGCCTTGTGGTATCCGTCACCGCCGATGTTTGAACAACCGGGTCAGAACCAACCGTCTTTTCCTTCATCCATAAATAATAAATACCCAGGCCAGCAAGTATAATTGCCATGATAGTAACAGCAACCACTAAATTCCTACGGCTGTTATTTACCCTGCCTTCGCTCTCAAATGATACGCTTTCATCTCTTTTTTCTCTTATTTGCTTGGGGATGTCATCAATCTTAGGTGTAATAAAAACGCCTGGAATAAACTGGTAATTTCCCTGCTGATTTTTTTGTACTGTTCCCACACCTTCAATGACCAATGGCTTACCAATATTCAAAAATTGCTTGGCCAGCATGGAATAAGATTCCAGATCGGAGGAGGCAAGCGGCAATATTTTTCTTGTATGTTGTACAATATATTTAACAAGTCCTTCATCTTCACCGGCTTTTAGATTGTAGTCAAATTGAAAAGCATTCTCAGGCATTACGAAATCCTTTTCTTTTTCATTTCCGGCGGGCAGTATTACCCCCGGATCGAGTTTGAAAGTACCAATGCCCTGGAGCGTCACCTGTTTATTGAGGTACAAATATTGAACGATCAATTCTTCTATTTTCACAAATATTTATTTCGTTGAACCAAACCTAGTTAATATTAATCAATTTGCAAAACTACAACCTATTATTGGTTAACTTTGCAGGATGATCAGTGAAAAGGACACGGCCTTCCTGCGCTATTGGGAACGTACCCGGGATATTGAAAACACTTTTTTCAGTAAACTCACCAGGGGTTTCCCCATGGCGCTCCTCTTTGGTCTTCCAATCATTTTATTATTAGTAGTAGTAAAGCTATTCTTCCCCGACTGGTATATGAAAATATCAGGAATTTCTCCTGGCATGTTTATAACTGCACTGATTGCAATGACTGTAATAGTGATCTTTTATTCCTTTTTCAGGATGCAATATAAATGGGAAATGAATGAACAATTATACCAGGAATTAAAATTAAAAGAGATTAAATCCGACAATAAAACAAATACACGTTAATTGAAAAAGAACATGCGAAACAAACTTTTTTTTATGCTCGCTTTGCCACTGATGTTAATGGCCTGTAAAAAGGATAAAAAATGTCCTTATACTACCAGTACACAAGTAGCGGGTGCGACCGAGATCGCTAATTTGAAGGCATGGCTGGATTCCAGTTCCCTGACCTATACCCAGCATCCCAGTGGAATTTTTTATAAGGTGATTACACCAGGATCTGGCCCTACACCAGGCGTTTGCTCCGAGGTGACCGTTAAATATAAAGGCCTCTTAACAAATGGTACTGGTTTTGACAGCAGTTACACCCGTGATCCGGATGGTAGCGTATTCACCCTGGGAGAATTAATTCCCGCATGGCAAATAGGTATTCCTTTGATCCAGAAAGGAGGTTCAATCATTTTATATGTACCTCCTTCAATGGGATATGGAAGTGCAGCAAACGGCCCCATCCCCGCCAACTCAAATTTGATATTTAATGTAGAGTTGATTAATGTTAAATAAGTAAAGCCTTTGAGCCACGAAGCCATTTCCATATTTGACATGTTCAAGATCGGGGTTGGCCCAAGCAGCAGCCATACCCTTGGCCCATGGAAGGCGGCGTTGCTTTTTTTACGCTCGATGGAAGATAAACGTATCCTGCAGCAGGTGAAAAATATCAGGGTATTGCTGTATGGCTCACTTGCAAAAACCGGGATTGGTCATGGTACGGATGTGGCGGTTCAGCTGGGCCTGGCCGGCGAAGATCCTGTTACTTTCGATGTAGATGCGATCACCGGCAAAATGAACGATACCAGGTCGCGGAAAAAATTACTCCTGGGTGGAGGCCATGAAATCGATTTTGATCCCTCACTAGATATCGAATATTTATATTCCGAATCGTTACCTTTTCATCCCAATGCTTTAAGTTTTTTAGTGAGCCTGCACAATGGAGAAACACTGGCGGAAACATATTATTCCATCGGTGGGGGCTTTGTTGTTCAGGAAGGGAAGATGATGGCCGGGAAGGGCGGAAAGGTATTGCCATTTCCTATCAATACTGCGAACGACCTCTTACATTGGTGTATGAAAACCGGTATGGGCGTTAGTGAAGTTGTTATGGAAAATGAACTTACCTGGCGAACTGAGAGCCAGGTAAAAGAAGAGGTTTTGAATATCTGGAGAGTGATGAAAGAATGTATATTCAGGGGAGCCCATACCGAAGGAACCCTTCCCGGAGGCCTGAATGTAAAACGGCGCGGTTGTACTTTAAATAAACGATTGATCGGTAACCAGCCTTATACTGGTTATGATGGATGGATAACACTGATCCGCCAGGGGGGCAATGACTTTAAATATATCCTTGATTGGGTAAGCTGTTTTGCCCTGGCGGTAAATGAAGAAAACGCATCTTTTGGAAGGGTGGTTACAGCGCCTACTAATGGCGCAGCCGGCGTGATCCCTGCCGTACTTCAATATTATATATGTTTTTGTGACGGGAAAAGTAATGAAAATATTATCCGGTTTTTATTAACCGCAGGTGAAATAGGAAGTATATTTAAAAAAGGTGCCACTATTTCGGCTGCAATGGGTGGCTGCCAGGCAGAGATAGGTGTAAGCAGCGCCATGGCTGCTGCCGCACTTACAGAATGTATGGGTGGCACACAGCGGCAAACTTTAATGGCTGCTGAAATTGCCATGGAACATCATCTTGGCCTTACCTGCGACCCCATCGGCGGATTGGTACAGATCCCCTGCATCGAGCGAAATACCATGGGCGCGATAAAAGCGATCACTGCTTCGCAACTTGCCTTGCAAAGTTCTCCAGATTTCGCCAAAGTGAGCCTGGATGGGGTTATTAAAACCATGTGGGAAACCGCTTTGGATATGAACAGTAAATACAAGGAAACTGCCGATGGCGGCCTGGCAGTAAATATTCCCATCAGTTTAAGTGAATGTTAATTTCACCAGGTTATAAAAGGGGATAATTACATTCACCCGCACCTGCTTATTTGATCCAGTTAAACTGGTATTCCAACGGTGCTTTCTGACTTCTACCGGCTATTCTCCTGAAACGGTCTGGTAAGGCCATAAGATAATCCCTTGCCTTTTCCGCTTTGCCATTTAAGTCTTTGATATTGCCGATATCCCATTCTTTTATAAGTGAATCAAGGATATCGGTATAATCCAAACTTGTGTATACGCCAAGGCGCTGGGCGGCATCGCTGAAATGGTCATAAGCCTGCCCGATCTTTTCACCAGACTGCCGTAAAAAATGTGCGGGCATCACGATTTTTTTGCGCATCATATCTTCAAATGCAAGCATCATTTCACTGGGGTCGACTTCAAATATTTTAGTTACAAAACTTTTGTATGCTTTCGCATGCCTGGCCTCATCCGAGGCGATTACACCGCATATTTTAGATAACTGGGCACAGCCGTGGTTCTTGGCGATCGTGGCCGTTCTCCGGTGAGATATATTGGTGGCCAATTCCTGGAAGGAAGTATAAACGAAGTTCCTGTAAGGGTCGCGGCCCGTACCGATATCAAATCCATCCGCAATCAGGTACTGGGTGCTGATCTCCATTTGTTTCATATTTATTCTTCCCGACAAATAAATAAATTTATTCAGCAGGTCGCCATGCCTGTTTTCTTCTGCAGTCCACATCCTTACCCATTTGCTCCAGCCCTGGGGTTCCATTTTATCAATGCCTTCCACATCTGTTAACCAACTCTGGTATGTAGGCAATGCTTCTTCGGTAATAATATCTCCTACTAATACCGCCAGGTAATCATAAGGCAATTCTTTACATTGCTCCTGTAATTCTTTAATCTCTGACCCGAAATTTTCCGAAGAGCTATCAGGTAAAAAATCCGCAGGCTGCCAGTTGGTATCGATCTTTTTCAGGAATTCATCGATGATACTTTCAATTTTCTGACCAAGAAAGTTCATTACCTCGATCCTGATATACTTCTCATTCATTTGTAATGGTGTGAATTTATTCAATGCTTTGTGTTATTTAAGGGCATCAAACTAATAATTAAAGATACAGTTTTTTTCAAAATATTTTCCTGGTGAAATCTCGAAATGCCAACCTTGGCAGGCCTCTGCAGGTATTAAATACTGTCAGAAAGCAGGCCAAATCTTTATTACTGCTCTTAACATTTCAAACTAGTAAATGTTACACCCCGGCAATTTTAAATACCGTATTTTCTTTTAATATTCCGGTCTGTTTCTCTTTCTTTAATCGTTTCTCTTTTATCATAGATCTTTTTTCCTTTACCCAGGCCTATCTCCATTTTAAAAAACCCTTTTTCGGTTAAAAAAATTTTGAGTGGAATGATGGAGTATCCTTTCTCTTTTGTTTTGGCTTCCAGTTTGCGAAGCTCCCGTTTATTCAATAAAAGTTTTCGTTCCTGCATCGGCTCGTGGTTATTATAAGTGCCAAAACTATATTCGGATATATGGAGGCTCTTTACATATAATTCTCCTTTATCAAAATAACAATAACTGTCATTAAAGCTTGCTTTACCCGCGCGCAAGCTTTTAATTTCAGTACCGGCAAGTACAAGCCCGGCAATGTATTTATCCTCAAAAAAATATTCATGGTATGCTTTTCGGTTACTTAGTTCCACACAGTTATTTTTTTTGCAAAAGTACAATTATTCATACAAGCAGAGTGGTTTGGAAGTGCTTGATCATGACATTTATACTGGTAACTATTTACCCCTAATTTGAATAATGGGCAATAGCCGGAATTAGGCGTGGTTTACTGCCGAAGTATTTAATCCTGTTAATTTCACAAAAAGGGGCTTTGCCTGGATTTTACATTGGTCGATGGATTATCTCAGTTGAGAGGCTGACTTGCCGTTATATTGTAGGCCGATGAGCGTGGTCAATTCTTAAATAATATTAAAAGGCTCGTCATCTTGTTTTTAAGTTCGTGCCTGTGTACGATAAAATCTAAAAAACCGTGTTCAAGCTGGAATTCGCTGCGTTGAAAACCTTCAGGGAGGTCTTTTTTCATAGTTTCTTTAATTACCCTTGGCCCTGCAAATCCAATAAGCGCACCCGGCTCGCCACAGATAATGTCGCCCAGCATGGCGAAAGATGCGGTAGTACCACCAAAGGTTGGATCAGTGCACAATGAAATATAAGGGATCTTATGATCGGTAAGATGGGATAATTTACCGGAAGTTTTGGCTAATTGCATCAAGGAAAATGCACTTTCCATCATCCGGGCACCACCGCTTTTATTAATGATCATGAAGGGTATACCATGCGCTATGCAGTAATCACAGGCCCGCGAGATCTTTTCGCCCATCACACTGCCAAGGCTGCCACCTATAAATTCAAAATCCATACAGGCTACAACGAGGTCATTTCCATTTACCCTGCCATGCGCAACTGTAATGGAATCATGTATATCCGTTTTTGCATGCGTTTCCTCCAATCTTTTACTGTAAGGTTTCAGGTCTACAAATTGGAGGTAATCCTTTGAAATCACATTAGCGAAAAGTTCTTTGAATGGCGGGTCATCATCAAAAAGGATTTCAAAATATTCTCCGCTGCCGATCCTATGGTGATAATCACATTTTGGGCAAACGAAATAATGTTCCCTTAATTCACTAATGGTGCAGGTATATTTGCAGGAGGGGCACTTGGTCCATAAGCCTTCAGGTGCATCGGCTTTATCTTTAGTTGGTGTAAGTATACCTTTTTTTATCCGCTTAAACCAACTGCGCTTTGTCTCTTCGGTGTTTCCATCTTCCCCGGCAAGATTGGCGTCGAAATCTTCTTCTTTTATCATAATTAGTGGCTGATCAAAAATCAAATTTAATGCACGTTACTGTATAAGAACAAAAGAGCCATTCTTAACTATTTATCAAGGGAAGGGATTGCCGAAATTCTAAAGCAATATAATCGATAAGCTTCTAAAAACAAGCAGAATACTGTGGCCAAATGAATTTAATAGTCATTCAATGGCAATATACCAGGATAATAAAAGACCAAACAAAGGAAATTGAAAAGAAGCGCATCTCATTAATCCGCTTCTTTCCCTTTTTTCAAAAACGAAATCGCTCTATGCGTTCCTATTGATGCAGTTCAGGTCCTCGAAAGCTACCTCTAATCTTTTGCTAAAATCTTCTTCGCCCTTGCGTAGCCAAACCCTGGGGTCATAAAATTTTTTGTTTGGTTTATCCGCGCCATCAGGATTTCCGAGCTGGCCCTGCAGGTAGGCTTCATTTTTTTGATAGTATTTCAATACCCCTTCCCAGAACGCCCACTGCATATCGGTATCAACATTCATTTTAATAGCGCCGTATCCAATGGCTTCCCGTATCTGATCCTGGGGCGAACCGCTTCCTCCGTGGAATACGAAGAACACTGGTTTGGGACCCGTGCCTAATTCTTTCTCAATAAAAACCTGGCTGTTATGGAGTATTTCCGGCCGTAATTCTACATTGCCCGGCTTATAAACTCCATGTACATTTCCGAAAGCAGCTGCTACAGTGAACATATTGCTTACTTTTCCCAATTCGGTATAAGAGTAGGCTACATGCTGGGGCTGCGTATATAATTTGTCATTTTCAACTTCCGTGTTATCAACACCGTCTTCCTCACCGCCGGTTACCCCTAATTCAATTTCAATGCTCATGCCCAATGGAGCCATGCGCTTAAAAAATTCTACAGAGGTTTGAATATTTTCTTCAATCGGCTCTTCACTCAGGTCGAGCATATGCGAACTAAAAAGCGGTTGGCCCTTCTCTTTGTAAAACTGCTCGCCGGCATCTATCAATCCGCTAATCCAGGGAAGCCATTTCTTCGCGGCATGATCGGTATGTATCACAACAGGCACACCATAATATTTAGCAACATTATGAATATGTAAAGCACCGGAAATACCACCGAAAATGTTGGCCTGCAGGTTATCATTGGGCATGCCTTTACCCGCAATGAATTGTGCACCGCTGTTACTGAACTGGATAATGACCGGTGAATTTACTTTGGCAGCTGTTTCTAGTACCGCGTTTATTGTATTGGTACCAGTGCAGTTTATGGCGGGCAGGGCAAACTGGTTGTCCTTGGCATCATTATAAAGCGCCTCTAACTCGGCCCCATGTACTACTCCACCTTTGTATTTACTCATATTGGTTGTTTTTTTACAAATTTAAGTGAATTTGACTTTTTATAAAAGTTATTTAAACGTATGAACCGACAATCCACCACAAATTAAGAAGGATAAACGCCTATGGAATTTTCACTACGAAAATGGAAACAATAGTGCAGGAGGCTCCCGATGGCGTTTATACATCCTTTCTGCCTACCTGGTTGCTGGTTTTTATTTCAATGGGATGGCGGGATTTATGCTGGACATAAGCATATTGAAGTATGCCGGAGCAAGCAATAACCTGCTGCCATACCAACTAAACATTTCCCCATCAACTAACTGTATTTTGGTACCGGGTAAATTGTGCTGCAGTGCTTCTAGGTGTTGCTGTTTAAAGGGATAGGGCTCCGATGGCAGGAGCAATAACCTGCAGCTGTCAGCCTTTAATTCTTCGATCGTGACCTCAGGGTATCTCAACCGGTGTGCAAAAATATTTTGCAATCCGCAACGGGTCATCATATCATTGATAAATGTATCGCCGCCAATAGTCATAAAAGGCTTACGCCATACCAGGTAGGCTGTGGGAACCGGCAGGTGTTTTCCCGGTAAACGGGCAAAACCACCGGATATTGCTACTGCCAATGCTGCCGCTTTTTGATAGGTATTTGTTAGTATGCCGATATCCTGGATCATTTGTAATGCGTCGGTTAAATTAGAAACATCGGTAAGCCATACAGGGTATTCTCTTGCCAGTTCTTCAACCTGGGCTTTTTCATTTTCTTCCTTGTTGGCAATGATTAGGTCCGGCTTTAAATTTTTGACCCGCTGCAAGTCAATATTTTTAGTGCCACCGATAATAACTTTTACGGATGCCCATTCAGCAGGATGAACACAAAATTTGGTGATGGCAATGGTTTCTTTTTCCAACCCCAGGAAATGGAGTAATTCCGTTTGAGATGGTACGAGCGAAACTATTTTTAAGGGGATATTTCTTAAACCGGCTGGAGAGTGCAAGATCATACCACAAAATTAAGTAGCAGGTCTTTAATAAAAAACTTCCACATTAATGAAGAATCAAAAACGTGGAAGTAATGTTTTAAATCATCCTTGGATGATTTAGCGGGGATCAAGAAAACGTTTGAGGGCCGATTCCGGAAATAGAATTTCCGGTTCATGTATTCGGTCTTTCTGACATTAAACAGGTACGGATCGTTGGATCAAATTGGTTTTCGTTCGGATGAGGTTTAGGTATGCAAGGCTTTCTTTAGAAACCCGAACAAGTGGTTTTCAATGGAATTAAGTTCGTCAAATATGCTAGTCAGGCCAGGCGTAAAAATTAAAAGAAGTTGACTGATATTGGATGCGGTAAGCTTTTCATCGATAGTTGGAAATGAAACGATTAACTTGTCGGTCTTTTTTCAGGATGTTTGGATATGATTGATATTTTTAAATGCTATCAATCAACTTCGAATGCAAAGATGCGGCAATTTTCATTCATAAATCAGCGCGTAAGTACCTTGTTTTTAAGGTGGAGTTTATACTGCGGGCGGGGGGTAAAGTTACAATATTCAGCCGTTCTTTTACGCGGGTACGCGCGTAAAACTACTTTCCTGTGCAACCTTCTTTACATCTATTTTTTAGGATTATTAATCCCGTAATGTTGAAGAAGATGGAACAGAGGCAATAAAAAACTTCCACAACTATTAGTTTTTCATAGTCTGTGGAAGTTACATTGGGATCAACCAAGAGGTGAATACTTTTCCGGGGCCCTTTCCCGTCCAGGCAGGATTACCGTGATAATTTTGTTCCTGGGTTCAGTGTTGTTTTTTCAAGCATCATCGCCTTTGGGCATAAGCTTAGGATATTGGCTGTTGGTTCTTGATGGATCATTATCGCCTTGAGAGCAATAGATCCGGATATTGGCTTCTTCGGATTTTCTGGTCATTATCGCCTGTTATAGCATAGACCTTAGATATTGGATGTAGTTTTCCTACAGGGTGTTTTAATCTTTAGGGTAACAGTTAGAATTCTTATTGCCAGCCGGCTGGTTTTATTTAAAAAGAAGTTGACTGATATTGGATGTAATTTGCTTTTCCACGATAGTTGGATATGAAACTATTAACTAATCGGTTATCAGGATGTTTGGATATGACTGATATTTTTAATTCCTATCAATCAACTTCTGATACAAAGATGCAACCCTATACAATGACCTGCAAGCGCAAGATTGCCCTTTTTATTACCTTCAGTAAATACGGAAAGCCAGGTAAATTTTGCCATTGATCAACGGGCTGCTACGCGGAGATAATTAGTATAATTACTTATACACTTTCTATAACTCTAATTTTTTTTCTTTTGATTCATTTCTTAAAATGCCGTATTTACCTCAGTTTCAGTAAAATGCCATATCCCTTATTTAGACAGACTTTGTATAATATCATACTTAGTAACGATGTGAAATATACCAGTTTCATCTTTACTTAGCACAGCACCATTTTCTTTAGTGATAAATACACTTAACCGTTCAACGGGTGTATCAAAGGCTACTTCAGGATATGCTTTCTCCATAACAGTTGCTATCAACGCTGTTTTTATCCCTGCATCATTCAATATTTTATTGAACAAGCCACCTGCAGAAATAGCCCCGATATTATTTTCATCTTTCATCACGGGAATATTTTCTATATCATATTTCTTCATTAGCCCGATGGCATCCGCGACCGCCTGTTCTGGTGCCAATTGGATCAGCCGCTGTGTGCCCCGGCCATTGATCAGGTCCTTAAAAGTTTTCATTTCTAAAAATCCTCTTTCAAGCATCCATTGGTCATTGTAAATTTTGGCAACATACCTGCTCCCGTGATCATGAAAAATCAGTACCACTACATCACTTTTTTCCAGCTGGCTTTTTAATTGCAGCAGTCCCTGCAAACAACTGCCGGCGCTGTACCCGCAAAATAATCCCTCCTCTTTGGCAATGCGGCGAGCCATCAAGGCACCATCCCTGTCGGTAACCTTCGTAAATTCATCGATTACCGTCATGTCATAATTGGCCGGTATAAAGTCTTCCCCAAAACCTTCGCTGATGTAAGGATATACTTCTTTGGGGTCCAGTTCGCCTGTCTCAAAATATTTTTGTAAGAGGGATCCATAACTATCAATGGCCCATATTTTAATAGCAGGATTTTTTTCCTTCAGGTATTTACCGGTCCCCACGATGGTGCCTCCTGTGCCGGTAGCCACAACCAGGTGCGTCACCTTCCCATCAGTCTGATCCCATATTTCCGGTCCTGTTTGCTCATAATGCGCCTGCCTGTTCGCCAGGTTGTCATATTGATTTACATACCAGCTATTAGGCACTTCCGTAGCCAATCGTTTACTCACAGAATAATAACTTCTCGGGTCCCCGGGCTCAACATTTGTAGGGCAAACGATCACCTCAGCCCCTACCGCCTTTAGAATGTCGGCTTTTTCTTTAGATTGCTTGTCAGTAGTAGTAAAGATGCATTTATACCCTTTTACACAGGCCGCCAGGGCAAGGCCCATGCCTGTGTTGCCGCTGGTACCTTCTATGATAGTGCCGCCCGGTTTTATCTTACCTTCCTGTTCAGCCACTTCCAGCATTTTAAGCGCCATACGGTCCTTAATGCTGTTACCCGGGTTAAAGTACTCAACCTTTGCCAATACGGTACACGGCAGGTCTTTGGTGATTTTATTTAATTTGATCAATGGGGTGTTGCCTATGGTTTCCAGTATATTGTTGAGCCACATGATTTTAATTTTTAGTAAAATGATTATCGTTCGGAGTGCAATGGTGACAGGCAGGGCATATTTATGGTAGTTATACTTGTAATTTTAACAAATGATCTCAGAGCGATGTTTTTTATTTTTTACTCACCTTGCCGGATGCTACTTACAGGGCCTAACAATATTTACATCAATAATGTTACCAGGATAATTTCTCTTCCGGGCGTAATAATTGTAAAAAACCCTGCTTTAACATTTACCTGGGTAATCCTATTAATAATTAAGAAGGAAAATTCCGGTTGTGGTTTTGGTAGTAATCCACCTACAGACAAATGAACAACCGGCTACACCCATTGTACAGTTTATTAAGGACCTTTATACCTGATTAATTCACATATCCTAATGAATGGCAATAATCATTCCTGTGAAAGATTCATCCTTACCCAAAGACGTAAACAAAATTTTTGTTTACGAACGATCGGGCCTCCTTTTGGGGGCCTGATTATTTTGACAGTACTTCAATAGCTTTTTTTACCGCGGGGTCCTCCCTGTTCATTATTTCATAAAAACCTTCATTGCGCCATCTCTGCCTGGCAAGTGATGATTTAATCCGCGTAACGAGGTCTTTTTTGTCCTTGTCATTTAAATTAGTCAAACTAATGGAATCCCGGGCCGCGGTCGCAACGAACTGACTCCAATTCTCATCGGTAAAGGAAAAATTTTGACCAAAATCTTCGGGTGATTTATAACTTTTGAATTGTGCAATGTTTTGCAAATAATGATGGTAAGCAAAATTACCAATGGTTCCTTTAATGTAAATCTTGGTGATGGCAACATTGAAGGCGGCTGTATCGATCGATACAAATATATCCGGGGTTATCCCGCCCCCACCAAATACTTTTTTACCGTTTTTTGTGGTGAATATTTTGGTGGTATCATTTTTTACGGAATCAGCGCTTGTAACCTCGCCATCATGGAAACGTTTAGTGATCTCTTCATAATAAGCCTTCTCCCCATTTACATAAGAACGTTGTATACTCCTGCCAATAGGTGTATAATACCTGGCCACTGTGAGCCGGAGGGCGCTTCCATCGCTTAGATCATACTGCTCCTGCACCAGCCCTTTTCCAAAACTGCGCCTGCCGATAATGGTTGCCCTGTCCCAGTCCTGTAATGCGCCCATTAATACTTCGCTGGCACTGGCAGTCCCTTCATCTGTAAGCAACACGAGTTCTCCCTTTTCGAATAAACCCTCCCGCTGGCACCGGTATTCCCGTTTTGGAATATGTTTTCCTTCCGTATAAGTTATTAATTTATCCCCGTCTAAAAACTCATCTGCAATGGCGGTGGCTTCATCTAGTACGCCGCCACCATTCCCCCTCA
>JBBJMD010000009.1:0-47343 GCA_037719925.1 Ferruginibacter sp.
CTGCCGCAATGTCTGATGAATTTGCCGCAGGCATTATTAAAAAAGGTGCAGACGATTACATTTTGAAGGACAGGCTGGGCAGGCTGCCTGCCGCAATTCACAACTCCCTCCAAAAATTCCGTTTGCAAAGAGAACGCCAGGTTTATTTAGACGAACTTATACAAAGAGAAAAGCGATTCGCTACGTTAATTGAGAATGGTGCCGATGCCGTTGTGATACTGAATGAAAAAGGCAGCCCCATATTTGCCTCCTCTTCTGTTACACGCGTTTTAGGATATTCTGTTGACGAGGTGCTTCACCTCGATATTTTTTCCATTGCGCATCCCGATGACCTGCCCGCAATTTCAAAGGTGATGGAGCAGGTATTGGCAAATCCTGGTATAGCTATAAAAGGGCATACGGGCCGCATGCTTCATAAGGATGGGAGTTGGAGATGGCTGGAAGCAACCGTAACAAATTTGTTGCACGATCCTGCAATACACGGGATCGTTGATAATTTCCGGGATGTAACTGAAAGCAGGATCGCAGCCGAAAAGCTGGTGGAAAATGAAAACAAATTTCGCAGGCTTATTGAAAACGGCTCGGATGGGATTGCGATATTATCTGCTGATGGTAAACCAACATATGTTTCACCTTCTATTATAAATGTGTTGGGCTATACACAGGAAGAAGGCATGCAACTGGACCTGTTGGAACTGGCACATCCCGAGGACGTTCCGGTATTGATTGGGATCATGCAGGCTGCACTTGCTCAGCCGGGAGTACCAATAGCCGGCAATGCAACCCGGATGCGGCACAAAAACGGTTCATGGAGGTGGGTAGACGGGGTACTCACTAATATGATACATGACCCCGCAATAAATGGAATCGTGGATAATTTCCGCGACGTGACCGATAAAAAAATTGCAGAGGAAAAAGTAATGCAGGCCAACCGTTTGTATAACTTCATAAGCCAGATCAATCAAACCATTGTACATTCAAGGGATGAGCAAACCGTATTCAGGGAAGCCTGCCGCATCGCTATTGAAAACGGGAAATTCAAAGCTGCCTGGATAGGAATATTTAACACTCAAAATAATAAGGTAGACCTTGTTGAGCGTTGTGGAATTGCCGATAAGGATATCCTTCATTATACAGACATCTCCTATGCCCCCGGGCGACTGCAGTTTTCAGTTTTAGAGAATAACTGTAACTATATCTGTAATGACATTCCGAATGATCCCGCACTCCTTGACTGGAAAGATTTTGCTGAGAAGGCAGGCATTGCCAGCCTGATGGTGCTGCCGATACGAAAGTCAGGAAATATCATTGGTACTTTTAATTTCTACGCATCCGGAATTGATTTTTTTACATCGGCGGAAGTTGCATTGCTGAACGAAGCCACAACCGATATTTCTTTTGCCCTCGGGATTTTTCAAAAAGAAAAAATTAAAGTCCAGGATGATGAAAAACTTTTAGAAAGTGAATCCAGGCTAAAACAGGCGCAAGCCCTTGCTCACCTTGGCAGTTGGGAAATGAACTACGCCACGGGCGTTGTAATCTGGTCGGATGAACAGCTCAAAATATTCGGGCTTTCACCTGAACAAAAAGAGCAATCCCTTCAATCCTGGCTTTCTTTTATACACCCCGAAGATATAGATAACGTGCTGAAGGCAACTGGTGAAACAAAGTCTTGCTTAAACGTTGCTGATTATTTCCATCGTATTGTTAGAAGGGATGGAACGATAAGGCATATCTACGCACAAACCAGGGTAAAAGTTAACCATGATGGCACGCCAACGGGATTGTATGGAGTTACACAGGATGTAACGGACGTCCGCAATGCTGAACTGGCCTTACAGGAATCGGAATCCAACCTGCAGGCGATCTTTGAAAATACCTCTGAAGGATTTATTCTTGCGGATATTAACGGCGTAATAAAATCCTTTAATCCAAGATCAAGCGATATCCTTCGCCTGAATTCAGAACAGCATATTTCAATTGGCTCAAGCATCTTTGAATATATTCATCCAGCCAGGAAAAACATGTACCGGCAGTCTATAGAAAAGGTGTTAGCGGGTGAAACACTATGGTACGATTATCCTTATACGAGAAAGGACGGGGATATTAAATGGTTCGATTTTAAAGTTAACCCGGTTTATGTTGGTGGGGAAATCTCCGGGCTCTGTATTACTTCAACCGATATTACAGAAAGAAAGCAGGCAGAAGAATTGCTGCGGAGATCAGAGTCAAATCTGAATGCCGTTATTGAAAATACCGACGCATTTATCTATTCCCTTGACAAAGATTTCAGGTATATCATATTCAACAAGGCTCTTCAGAAAATGATGAAGGAGGTGTATGGTTTGGATATAATACCTGGTTTTAAGATCTTTGACTTCATCAACAAATTTGACAATGCTAACCTTGAAGAATGGAAAGAAATTTATTCAAGAGCACTTGGCGGTGAGATCATAAAATTTGAGAAGGAATTCGTAGTTGACAAACAATATAACTATAACAGTTTCTCCATTCATCCGATATGGGAAAATAAAGAAGTGATCGGGCTGTCGTGTTTTGTTCATGACATAACTAATCAAAAAAAGGCGGAAGCGGAAACCCGGTTCCAGGCAAATCTATTGAATATTATAGGCCAGGCCGCAATAGCTACCGATAGCAGTGGAATGGTTAATTATTGGAACAAAGCAGCGGAAGTAATCTATGGCTGGACAAACGAAGATGCGATAGGAAGAAATGTTATTGACCTGATTCCCTCTGATCAAACCAATGAACAGGGTATCCGGATTATGGACGATCTAAAACAAGGAAATTCGTGGTCGGGCGAATTTATATTTCAGAGAAAAGATGGAACCAACTTCCCTGCATTTGTGACCGAATCTGCTATTTATGACAAAAATCATACATTAACGGGGCTGATTACCGTTTCATCAGATATTACCTACAAGAAGAATTTAGAAAACCTCCTGGATAAAGCAAACCTGCTGGCGCGAATTGGAAGTTGGGAAGTTGATGTGGAAAAAAAATCGCTTTTCTGGTCATCAGTAACAAAATTTATCCATGGGGTTGCGGATGATTTTATCCCTGATATCGCAACGGCCATTTCTCTTTATAAAGCAGGGCCAAGCAGGCAAGCTGTTACCGTGGCTATCACAGAGGCAATGGAATTAGGTAAAGCTTTTGACCTTGAACTTCAAATTGTAACACCAGCCGGCTCCGAATGCTGGGTTCGTGCAAATGGACAGGCGGAGTTCCTGGATGATCAATGTGTAAGGGTATATGGCAGTTTCCAGGATATTGATAAAAGTAAAAAAGCGGAAATAGAAGTTCTCAATGCCTATCAAGAGAAGAATATCATCCTTGAAAGTATTGGAGATGCTTTTTTTGCCGTTGATGGGCAGTGGATCGTTACATACTGGAATAACCAGGCGGAGACAATGTTACAAACACCCAAAAATAAGATTCTAGGTCACAACTTATGGGATGTATTTTCAGATAGTATAGATTCAGCATCCTATAAAAATTACCAACTCGCTATTCAAACCAGGCAAGTGGTTCGCTTTAAGGATTATTTAGAATCTTTAGATAAATGGTTCGAAATAAATGCCTGTCCATCAGATAAGGGTCTATCCGTATTTTTTAAGGACATTACCCACCAAAAAAAGTCTGAAGATGAACGGGAAAAAATGACAGCAGACCTGCTTCAGCGAAATGCAGCCCTTGAACAATTTTCCTATATTATTTCCCATAATCTCAGGGCACCTGTAGCAAATATAAAAGGGCTTGCTGCTACCCTTCAAAAGAAAGACCTGAATCATATTTTAAAAGAGAAGGTCATGAAGGGCCTGAGCACTTCTGTAAACCAACTTGATGAAGTCATTAAAGACCTCCATGAAATTCTAAAGATCCGGCAGGAATTAAATGAACATAAACAATTGGTCGGGTTCACCAAACTCGTAGATAATATTCGAACAAGTATTGAAAACAAGATAGAATCCAAAAAAGCCGTTATCATTTGTGATTTTAGTGCCATAAATGAGATGCTGACCATAAGAAGTTACTTGCACAGTATATTTTATAACCTGATTACTAATAGTTTGAAGTACAGCCAGCCAGGTATTCCTCCTGAAATAGAAATTGTAAGTCAGCGATTACCAGGCAAAGTTCTACTACATTTCAAGGATAATGGAGTGGGTATAGATCTGGCGAAAAGAGGAGAAGATGTGTTTGGATTGTTTAAACGGTTCCACACAACCCTGGCAGAGGGAAAGGGGATGGGGCTTTATTTGGTTAAAACCCAGGTAGAAGCCCTGGGAGGTAAAATAAATGTCGCCAGCGAGGTTAATAAAGGATCTTCATTTAAGATAGAATTTGAAATTAAATAATTCGATTATGAAATCGCCCGTCAGTTTTATTATTATTGACGATGATTCGACCAATAATTTACTTTGCAGTATAGTAATTGAAGATGTAATGGACAGTGCAAAAATAAAAGCCTTTCAGTATGCCGAAAAAGGTCTGAATTATATTAAAACCGAATATGCTAACCTCGTAAACCCAACCATTTTATTTCTTGATATTAACATGCCTACCTGGTCTGGGTGGGACTTCCTTGAACAGTTTGAAGAAATTGACGCGTATATTAAGGATCAGTTTAAAATCTATATGCTTTCCTCATCACTTGACCCGGGCGACCAGCAACGGGCTTTGGCAAATAAGTATGTAAGGGATTATATTGAAAAACCGTTAAGCGAGGAAGCGCTATTATCAATCTTAAAGGGTTATAAACAAGAACAGTAACATTTCTCATCTTTTATTTTTATTAAATCCGTACAGCGTTCCCCGCTGCCGAAGAACGAAAAGAATCAATGATAAATGTTTTCATACGAAAGCTTGCACAAAGCTCCTTTCGAGTTTATTATTAAAGTTAGGTTCTTACAGATCTATATTGCCCGCCAAATCTTTAAATCTACCCCGGCGGTAGGGGTCCCTCTCTTATTGATTTGCCTTTTCCACTGCCTCATAACCATTTTCAATAGCTTTGCTGAAAAGTGTCAGCGGGCCCGGACATACACAAGCGTTTGCAAAATATTTGCCGGGTATTGATCCGTAACATCAGATATCATTAGAACTGAATCACCATTTGAACTTCTGCATACATAATTTTCCGGTTGGGTAGATCGTACCGCCCCCATTCTTTTGCATCAAATCCTTCCAACAGCAAATCGATAGAACTTAGGGCCATCAACAATATAATAAGGGGACCCGGAATTATTGCCGACTGGTTAAAATGTTTTCCATCCTATTTCAGTATGTTAGTTTTTTTAATGCCCTCCCTTTGTTTGTAGCAACCTGCTTTTGGTGATACGTGGAGTCTGCTTACCTATCATAATATTGATTCCGAATTACAAAATCCGCTACCAGATACTAAGCGCAAGATCCCATGATGATGCGGATGGTAACTTGCTAAAAAATTGTTAGATTACAAAATTAAATTATCACCTGTATTGATTTGAATTATTACACTTTTAGCACCTGCTATAATAACTGTTAACACCGTATCATATGAAATTAGAGATAGGGTCCAATGACCACTTTGAAATAAGGAATGAGCAGTATACGGCAGCAATTTCCGGGGCATTTAGTGTGCTCTACCTGTCGGATCTTCATTTTAACCGCCATAGTAACGCGATAACTGAAAAAATGATCAGGCAGATCAACGATTTAAATCCCGATATTATTTTGCTGGGAGGAGACTATGTTGATGTTAAAAAACACCTGGTTCACCTGGATAAATTGCTAAAGGGCATCGCCCACCGTAACAACGTGTTTTCCATCGCCGGTAACCACGATTACAAATTTGGGGTAGGCATTATTAAAAAGATGATGGAAGCTAATAACGTAAAATGGATTGAAAATAATTCCGGTACCCTTACTGTAAATAAAACCAGGGTGCAAATAGACGGCACGCGGCCATCAAATCAGAACCACCCGGGAGATTTTTCCATTTTATGTCTTCATCACCCGGTTGATATCAGCCGTTTTAAACACAAATACAACCTTGTGTTCGCAGGCCATTTGCATGGTTGCCAGTTAGTGTTTTGGCAAATAAAAAGGACTTTATCCGGGCAGGCTATTGTTTAAATGGAACATGTTAAAAAAGGAAATTGACAATAGCCATTTTTATATCAGCAAAGGATTGGGTGGCAGGGTGCCTGAGGTTTAATTGTTCTAAAGAGATGGTGTTTGTGAGGTGAACGGGAAGAAAAAGTAATTTAAAGCTTTTTATAGTTGTTGCAGGCGATCGTCCGCATATTACTATTGATCAGTAATTATCCAGGATTAGATTTTTGATTTTTTCCCACTTGTTTGAAGTATAACTATTCCACGAAGTACATATCAATCGTGGCCTTATATTTTACTTCAATATACAATTTAGATGTAACTATAGAAAGGCAGGAAGCATTTTATTTACCCGGTGAACAATTATTACCATGCTGTGTTAAAATGCCGGTTGTTACTAAATAAATAATTACTATAACCTTTACCGGGTTTATTTAGCGTGTTGAATCATCCAATGTGATGTTTAATTACCGGGGTACAAACCATGAAAACGACCTTAAAAGCTATGAGCTACCGAAATATTTTATTGATAGACGACGATACAGATGACCAGGAGATTTTTTTAAGTGCCATGGAGATCGCTGTCGATTCTGTAAACTGCATTGCTCTCGGTAATGCCAGGCACGCACTGCAGGAGCTTACGGAAAGGCGTATTACAGCCGACCTCATTTTTCTGGACCTAAATATGCCCGTAATGACAGGACAACAATTTCTTGCAGAATTTAAAAAACTTGATATTTTTAAAGATATACCAGTGATCATCTTATCCACCTCCTCCAATGCTTCTACGATTTTGGAAACAAAAGAATTAGGCGCAAAGGATTTCATTACAAAACCGCAAAGCTTTTCAGAATTTATTACCACCCTCAAGTCCATCATCAATTAGCATTTCTCCTTCTATTATTTTTTCTTCGCAATAGTAAAATTTGCACACTAATTATTTATGGAATCTGGTATACAAGAAAAAGCAACACATCAATTTTTACAGGGAGGGGGGGAGACAGGCGATATCATACGTTTGTTTGAGTGGGATCAAAAATCCTTAGGGCCTATCAACGAATGGCCCGTTAGCCTTCGAAGCAATGTAGGCATGGTGCTGCACGCTCCATTCCCGATGTTATTATTTTGGGGCAATCACCTTACTTATTTTTATAATGACGCTTACCGCTCAGGCTTTGAAACTGAAGGTAAACATGCCGCAATCGGTAAAGACGCCAGGGATGTATGGCCAGAAAACTGGGAAACAATAGGTTCGTTACTCGAAAAAGTAATGTCAGACGGGAAAGCCCGATGCCTGGAAGACCAGTTGCTTCCTTTTTATAGAAATGGCATTCGGGAGGATTCCTATTGGACCCTGGGCTTTGGCCCCGCTTATGGGGATACGGACCAGGTTAATGGTGTGATAGTTACATGCACGGAAACAACCCGGAAAGTTCAAACCCTTCTTAAACTATCTGAATCTGACAAAAGATTCGAAAGCCTGGTCCGGGAGGCCAGCGTTGGCATAATTGTTTTGGAAGGTCCTGATATGATCGTTAAAGCCGTGAATGAAGCCTATGGCCGGCTGATCGGGCTGGCGGCTTCTGAATTATATAACAAGCCACTATTTACAATCATCCCGGAATCAGAACCGTATTTCAGGCAGATTATCGATAAGGTCCGTATAACCGGGGAGCCGTGCTACCTGTATGACCATCCTTATTTTATTTTAACTGATGGCGGAAGAAAAGAAGGCTTTCTTAATCTTGTTTACCAGTTTTACCGTGAGGATGATGACACGATCAACGGGGTAATGGTTTTATGCCAGGATGTTACCGAAGCGGTACTTGCCCGTAAAAAGGTGGAGGAAAGCGGGCAAAAACTATGGTCCCTGGTGGAGAGCGCCCCTTTCCCCATAGGCGTATATGAAGGAAGGGAAATGAGGATAGCACTGGCAAACCAGTCGATCCTCGATGTATGGGGTAAAGGAAATGATGTGGTTGGGAAGCTTTACGCAGATGTGCTTCCTGAACTGGATAACCAGGAAATCTTTGCACAGCTTGATAAAGTCTTTACAACCGGAACACCTTACCATGCAAGGAACAAGCGGGTAGACCTGCAGGTGAACAAGGAGTTGAAATCGTATTATTTTAATTATAGTTTTACCCCTCTCTTTGACAGTATCGGTAATATTTATGGTGTATTGAATACTGCCGCGGAAACAACAGACCTTAATCTCGCAAAACAAATGGTGGAGCGGAGTGAGCAGAATTTACGCAACATGATACTGCAGGCGCCCGTTGCCATGTGTATCCTGGTCGGAGCGCAGCACACAGTAGAAGTGGCAAACCAGTTCATGATAGAATTATGGGGCAAGCAAGCCGTTGATATTTTGCACAAGCCATTGTTCGAAGGCGTGCCCGATGCCAATGAGCAAGGCCTGGAACAACTCCTTACAAATGTCTATCTTACCGGTAACCCATTTAAAGCGAATGAGCACCCGGTTGTTTTTAGGCGAAATGGTAAAATGGAGACCAAATACCAGAATTTTACATTTGAACCCTACCGGGATGGGGTGGGTAGCATCATTGGCGTGCTGGCGGTGGCCATCAATGTAACAGACCAGGTACTGGCAAGGCTTCGGATTGAGGAGAAAGTAGCGGAACGCACCAAAGAGCTGGCGATGGCGAATGAAAACCTACAGCGTTCGAATGATGAGTTGGCGCAATTTGCTTACATCGCCTCACATGACCTGCAGGAACCCCTGAGAAAAGTAAGTTCATTTACGGAAATGCTGGAGCAAAGCCTTGATAAAATCAGCGACAAAACAAGGAATTACCTCGATAGGATCATTAGTTCCACCACACGAATGACTGTGCTGATACGGGATGTACTTTCTTATTCTCAACTGGCAAAAGGTAATGTGTTATTTGAACCAGTTAACCTGCAGCAAATAGTAGCCGAAATTGAAATGGACCTGGAACTGCTGATTGACCAAAGAAAGGCAGTGATCATTACGGATCAACTGCCGGTTATAAACGCATTACCACTCCAGATGTCTCAGTTATTTGCGAACCTTATTTCCAACGCTCTCAAATTCAGCAAACCTGGCGAGCCGCCCCTTATCACCATAAGCGCAAAGCAAATGCCTCCGGAAGAGGTTATTGCAAATGGTATTGCTATCCATGATACCACTTACTATCTGATTGAAGTAAAGGATAACGGCATTGGATTCAGTGCTCAGTATGCTGAAAAAATCTTTAATATTTTCCAGCGGCTGCATGCCAAAACCGAATACAGCGGCACCGGCATCGGACTTGCTATCTGTAAAAAGATCGCGCAAAACCACCAGGGTGAAATTTTTGCATCTTCAGAGATTAACAAGGGTGCTACTTTCCGGATCATTCTTCCAAAAAAACCAAATCAATGACCGGCTTTTGTGCATGATAGGGCAACTTTATAATACTTCACGTGTGCCAATCGCAATTACAGGATAAGAAGTTTCATTTGCAGGAGATATGTAATTCTAGTCCTCATTGATTCACTGATTTCCCAGCATTTTTTTTATCTCCCCAACTTCGAGCGCCACATCAGCAATGCCTCTGCCTGGCTTTCTGTTGCTTTCGAATGGTACCTCATCAAAAAACTGGTCGGAAGTATTTTGGTGAAGAAGCCGGGATTTTTTATCAATTATCCGCTGCCCATCAATAGGCTCCCTATAATGATTGACGGCTTGATGTATAAAATTCCTGATGGATAAATTTCGCCCGGCTATTTTAATTGGCCAATGGCATACTTGCTTTCTGAACATTTACGCGACTTCCGATTAGTAATTTTTTCGACATGCATACCGATCTTCACGCCTAAGTTGGTACAATTTATTCATAGGATGGGGCACCGGACATTGCTGTTTTTACTACGCCGGACGCTGATTACATGCACTTGTGAATGTGCAATAAAATACTCAGTTTGTTATCGCCAGGGCCTTATGTTTCACTTACCTAGTTTACTGTTTATTCATTTGCAGATTTATTTTTAAAAATCCTTGAACAAGCTTGCAGGCATATTATTTGAATTTTTTACTATAAAGAATTATGGCAACAACGAAAAAATCTGCTCCCGGTCAGAAGGCTGCGCCAAAAAAGAAAATCGCGCGTAATAAGAAAACCGCACCGAAAAAGAAAGCCACTCCTAAAAAGAGAGCTACGCCTAAAAAAAAAACTGCACCGAAAAAGAAAGTTGCAATGAAAAAGAAAGTTGCTTCGAAGAAAACACCTGCTAAACAAAATACGAAAAAAAATAAACTGGGTGTAAAGAATTCGCTCGTGAATAATATAAATGCCCATAAAAAGAAAAAGGACTCCAAACCTAAAAGCAAAGCTTCTGTTTCAAAAAAAAATTATAACAACATGAAAAATAACTGGGAAGTTTAAAAAGATGTTTGATAAAGTTCAATGAACCCCTGCGCAAGAAAATTACCCAATGAAATCTGATTAAATAAAATTATACCACTATGACTAAATTTACTAATCATCTTTCAATTGCTAAGGAACAGGGTTGGAAAATACTCAGCTCGAGACCTTTTATTGAAATCGATTTGGACGTACCTTAACCAGAAAAGCCGTCAACAGTTCATCGCGAACCCGCCACCCGGACTGTAGCCAGTGGATATCTGAACACGCTGGGAGACAATACCGGTGCAAAGGTTTGTACATACGGAAAGATCACCAATGAACTTTTTAAGAAAAATGACAAGATTTGGAATTCATGGTTGACATTAATCGCAGCTAAAATTTGTATTCAGCGCATTTAATTGTTTCCATACCGCATGGTCGAAAGGCCTGGGTGATATTTCGACCAGTATGCCAGTATGCTCCTTTGTATCGCAATCTTTAACGTGGATCATGCAATTTAATATTATCGCGTTTTCGGAATGATAATCAAGCATGCTAATTCTGCCGGTATACGTTGTATTATCCCCCTTCATTGATGGCACTAAGGTTATGGTTGCCACAGTTGGTACGACTTTATTTGCCGGGATCTTTTTTTCCATAACATTTAAACCGACCAGACCTGAATAATATTCCGTAAGGTTTTTCTGCAATATTATTTCATTAATTTGCGGTTTCCCATCCAGCCACCAGGCAAATGCATAACACCAGTGCTCTTCACTATTTACATTATCCCAGCCTTTTGCAAAGCGCAGGTCTTCCGTCCCTTTGTAATTTATCCCCGGAGCAAATTCAATGGGGAAAGAAATGCGTTCAGTCGTCCATCCGGGAGGCACCGGTAAATAGTAAGATGCCACTGCGGCTGGCTTAGGCTCTGCTGCCGGCTTACTTGCAGCGCCATCATTGTTATTATTACAGGATGCCAGGTGCATAAAAAGTATCAAATGCAGTAACAAATTTTTCGGGATCAATATTATCTTGTTCATCATTGTTTTATTTAAGAAAATGCAACCAGTTGATTGGTGGAAACGGGGTGCTTTAAATTTATCCGCCACCATTCTACAAATTAAGTAAATGGGGGATACAAGGTTCCTTAACTTTATTTCATTTTGGCAGCATTATCCCGTCACACCGATTCCAGTTTTCCATACAGTTTGCTCTCATTTTCCATACTCATTGATCATTATGACAATTTTTTACTCAAGACAAAGCTAGGCTTCGGAACTCTACCAGGGTCTTATAATGAAAGTGGCCACGATTATCACGACCTCCTTGCTGCAATATTCGTAAACGTCAAAAGTAGTTCAAGCCGGAAATCTAATTAATAATTGTAACCTTTGCTTCTTTATTCAGTTAATTAATTACTTACTATGATAAAATATTTGTTGAATGTATTATTAGCCGCCCTCATTTTTATTTCATGTAATGAAGCCCAAAAACAAAGTGATCTAACAAGTGAAATGGACACGGCAGAAGGTGAGATGAAGATTATGATACCTTCATCAGCCTGCTATTCCACTACGACCGGCAGAGATACTTTTTTATTAAAAGTAGAGGTATTCCCAAATGTTGTAACTGGTAAAATTTCCTATCGATTCCATGAAAAGGACAGTAATGAAGGTGAATTTGAGGGTAAACTGAGCGGCGATACTTTGCTTGCAGCGTATAATTTTAAGTCGGAAGGAAAGCTTTCTACCAGGCAGGTTATTTTTTTAATTAAAGATGATACTGCAATTGAAGGCCATGGGGATATGGAAGAAAAGGACGGGAAGTTGATATTTAAAGACATTGCTGGTATACGTTTTGAAAAGGGGTTAGTATTGAAAAAAAGTCCTTGTGGCGAATACTGATCCCGGGGGCCCTTGCTTTCAAGTTCTATTCCCTTTAAGGCCTGCACGCTGCAAATATTTAAATCCGTACTTTTAATCACTGAAACAATGATAACTGGATATTATTAGAATCCGCTTCCTGTCCCTATTGGTTTATCATTTCTCGACCATTCGCTCCAGGAGCCAATATAGAGCGCTGGTATTTCCATTCCCGCCTGGGCCATTGCCAATAGTGTGTGGCAGGCAGTAACCCCTGAACCGCAATGTACAATTACCTTCCCGGATTGCCGGTTATCAAGAGCCCGGGTATAATTTTCTTTTAGTTCCGAAGGGGAAAGAAAAAATCCTTCCTGATCAAGGTTACTGGTAAAAGGAATGTTTACAGCCCCGGGTATATGACCCGCAATAAGGTCGATGGGTTCTTTTTCACCACGGAAACGGACTGCATCGCGTACATCAATAACTAAATATTCTTCCGATTGTACCGCCGTGGTTACCTCGTTAATTCCAACCAGGGGCAACTGCCATTTATCAATCTTGTAAGATGTAACTACCCGGGGTTTTTCTTTGCCGGTGGCAGTGGGGAAACCGGCTAAAATGGAGGCACTAAGGCCCCCATCGACCACCTGCACTTTTTCATGCCCTGCGGCGCGTAGCATCCACCAAAAACGGGCAGCTGCATTTGAGGCATTTTTATCATCATAAACAATTACATGGCTCCCCTGCGTTATGCCCAATTCAGAGAGGACCCGTGAAAATTTAACCGGGTCAGGTAAAGGGTGCCTTCCGCCTTCTGCCGCATCCAGCTTTTTGTTGGAAAGTTGCGTTTCAAGGTCCACATAAAGCGCTCCTTTCAAATGAGTGGCTTCATATTGTACTTCTGATGTGGTTCCCGCTCTCGCATCAATAAGAATAAACGGTGTTGTTTGTGTTAAAACAATTAGTGCGGAAGGGGTAATAACAGGTGTTAAGTTTTGTTCCATAAATATTGGTGGGGTTAAATTTACTTAAGAGATTCCGGTCATGCATACCCTGGATGCCCCGGAATAAAATGCAACTTAAACAAAAGCACTTTTCCTTCGATAAGTTTTAGAAAGAAATTTATATTTTTGGGATTATCAAAATCCTAACGTTATCCACGCAGAGAAAAAGGGCCTCCTGCTTAGTTACAATTTGAAGGTGGCTGCGGGCTGGTTATGGTGAGCCTGTAAGCAGGTGGAATATTAAACTTTACGGGCCTTACACCATTTCCAATGATAAGTTGCACATTTGACCCACTAATGGTCCAGTTGCCGTTGATTGTTGGAGCAAGGTTATTTACAACGATGAATACCTGGTTATTTGCCGTAAAGGTTACTGGGTGGGTACCGGTGCCATCTACGTTAGAACCCCAGGTTGTCAGCAGGTTCAGCGCACCGGTGGAGGCAGCATACCAAAAGGGTAAACCAAATATATTTTTCGCTACTATTCTTTCATAGAGAACCCGGTGACCCGCATTGTTAAAATGGATTACATCCCCTGCGCTATATTTGGGCAATATGGTTGTATCGGCAGGATTAAACATCCCGTCCCAAAAATTGATTGTATGCTCCACGCCGAACCTGTTGATAGTAGAATCTTTTATATCGGCCAGCTTCTTTTTCATCGCAGAACTGCGAAATAAACTGTCTGTCCTGGGTTGTGTAGTCGTGATAAAACAACGGTTACCGTCGCGGGTAGCTGAATCATATATCACTTGCAGGCATTTCATAATTTCAGGAATAGTTAATATATTGTAATCGTTCGAAGGATAATTAACAATGATCGCACCATCAGCAGGGTTGGTTAATGTGGTCAGCACCTCCACGGCCTTGGTTATATTACTTTTCGTATCGGGGCGCGCTCTTCCCGCAGGGGGACTGTAACTCGAAGGCATACCGACGTAAACACCGGTACCAGGGACCCCATAATTGTAGCAGGTGTCCAATATTCCTAACTGGCAGCCATAATATTTCCTTAAATGGCCAAACCAGGAACTATCTTCGGAAGTGGTGATATAGCCTGCCGTAGTAGAAGAGCCAATAGCTACCATTCTTTTTTGCTGAGCATCTACCCCTTGCGATAATATCACTAACAGGGATACTGTTATTGTTATTATCCTGGAGGACACATTATAATATAAGGCAATAATAATTGCCGGGTGCAATTGCTTAAACATTGATACTACTGGTTTAATTTCATTTTGGCAAACCGCGAACCTTTGTATTCTAAAAGGGAATACATTTTTTGCTCAATGCAATTACCGTGCTATTTTATACTTGTCCATATTTTGGAATCAAAAATTGAATTAATAGTTTGATTTCACACACTTAGATAGCAAAATAAATTTTCTTAATAATGGTTGTCATCCGCGGAGGACCCATAAATGTATGGAACAGCAATTTCAGCAATCCGCATATAAACGGTCAGTTCCCCCTGATGATGTATCCAATGATTGATGGTAAGCCCGATATAGGCAAACAGGCTAAACCTGGTCTATGCATACTTTATTTACATTCAGATGTAAACCGGGGCCTTTTTTCGGGAGATAATTTCAGAGAAATGAGTGCGTCTTTTGTTCCATGCAGTATTATATTGAAAACTTATGTAAGGATGCTGGGTAAGTTGAATGAATCTTTATTTTAAAAATAAATTTCTATCCGCGCAGGGTAGGGAATTTAAACCTGCAGAAATTATTGATTAAGAAATTTATAAGATGTCCCACGGAATTAAAGGAAGTGGGACATCTTACAATAAAATATCAGGCTACCTGGTCACGCAGGGATTTTATCTCATCGTGTGATTCTCTTAAAATTTCTTTTTGCTCGCTGATCATGGTATGTAAAAAATGAGGGAGATCTTCTGCTGATAAAGCTTCCTTATAAGCCTTTTGTGCGGCATCTTCACCTTCTTCACAATTGGCTAAGATAGTATGCCTGTCGTGCCCTGTAAACAATGCCTTAATATCCATCCAGGCCCGGTATATTTTTCCACTTGTCATAGTCCCTTTTTCCATTTCACCTCCCAACACCTGTACTTCCTTCCCAAGGGCATTCCGGATCTCCCTGCTATCATCTATCATTTTCTCAAATAAAATAGTGAGATCAAGATTTTCCTGGATCGAATCGTCTTTGGCCTTTAACTCTTCCATTGCTTTTTCATAACCAGCAATACGGTCATTGTTAATCAGGATAAGATCATTTAAAATGTCGATCGTACTTTGTGTATTTTCCATAATGTTTTTTGGTATATTATTTCAAATTCATGCCAGATTTTATAGCAATAAACAGGTAAAAATAATTGCAACAAAAGGGGTGTCAATGCCACAGATAACACATAATTTTCCCCATTTCCAATACGAATTCATGCTTTCAATTCTTTCGTCTATAATACTATTAACGGGTTGAAAAGCTTGAAATCTAATCAGGTGATTGATATCATTATGTTATAATATTTCTTTATACTGAACATAAATTTGTATCCAGGAATCTATCACTTAGAACATCGTATCTTCAGGAATATATACTTATAATTTAACAACCAAACAGCTTAATAAACCTCGTGGGTGACTTTAGACAACTTTTTAAACAAAGCCTTATTAGTTTATCCCATTTTGAAAAAACGGGTATTATAAAGGTGCTTCAGCACATAAAATTATCACAACAATTCAGCTGTTGTGGCCTTTTTTAATAATTAATAAATGTTCAAAATTAATTTTCAGCACTTTTCCGGTGATCTAAAGATTAATAAAATACAAAATAAAAAAATGAAAATTCACAATCAACCCCTAACCATCATCTTTTTGTTGTTGTGTGGGTGCACAAATAACACCAAACCCGCCGGTGAAGATACGTTACCGCTTACCGGTACCTGGCAGCTCATATCAGGTACTACCATTGAAAAAGGAGACACTACGATTACCTATTATTCAAAAGACCTTTCTTTCATTAAAATTATCAATGAAACTCATTTTGCTTTTTTAATGCACGACCTGAAAAAAGGTAAAGATTCAACAGCGGCTTTTGGAGCCGGTGGTGGTATATATACCTTGAAGGATAGCACCTACACAGAGCACCTGGAATATTGCAGCGACCGGGAGTGGGAGAATAATGATTTTACATTTACCGTCAGTTTACAAAATGATACATTGATTCAAAGCGGGGTAGAAAAAGTTGAGAGAGCAGGGATTGAGAGGGTAAATATTGAAAAGTATACGCGGGTAAAAAAATAAAATGCAAGGGATAACAAATTGCTGGATCATTCTGCAATGAAGTTATAGGCAGCCAGGGATAGGGGAGAGGCCGGTTATTTTATTCGGCGAAACCAGTTCTCTATACAGCCCCTCAAACTTTAAACCTATGATTCTAACTGATGGATGATAACTGTTACAAATTATTTATTCATTTGAATAAATGCTAATCAGCACGAGACAGCCTTTTGTTAAGCAAGGCAATTGTGCCATCAGTGCTCATTAGGTTCTTCCGGTTCGTCTGCACCCTTTTCCTTATTCCTGTTATCAGGTAATTTACCCCGTTTGTAAATGATCAATCCATTCAGAAAATTTCGAAGCACCTGGTCGCCGGCTTCCACATATCCGGGATGGTCTTCATTCCGAAAGAGGTCGCCCAATGCGCCTTTGGTTATCTTAAACCCTGCCAATTCAAGTATTTTTATTATATCGTCATTGCGCAACGAAAGCGCGACCCTTAGTTTTTTCAGTATGTCGTTGTTGCTTAACATCAGTATTAAAAGTAAAATTTACGATAAGAAAAAAATAACCAGCAACGATCGCTTAAAATAAAGGTTCCTTATTCTATCCCTAATTCCTTTTGGATCTCTTCCAGGGATCTTCCCTTGGTTTCAGGCAAAACCTTCCACACAAAAATTAGGTGGAGGAGCATCATCCCGCTATAAAACATAAAAGAATAGAACCCGCCCCTGGCGCTTCCTTCAACGATGACGGGGAAGGTCCAGGAAATAATGGCGGCCATTATCCAATGCGTAAAGCTGCCTAATGAGCCCCCTTGCGAACGAACCGAATTGGGAAAGATCTCTGAAATAAACACCCATATAACTGCACCCTGTGAGAAACCGAAAAATGCAATGAAGCCAATAAGGTAAATGATCACGTTGCTGTTGGGTTCACTGCTGCTGAATGCCATGGCCGTTAGTGCAAGGAATATGATCATGCCTACGGAACCGATAAGCAGCAGGGTTTTTCTGCCGAATTTATCGATCATGGTCATGGCTAATAAAGTAAATAATAAATTGGCCGCGCCAATGTACACCGGTTGTAAATACGCATGTTCTTTATCAAACCCCGCCATTTCGAATATGCGCGGGGCGTAGTAAATAATGGCGTTGATACCGGAGAGTTGATTGAACATGGCAAGTACTACCGCATAGGTAATAGGTTTCCTGAATTTTTTCTGGAATAAGGCTTCTGCATGGTGGGAGACAGAATTCCGTATTTCGTCAATAGCTTTTTGAGGGTCTTTTTCACCAATGCGCTGCATGACAGGGATCGCTTCAGTGTGACGCTCGTTCAGGCGGCCAGCGTGGGCTTTCAAATCGTGCGTACCAACAATGCAATAATCCCGCCGGGATCACCATTATCCCCCATCCAGCGCCATGCGTCGTCGCAATTCCTGCGAATAAAAAATTAGTAATATAGGTTACAAAAATACCTGCTACGATGTTTAGCTGAAAGACCCGGCTAACCGGCCCCGTAAATTTGCAGGTGAAATCTCCGAGATATACATTGTCCAACCACTGAGGATGCACCAACGGCAACTCCACCAACAAACCGGAAAAGGATAAATAAAGACCAGGCAGAAACAGAAGCGCAACCGATAGAAGATAAGGTAAAAGACAGCAATCGCGATCAATACTTTTTTTCGGCCATAACGGCGTGCGGGATAACCCGCAATGATGGAACCCAGCACAGTGCCTATCAAACTTGAGGCAACGGTAAAACCCTGCCAGAACGAGCTTAGGCTCCATAATTGCTGGATCGTTTTTTCTGCGCCGGATATAACGGCGGTTTCAAAACCAAATAAAAATCCGCCCAGCGCGGCGATCAGTGCTATACGAACGGGATAGGAAAGCATGTCAATCGTTTTTTATGAACCGTTAGGAAAATCTCTGTTCCGTGTGAAATTTTAATCGTTGATTGCCTGGTGGTTGAGCGGTGAAAATTGTTCGCTGGTGCCTGATGGCGCTCGTTGTGTAAAAAGAACTTAGCTGTCATGCCCGGAGCCTGTAATTAGAAATCGGCCAATTATTATCCATTTTCTTTATGAAAATACCCGTTGCATAACAGGCTACGAGCTGCCCAGCCACAAACTCACCTTCCATCCTGGTGGGCCACTCCCAATAAAGTCGGCAGGCCATCCATGCTTTGTAAATTTTTTTCATTTACATAATCTTCCAGCCCCTTTTCCCCTTTTTTTGATGCCCATTCAAAATGGATTTCCCTTTCTCCCCGGTACTTATAAAGTGGCACACCAAAACCGCAGGAAGTTTGCACTTTGCTGATCTCAGCAATAATTAGTTGGCGGGTGCTTGGATAAATTGTAAAATGTGCAGCATATTTCTCCCATTCGTTGCTATCCCTCAATACCGTAATTCCTTTTCCATATAACCTTAAAATATTTGGAGGGCCTTCAAATGAACAAAACATAAAAGTGATGCGACCGTTTTCCAGGATATGGGCGGAGGTTTCGTTCCCACTGCTGATAAGATCCATATAACCTACCCGGCCGGCAGAAAAAACACGAAAGCAGTCGAGCCCTTTGGGCGAAAGATTAACATGCCCATCCTGGTTCAATGGGGCAGTGCTAACAAAAAACATTTTTTGTTTGTCTATGAAATCCCGGTGCGCCTGCGAAATCTCTTCATAAAATTTACCCATGCGTAAAGCTGAATTGTAAAAGTAAAAAAAAAGAAAGATAATTAATTTATCCAAATATTATTTAAAGGGTAGTGTCGTAACCTTTTTGATACAGCAGCACTTTCACAGGGTTTCTCCAGAGAACTTGCATAAATACAAAAAGCACAGTAGTGAACTGTGCTCCCTGGTGATATTAATTCTCCATGGCCCGTAGAAAACAAGTCTTTAATAACGTTATGGCCTACCGTTTTATGGTCAGGTAGTCTTTGCTTTCTTTTTCTCTTTCATATCTTCTGCACTCGCTTCGCCTAGAATTATTTTACCAAAACTGGTACTAGCTTTAACAGGGATTGAACCACTGCCCGACTTGCCTTCATAGTTTTTATCAAATTTAGGCCCTTTATCTTCATTATCGTCATCATCATTAAATTTAATGCCGGTGGTGTTTTTAAAACTTCCAAAACTGGTAAAGATGCGGTAAGAAGCGGAAGGATTTCCAACAGGCTGCAGGTTTACCGTAGAGTAAGATGCGTTGAGATCCAGGGCTGTTAATTCATTGCTCATACTTACTTTAGTGGCACTGCAAAATTCAAAGTTTAATTTAACATTGCCCACCAGTTTACCAAATTTCGCTTCCGAATATTTTATATTGACTGCCCCATCGGTGATGCTTTCAAAGTCCGCTTTACCAAACTCTACCAGTATTTTTTTTATATTTTTTAATGAACCTGTGGTAAGCGATCCAAACTTACTGCTTAATTCTATTTCGCCTGCATGGTCCGGAATAACCGTGGCCCCAAATTCATTGGAAACAGACAGTGGGTTAGCTGCCGGCATTGAAATATTATAATTAACAGACATCGTGCTCTTGGTGCCTTTTGAACTGTTTTCGTTGTTAATGGAAGTTTTAAAGGATATATTTCCACCCTTCTGATCATCGGCTACGGTAATACCGTCCAGGAGTTTGCCGGCAAATTCAGCGTTGTTTGAACTTACATCTATAGAGATGTCTACTTTAATTTCATTTTTATTCCAGGTCTGCACTTTCACCGATCCAAATGAATTGTGGATAGTCAATTTATCGGATGGAGAAACGTTAAAGGATTTGTTGATAGACTTGCTCTTTTCAAATTCAAACTTTTTACTTTTATCATTATCCGCCTGCGCGATCAGGCAAATTGGCGCCGTTAGCCACAACAAGAGGCTAAGTGAACGTTTTATTTTTATCATGGCTGTTCTTTTTTGATTGTTTAATTTGTTGAATGATGTTTAATTGTTGATTCAATACACTTAGCTGCAGTTCCAGGTTTTGAATCATCGCTTCTATCAGCACCTCACGGTTAGGTGTAACGCTGAGCTTATTTTTCAGGTTATTATACGAGCTATCCAATTGGGTAATATCCCGGGCAAATTTGTTGTAAAGCTCAGGCTGTTCTTTCGCTATCAATTTTATTTCTTCCTGCTTTCCGGCGATCAGCCGGGCGAACTGGTTCATTTCGGGCACCTCTTCCGGGGTAAACGATTTCAGCTCTGTTGATCCGGGAGTTTCTTTCGCGCTCATTGTCGCTGCTGGATTTTTTTTATTGATCAGCACCAACAAAACGCCTGAAACTATAATTAAAACTGCGGCAGCCATACTCCATTTCAAAACCGGTTTCAGCAGGAAGCGTTTACCTGATTCTTTTGTTACCGCCGCTTCCACCTTTTGCCATAGTTTTTCAGAAGGCAGCTGGTCATCAAATTCCCCGCGGTTATCCTTTATGAATTTTTCGAGCCTGCTCATTTTCCTTTTTTAATATTTGAACTAATTTTTGTTTGGCCCTGATGTACTGGCTACGGGTAGTTGATTCAGCAACCTGTAAAATACAGGCAATTTCTTCATGATCGTAACCTTCCAGCAGGTATAAACTTAATACCGTCCTGTAACCGTCCGGCAACATCCTGATAGCATTTTTAATAGCATCTACTTTAAGCAGCTGTTCTTTTTCGTCAAAAGGAATTTCGTCCGCCCTGTTATAGCTTTCCGTTTTTTCAATATTAAGCCAAACTACTTTTCTTTTTTTTAGTACAGTAATAGACCTGTTTACACAAATTTGTTTTAACCAACCTCCAAAGCTGGTGCGGTATTCGAACGACCCAAGGTTTCTGAATGCTTCAATAAAACTTTCCTGTAACACATCTTCTGCTTCCGTAGCATTGTTTAATATACGTAAACAGGTATTGTACATAGCTTTGGCATATTGATTGTACAGTTCTTTAAACCCGGGGTCATCGCCATTTTTACAGCGTTCAACCAGGTCGTCGCGTTCTTGTACTACTGTAAGTTGCAAAAAGTTAGGTTTTAATGATTAGAGACATGTGATTAAAAACAATGTTGCATCAATTGCATTTTTTTATTTCGCCTCCGCTTTATTCCTGGGCAAAACACCCGCCCTTGGAAAAGTGCCAGGTAGTAATCAAATACGGGTGATCCACGCATTTGTTACTTTTTAACAAAATTGTTATGCAATGGCACAATGTATTTAATGAAGAAATTTTATTAATTTAGGGGATTGAAAACTTTCCCGGGTAATAAATGATTTGTTTTTTGCTGAAGTTTCATTTTTTCCATCGCCATTTTGAAATAAATAATAATTTTTATATAAATTATTGTAATGGTTTCCGCAACCTGCGGGCATCAGTACCTGTTAATGATTGTAATGAAAAGAAGGAGCCAGCGAGCTGTAATTATCCGTAATAATTAAAAAGATACCCCTTCATGGCAGAAGTAGGAATTACGACCCTCATATTCATCATCGCAAATATTTTTTGCTCCTTACAGGGATTGAGCGACCGTTCTTCCTTTGAGCGGAACAATTTTGATATTGATAAGATCTATTTCCAAAAAGATTACAAGCGCCTGGTGACTTCCAGTTTCTTTCATGTCAGTGGCATCCACCTGATCCTGAACATGGCCACGTTGTGTTTTTTCAGCGGCGGGATAGAATTGCAACTTGGTGAAGCGAAGTATCTTTTTATTTATTTTGCAAGCCTGGTCGGGGGAAACCTGTTTTCTCTTTTTATTTACAGGAACCGCCGGGATTATACTGCAGCCGTCGGGGCCTCTGGCGGTGTGAGCGGGATCATCTTTGCTACTATCGTCCTGTACCCCGGTTTTGAGATCGGTTTCCTGGGAACACATTTTCCAATACCGGCCTGGTTCTACGGGTTTATGTACGTGTTGTTTTCGATTTACGGGATCAAATCAAAAAAAGATAATATAGGCCATGAAGCATACCTTGCCGGGGGTTTGGCCGGACTAATCATCGCGGTGGTAATGCAGCCATCTATCCTTGCCACTAATTACCTGACGATACTTGCCGTTGCCATTCCCACCGTGTTTTTTATATTTATAACTGTTACCATGCCCAGGTTTATAATGATCGGCAACAAGTACTTTGATGACAAAAAAAATAGCTCTAAAACCAAACTCGCCTTCTATGCGGAAGGAGTGGATCATGAGCAGGAAATCGATTTTATCCTGGAAAAGATTCATCAAAATGGTATCGAAAGCCTGACCAATTTAGAAAAAGAAAAACTGGATTATTATTCAAAAATAATCCAGTGAGGTTTGCCCTCCCAGACAAACTCTTCTCTCCAAATTATTATTTCATGACGAAACCTGTTCTGGCATTTGCTCTTATACTCACCTCTTTATATGCCTGTAATAATTCCAACTCACCTGGGAGTGAAACTGCAGACAGGGTTGCGCCAACGGCACTTATCAATTACGCGGTAACCAAATTTTATCCGCATGATACGCTGCTTTATACCGAAGGTTTTTTAATAAATGATGGCAGGTTATTTGAAAGCACGGGATCGCCGGAAGACGAGCCCCAGACAAGATCTGTTATCGGGATCATCGATTTGCAGACTGGCAGGATGGATAAAAAAATAGAGATCGACCGTTCGAAATATTTCGGTGAAGGCATTGTTATACTCAATGAAAAATTATACCAGCTTACCTATACAACCCAGGTTGGTTTTATATATGATATCAATACCTTTAAAAAGACCGGGCAGTTTACATATCCTAACATCCAGGGCTGGGGATTAGCTACCGATGGCAAAAACATCATCATGGGTGATGGCACTGATAAGCTGACTTTCCTTGATACGGCTACTTTGAAAGCAGTCAGAACATTATCCGTAACAGAAAATGGTTTGCCCGTAGATAAGCTCAATGAACTGGAGTATATCAATGGGTTTATTTATGCTAATATCTGGCTAACGGATTTTATTGTCAAAATCGATCCATCTACCGGTAAGGTTGCGGGGAGGCTGGATCTTACCTCACTGGCCTTCGAGGCAAGGAATAAATATCCCGCCGCAGGCGAACTCAACGGCATCGCTTATGACGGAGAAGCAGATAAAATATATGTAACTGGCAAGTTATGGCCGAATATTTACGAATTGGCATTTCCTCATTAACTTTTAGGGGGCTACCAATATTTCAACGAGTATTACCCGATCTTAACCTTGCTGGCCAGCACCGCGGTTCCGAGTCCTATCCCTGCAATCACTGTAAAGGACAAGAGAAGTCTGGATGCTCCCGCTATAAATCCAATCAACGGCGGGCCTATTAAAAATCCAAGGAAACCAATGGTCGATACCGCGGCCAACGCTACTCCCGGTTGCATCGTTTTCGACTTTCGCGCAAGTCCGTACACTAATGGAACAACCGAAGAAACGCCCAGGCCTACCAATAAAAAGCCAATCGTGGCAGGTATGATAAGCGGGAAGATAACGGCAATCAGCAAACCGAAACTTATCACTGTGCCGCTAAACTGCAGCATTGATTTTACACCGAATTTAGTAACCAGCCAATCTGCGACAAAACGACCTGCGGCCATGCTGCTCATAAAAGCAACAAATCCCAGCGTGGTGTAGGCCACCGGTACCCCAACCACCTTTTGAAAATAAACACCACTCCAGTCGAACATCGTTCCTTCGCAAACCAGGCAACCAAATGCAATAAGGCCAAGTTTAAGAATCGATGAATCAGGTTTGGCAAATATTGGTTGTTTATTCTTGGTGTTGCTGTTCGGCAAAGTATTTCTGAAGGAGATAACTACCAATAAAAATGATGTCGCGCAAATGATGCAATAATGCGTAAAAGGAGAGAGGTGCAGCGCGATCATTACCGTACCGGCCGCGGCCCCCGTAAAGCCAGCCAGGCTCCACAACCCGTGAAACGATGCCATGATGGAACGCCCGTAAAGTGCCTCTACGCCTACGGCCTGGGTATTAATAGAAATGTTGAACAAATTGCCCCAGAACCCAAATACGAATAAGGTAGCAGACAACAGCCATACCGTTGGAGCCAAACCTAATAAGATCAGGGTAACCGGGTACAAAATCGCAGTGATGATCATTATCAAGCGGCTCCCAACATGTGCCACAAGGTACCCGGAAAAAGGAAGACTGATCATTAATCCAACCGGCAAAGCGAATAAAACACCTCCCAGGCCGGCATCGCTTAAAAGAAGTTTGGATTTGATATCAGGTATCCTGCTGGCCCATGATGCAAACGTAAACCCGGCAATAAAAAAAAACACACTTACCGCTATACGATGTGTCCTGATTACTGGTATTGAAAGGGGAAAAGACATACGAGGGATATTTAGTGCTTCGCCGAAATCCCGGATTTACCGGAATATGACCGTACCCAGTTTGCTTGTCAGGTCAATCTCGACCTGTTTTAAATGTTGGTGAATTTGAAGCAATACCAATTGTTCTTCAGGCGACTGGGCTTTTTCCAGATCTCGCTGGTTCTCATCCATCAGTCGTTTTATCTTTCGAAGTTTTAGATAATTTAATGTGCTGAATACCTCCTCCTTATACAGGTCATCGCGACTGTAGATTTTGCCTTCATACACTTCCTTCCAATTAGGGCTGATCTCGTAATGATAGTCCATTACTTCCATCGTCAGGCGACGCAATACATTATCTTCATGATAGAGGAATGTTTTTGCTGTAGGTTCTAATCCTTCATCGTACCAGGTTTTATACGTATTCAACAATGCGATCAGGTTTTTATTATCAATAAGCTCCTCCAATTGATTCACAGCAATTTCTTCAAATACATGATCTGCAACCCGCTGTCCTTCCTCCCAAGACCTCAATCCAAATTCAAGTAAACTCCTTACCATGGCCCTTTCATGCGGCTCATCTTTATTAAGGAGTGCACTTACATCGTCAGTAATTTCGGCGGGTTCGTTGTTTTCAGTAAACGATTTTTTGGCATCCTCCCGGCCAAGCCTGTTTTCTTCCTTGCTGATCTTTTCCCTGATATATTTATTAACCAGGGCATGCAAACCAGTTTCCTCTATCCTCAATAATTCCGCGCATTGCTTTACGTAATCCTGCTGTTTAGTAAAATCTTCGGCCTTGTTTATTTTGGAAATGGTTTCAGCCACCTGGTTTACTACAGCGGCTTTTTTATTGCTATCAGTGCCAGCCTCCTTCAGCATAACGCCAAGCTGGAACAGAATAAAATCTTTTTTGTTTTCCGCAATGAACCGGGCAAATTCATGTGGCCCTATTTTATTTACATAGCTGTCCGGATCCTCCTTGTCAGGGATCAATACGAGTTTAACATTCAGGCTTTCTTCCAGGGCAAGGTCGAGCCCGCGTAATGCTGCTTTAATGCCCGCGTTGTCGCCATCATAAATGATCGTAAGGTTATTTGTATATTTTTTTACGAGTCTTAGTTGGTCGGGGGTAAGCGAGGTACCTCCGCTGGCCACTACATTTTCAATGCCTGCCTGGTGCAGCGCCACTACATCGGTATAACCTTCTACCAACAAACATTCATCCGCATTATCGATCGCCATCCGGGCAAAATAACTGCCATAGAGTATTTTACTTTTTACGTAAATCTCGTTCTCGGGCGTGTTAATATATTTTGGCGCTTTGTCATTGATTTTTAAAATACGGGCTCCGAAACCAAGTACTTTTCCGCTTTGATTGTGCACGGGAAATATGATCCTGCCGCGGTAATTATCCATTGGTTTTTCATCACGGATCACTACCAGGCCACTTTTTTGCAAAAGCTCTATATTGTATTGGGCATGAACGGCGGCTTTAGCGAAACTGTCCCTTGCTTCCGGGTTAAACCCTAACTGGAATTTTTTGATCACTTCATCCCTGAAGCCACGTTCCTTCAGGTAGCTTAAACCTATGTCCTGACCTTCTTCCGAATTGAATAAATAATCTGTAAAGAATTTTTGCGCAAACCCATTAATAATATATAAACTATCTGCACTTAGTTGTTGCAGTTTTTGTTCAGGACTGGTTTCTGTTTCTTCAATTTCTACATTGTATTTCTGTGCAAGCCATCGTAAAGCTTCAACATAACTATATTTTTCATGCTCCATTAAAAAGCCAATAGTGTTGCCGCTTCGGCCACAGCCAAAACATTTATAAATTTCCTTGGCAGGCGATATAGTGAAGGAAGGCGATTTTTCGTTATGGAACGGGCAAAGGCCCAGGTAGTTAGCGCCTCTTTTTTTTAATTTTATAAAAGTGCCGACGATTTCAATAATATCGATCCGGCTTAGTATCTGTTGTATGGTGTTCTGTGATATCAAATCTAAAAATTAAATGTATTTGGGCAAATGTAGGAATGTAAACAACCATTAGTAACCAACTTTTTGATATTTTTATTCATTTGTGGCATGGTTTGTGAATTTTCAGGTTCGAAATTTATTTGAATTAGTTACAAACGAATATCTTTAACAACAAAAATTAACAGAAAATGACAAAACTTTTCCTTTTGGTGGCCATTAGCCTGGTGGTAAATGTTACCCATGCGCAGGATATCAAGGACATCAGGAACTATGCATTGATTCCAGGGCAATTGCAAAAAGGCAAAGAGGCAGTGGATAAATTCCTGGCCGAGCCAAAAAATGCGCAAAAGCTGAAGGATGGTATTACAAGGGGTATATTTATAACCAATTGTCAAAGGATTCTACTAAAACTCCTGCGGAGAATAAAGAATTGAAACTTGGCGCTTATGAAGCCTTGAAAAAATACCGCGAAATGGATCCTAAAGCGGAATTACTTGCCGAAGGGAATAATAGTACGCTCTATGACCTCTATGTTGGCTTTTATTCCGACCTTGGCGTAAAATCATACCAGGCCAAAGATCCAGCCGGCGCATTTGATAATTTTAGCAAAGCTGGTGAAATTCATGATTACATCGTCACCAATAACCTGGTCGGTAATAATGGATTTAAATTTTCCACACTCGATACAACCCTGACTTTGTATACTGCTATCGCAGCAACTGAAGCAAAAAAAACTGATGAAGCCGCAACTTATTACAAAAAAATAGTAGACGCTGATATTAACGATCCTTTGTTTATTGATGCCTACCAGGTATTAGCCGAGCGATACAAAAAAGAAAAGAACAAAACCGCTTTCGCTGATGTAATCGGAAAAGGTAAAAAATTGTATCCTGCAAATAATGAATACTGGACCGCGTTGGAAATTGAAGATGCTACAGAGGGAGTAAAGCCCCCGGAATTATTTTCCAAGTACGAAGAATTGATGACAAAAAGCCCGGATAATTACACCTTGCCTTATAATTACAGTGTTGAGTTGTATCGTTATATCTATTCTGATTCGGCTAAAGATCTTAATACTACCGATTATAAAAATAAACTGCCGGAAGTGTTAAAGAAGGCGATCACTATTAAACCTACCAGTGAGGCTAATTTTCTTTTAGCAAATTTTTTATATAATAATTCGATTGATATTTCAGAAGATGCACGTAAAATGAAAGCTGCAAAACCCGATGATATCAAGAAGAAAAAGGAAATCCAGGCGCAATCAGATGCTGCAATGAACCAGGCGATCCCCTATGCGGAAGCAGTAGTATCCTTGTATGCCGGTATTGCAAAACCTAAAAACTCAGAGAAGATAAACTACAAGCAAGCGCTGGTAATTTTGAAAAATATCTATGAGAATAAAAAGGATGTAGCTAAAACCGCCAGTTACGACAAATTGATCAAAGAAACCGAATAGTTTCCATTCAACTACATTTTGAGAGCAGTATACAATTGTATGCTGCTTTTTTATTTCCCGCAAGAAAGCTCATTTTACAAGGATAATGAAAAAGTTAGCCCTGTTACCTTTCTAAGAGCTTTATTACCTGCACCGAATGATGTCTTTTGACAGGCCAGCTTCAAGCCGGTAATTTTTTTATTCTGGATTAATTTCAAAAACAAGGGCATGCTACTTCTAATAAGTAAAAGTCCCGTTAATGCACGTTTTGAAGAGGATGTATAAGTCGTTTTTTCAGGGCTTAATGATTTGCCCTGTCCGCACACCTTGGTCATGAAATCAATGCAGCTAATCTTTCTGAACAGAACCAAAGCAGGGATTCCGGATAGGAGGATTTCGGGTGTTGTTGTGCTTACATGAGACCATTTTGAAGGGTAGGTACTCTTGACGGCCTGTCCCTGTGTATGGATGCATATACTGAGCAAACAACAGGCAAACAGGCCCTGGATTTTCATAGCGGAGATCAGGATTATTGATTTGGATAATTACCGAACCATGCAGTTGACCTGGAAATGATTCCACCATTAGCCCGGTGCAATTGCACAAAAAAGAATAACGACGAAATTAGCCTGATATTTTATCTGGTTTCTTTTAATCTGGTTGGATAAGGAAACAGGTATATAATCAAGCCGCCAACTACCTTAAAAACGGTTGGCTTATCCTGGGTACTTTCCGGTGAAGGAGATATCAAATTTTCGTTTAGTACCTACCTTTGTAATAATTATGATACCAGGTGATAAGATCAGGTTGATAGAATGCCCGCGCGATGCCATGCAGGGCTGGAAGCCTTTGATTCCTACTGTCGAAAAGACCCGTTATATCAATGCATTATTAAAAGTTGGTTTTGATACCATTGATTTTGGAAGTTTTGTTTCCGTGAAAGCAATCCCTCAACTGGCGGATACCAGCCAGGTGATAAAAGGATTAAGGCTTGGCAGTTCTGCAACAAAATTACTTGCCATCGTGGCGAATGAAAGGGGTGCCACAGACGCGCTGGTATTTGACGAAATCGCTTTTCTCGGTTATCCGTTTTCCATCTCACCAACTTTCCAGTTAAGAAATACCAACAGTACTATAGAAGGGTCATTGGTAACAGTAGAAGCAATTCAAAACTTATGTGTAAAAACAAACAAAGCCCTGGTGATCTACATCTCGATGGGTTTTGGTAATCCCTATCATGATGCTTACAGCGAAGCGCTTGTACAGGAGTGGGTAGATAAAATCGTATCTATGGGCATTACCATCATCTCGGTGGCAGATACTATTGGCCTCGCAACTCCTGCACAGGTATCATCTGTCATGAATATATTAATACCCGCTTATCCATCTATTGAAATAGGGGTTCATCTACACTGTGCTTCCAGCAACTGGCAGGCAAAAGCGGATGCAGCGATACAACAGGGATGCAGGCGGTTGGATGGTGCGCTCCGGGGCATTGGCGGCTGCCCCATGGCTGGCGATGACCTGGTTGGTAATATGGATACTGAACTGATGATCCCTTATTTCGATAAATTGAATTTATTAAATAATATAGATAAGGATGCGTTGGCCAACGCGAGCCGGATAGCGGCGGAAATATTCAATAACGGCCACTTTTAGATTTTTGGATTTAAATTAAGCATGCTTCTCCGGGTATTTCAATAGTCAGGAAATTTAATGAATTAGTTTTTCCAGGACCTTTACCAGCATACCAGCAATCACGGCATAACCCTTATCGGAAGGGTGTAACCCGTCATAAGTCATATCAATGGCCTCTGCCGGATAAGGATATTCATCCGTATCCGGGTTAAATGGCACGTTGATATATGATGGGTAAGTATAAGCTTTATAACTGCCCGTCTGAGGGTCCTTCAGCCGTTTGTACTTTACCAGGTTTTCGTGTGTCATACCACTTTTGTTATAAAGGTCAACTACGGCAAAATCTCCCATTACGGCGATGTCGTTTACGGCTTTGGCAAATTGCGCAAGCGACTGCCCGTTTTTTTCTTTGTACGAGCCATAAGCATTATTTTTCATATCACCCAGGTATATAAAATCAACCCGCTGCATGGGTGTAACCAGGATAATTTTTGCATCCTTGTTCAGGTTGCGGAGCTTGTTGATAATGATGCGGAAAGACCCGTACAAAGTCATATTCCCGGTATTATTTTGATAATCTGACATTGTTCCGATTGGCCTTCCCTGCCACCAGTCATTGGTACCCAGGAAAATAGAATATACATCTGCTTTAATAAGGCCCAATTTTTTTATATCCCTGGCGATATCGCCGGAGGTCCAACCATTATGGCCCTGGTTTACATAAGTGATACCTGGCAATTTCTCTACTACCCTGGTCATATATCCCTTGGTTATACGGTTACCAGTTTCATCAGCATGTTCATTTAAATAAGTAATCGAATCCCCGATCGCCACCCAGGTTATATTTTTAGCAGAAAAGGAACTGATCAAACAAATTATAAGTATCAATAAAACCAGCTTTGTCATATCGTTATTTTACTTTATTGAAGTTAGCGTGTTGTGCTATTAAAAACTCAGCGCATGATGGATTTGAGCAACCTTTTGCCGTTCAAACGATTAATCAAGTGTAAAATTGACATGGAAGATAGCTTTGAAGCCAATTTTACAGCCAGTCTTTCATAGGATTTATGCATAACTTACCTTCAAGCTTGTATATACCGGTTAAAAATGGTACTACATTACGGTTGAAAAGTGTACCACTTTAATAGCAGATTTAACCCGTCTCTTTGCCGCCAACCATAGAGACACAAATTCATGCTAGAAGTGGAGACAAATCATCAGATCATATTGCTATTTTGCAGAGAAGGTTTAAGCCTTCGGAAAATAGCTGAGAAATTAAAGATTCATAGACGTACCGTTAAACCCCGTATAGATCAAGATGAACAATTCAAGGCATCACCTGTAAGCGATCAGGATAAGCCTAAATCATTATTAAATCAGTATTTGAAAACCGGCTCGGTGTATGACATCGCCAATCGCGGGAAACGTAAACTTTCCGGGGAAATAATTGCCATCATTGACAAGTGCCTGCTTGATAACGAGGGCAAGCGACTGCATGACCGTATGAAGCTGCGGCATAAAAAAATTGACATCCATGAGCAAATTCTTAGTGCTGGTTATTCAATAAGCTATACCATTTTTTGTGACTATATCAGGACGAAGGTCCTGCAGTCGAAGGAAGCATTCATCCGCCAGGGCTATGGGGAAGGATCGTGCTGTGAGTTTGATTGGGCGGAGGTGAAAATCAAGCTGGATGGCCAATACCGGCGCTATTACCTTGCTGTATTTACAGTGCTTTCAGCAATTACCGTTATGCATTGCTTTTTCAACGCCAGGATAGTTTAGCTTTGAAAGAAGCCCTATATGTTTTTTTGTACACATGGGCGGTGTGTACCAACAGATAGTGTATGATAACATGCGGTTAGCTATAGCCAGCTTTGTTGGCAAGACAGAGAAAATCCCCACCAAGATCCTTTTACAACTAAGCCGGTGGTACCAATACCAATGGCGGTTCTGTAATACCGCCAAAGGCAATGAGAAAGGACATGTGGAAAGAAGTGTTGAATATATCCGCCGTAAGGCGTTTGGCTTTAAAGATAGTTTTAAGACGATCCAGGAAGCACAGGAGCATTTGTTAGCCCGTGTGTCGGAATTGAACGAAAGGCCCGGTACGGACCAGGGTGACAGTGCTGCTCCTAAGCTTGAACTGGAACGCAAGGGCCTGCATAGTTGCACCAGGATCCCCCTAAAATGCCATTAACAAACATTCCTGTAAATTTGTTGGCCGGTCGCACTGATAAGAACATGAACTTCCATTTAGAATTTACTCCCGCACAGTTTGCAACAACCATCCATCATCAGCATAAATTGTTGTTAATCGGTTCCTGCTTTACGGAAAATATCGGCGCCAGGTTAAAACAGCACAAATTCGACGTATTAGAAAATCCCAACGGTATTTTATTTAATCCTGTGAGTATTACTTCCTCAATCCGCTCTTATATCTCCAATAAGCAATATTCAACGGCCGACCTTTTTTATCAAAATGAATGCTGGAACAGCTGGGCGCACCATACCCGTTTTTCACACCCTGATAAAATATCCTGTTTGTCCGTTATCAATCAGTCTCAGCACGCCGCCAATGATTTTATTTTAACCTCCGACTGGGTATTTATAACACTTGGCTCTGCCTTTGTTTATGAAATAAATAACGGCCAGGTGGTTGCTAATTGCCACAAAGTTCCAACTGATAAATTTAAAAAAAGATTATTAGGTATCCAGGAGATAACGGCCGACCTTAAACAAATGTGTGATCAGCTTTTTGTGGCGAATCCCCGGGCAAAAATTATCTTCACGATCAGCCCGGTACGGCATCTGCGGGATGGGTTCGTGGAAAATAATCGGAGTAAATCAACGTTGATCCACGCAGTACAAGCGTTGGTGGAAGAATATCAGCATATTTTTTATTTCCCCGCCTACGAACTAGTGATAGACGATTTAAGGGACTACCGTTTCTATGCGGAAGATATGGTACACCCTAATTATGCCGCCACAAATTATGTGTGGGATAAATTTGTGGCGGCCTGTATTGAACCGGGTACGCAAAAGCTTATGAAGGAAATTAATAGGATCAATGCCGCAAAAAATCACAAACCATTTCATCCTGCTTCTGAGCAACATAATAAGTTTCTCCAAAGCAACCTTCAAAAAATAATTGAATTAAATAAACAATATCCCTACCTGAATTTTGAAGAAGAGATTGATTACTTTAAAAAGGAAGCATAATTTTTTTTGAACGGTGAAGTATTAAGATCTGTTCGAGTGGTATCCGTTAAATTCTTATGAAGATGGTTCCCAAATCAGTTAATGGATCCTGTCGCCCCGTACTTCCATTTCATCCATAACATTTTTTTCAAACTCAAGCCACTGCTTCCAACGATTTCTTACCCTCTCTTTCGGCAAATAAGTTTCGGCAAGTTCGATGAATAAGGTATAGTGCCCTGCCTCGCTCTCCATAAACCGCCGGTAAAAATTCCGCATGTAGGAGTCATCTAATCCTTCGCTTAACCTTTTGAAACGTTCGCAGCTTCGGGCTTCTATTAAAGCCATGGTCAACAAATGATCCAATAAACGGTCTTCAGGGCTGCCGCCTTTTAATTGGAACTCAATTAATTTATTTACATAGATATCCTTTCTTTGTTTACCCAATTTTAATTTTCGTTTTTGCAATTCTGCCAGTACTAAACGGAAATGCCCCCATTCTTCCGTAACGATCGGGCTAAGCTCAGTCACTAGTTTTTCTTTTTCGGGGTAACGCTGGATTAGGGTAATGCAGGTGGTAGCAGCTTTTTGCTCGCAGTAGGCATGATCGGTCAGAATTTCTTCTAATTGCATTTCAGCAAGGTTTACCCATCGCGGGTCTGAAGGTAATTTAAGCCCCAGGATATTCTTTACATCAATGCTTTCTGTGATCATCCTGCAAAAATAAACGTTTCGTCTTTAATCTCCTTTAATGAGGAAAAGTACGGGTTGCATGATGGCTCAATTTCTCCAAACGGGAGGTTAAATGTTTTCATTTCATAATTTAAAATCAATTAAATCTGATATTAATAATAACATCTGACTAATTTGGTTTGGTAAGGAAGGTTTTATTAATTTACGCCACAATTACTTTCAATGAGAATTTTGCCCTTCCTTATTTCTGCTGCAATTACCGCCGGGTTGGTTATTGCCCTGGATACAAGATTATTGCTTCCGGCTCCATTAGGGAAATTATTAAGCCCCCAGCAAGGGATCTGGCAAAATGCGGAAGACAGTAATACTGATTTCAGTGCCCGGCTGAAATTCCCGCAACTGAAAGGGAAAGTTGAAGTATACCTCGATGAGCGGCTTGTTCCGCACGTGTTTGCAGAAAAGGCAGATGATATTTATTTTGTGCAGGGTTTCATTCATGCAAAATTCCGTTTATGGCAAATGGAGCTCCAAACACATGCAGCCGCCGGAAGGGCAAGTGAAATTGTGGGAAATATTGCACTTAATCATGACCGGGAATTCAGGCGCCTCGGCATGGTGTATGCTGCCGAAAATTCTCTCAGGGAAATGGAAAGTGACCCGGTTACAAAACTCAGTTGCGACACTTACACGGCTGGCGTAAACGCCTACATTGCCACGCTAACCGAAAGTAATTTGCCCCTGGAATATAAGCTGATCGGTTACAAACCTGAGAAATGGACCAACCTAAAGACCGCACTCTTCCTGAAAACGATGTCGGAGAATTTAGCAGGGGGTGAAGAAGATTTTGAAATGACAAATGCAAAAAGTTTTTTTAGTAAAGAAGATTTTGAGAAATTGTATCCCGCGCTCCAGGACTCACTCGATCCCATTATACCGAAAGGTACCATTTACGGAGTGCCAAAAACAGGCCTTAAAGTGCCGGCAGATGCAGACTCCCTATATTTTAACAATAAGGACATCGCGGTTACAATGGAAGAGAAACCTGATAAAGACAATGGCAGTAATAATTGGGCTGTGTGCGGATCCAAAACAAAATCAGGCGCGCCTATATTATGCAACGACCCGCACCTTGGCCTGAACCTGCCTTCGCTTTGGTTTGAGATGCAATTAAGTACTTCCGGGTACAATGTGTATGGTGTCACTTTTCCCGGCGCGCCCTCCGTAATTATCGGTTACAATGATCACTGTGCATGGGGTGTTACCAACGGGGGCAGGGATGTAAGGGATTATTATGAAATAAAATTTAAGGACGATACGCGGAAGGAATATTGGTTTGACAGCGCCTGGAAAAAAACAACATTCAGGTATGAAACGATCAAAGTAAAGGGTTCAGCTGCTTATCTTGATACGGTAGCCTATACTATATTTGGACCCGTTATGTATGATAAAACCTTTAGCGGCGGAAGGTCGGCGAATACAAAATATTATTCCGTCCGGTGGAAAGCACATGACAAAAGCAATGAGCTAAAGGCATTTATTCAATTGAACCAGGCCAAAAATTACACCGATTACTTAGCAGCGGTTAAAAATATGAAAACGCCCGGCCAGAATTTTGCCTTTGCTACCAAAAGTGGCGATATAGCCATGCGCACACAAGGTGAATGGCCTGCAAAATGGCAGGGCCAGGGCGATTACATCATGCCCGGAACAGACAGCAGTTATATGTGGCAGGGGATGATACCATTGGATGAAACTCCTTTTCAATATAACCCGGAAAGAAATTTTGTGAGCAGTGCCAACCAGGACCCAGCCGATTCTTCTTACCCCTATTATCTGGGTCGCGGTTATGCGCTTTACCGCGGCCTGATCATTAACCGGAACTTACGTGCCATGAATAATATCCGCCCGCAGGATATGATGGCGTTACAAACTAATAATTATAATGTTTTTGCAGAAATGGCCCTGCCCTTGTTTTTAAAAAATATTGATGAAAACGAATTAAATGAAGATGAAAAAGTTTACCTGGATCAACTTACATTATGGGATTATAATAATTCACCTGGTTCAAAAGCGGCAACCATATTTGCAGTGCTCTGGAACAAATTTGATCATGTAGTTTTTGATGATGAATTCAGGAACGCCCCTAAAGTGATCATGCATCCTTATGAAAGCAACCTGCTGCAAGGTATTTTAAAAGATTCATCGTATGTGTTTTTGGATAATACAGAAACAAGGGAAAAGGAAACTTTACCGATTGATATCACTAAAGCTTTTAAAAATGCTGCCATTGAACTGCAGCAAATCCAAAAGGACAACAGGCTTGAATGGGCCAGTTACAAAGCTACCGGCGTACGGCATCTTACCAGGCTTGCAGCATTTAGCAGGCCTAACCTTCCTGTAGGCGGTGGAACGCATAGTATTAATGCAGCCAAACCTGAACATGGGCCCAGCTGGCGGATGATTGTGAGTCTTATAGAGCAAACAGAAGCTTATGGGATTTACCCGGGTGGGCAAAGCGGCAATCCCGGAAGCAGGTATTATGATGATTTTATCGATAAATGGGCGCAGGGAAAATATTATTCCTTGTGGATGATGGCCAAAGGCGAGGAAAAAGACCGAAGGGTAAAGTGGCGTATGAGTTTTAGTAATTAATAATGTGAAAGGTTCAAAAAGAGAAGGCCGGGAGGCAATTAAATTCCCCTGCATTTATGCCTGTTGCAAATTCAATTTCAAATTGGAATTATGAAAATGATAGTGTCCATCATATTGATCGCCTTATTAAGTGCTGCAGCATGTTTGTACCTGCCATGGTGGATAATCGCCGGGGTTGCATTTTTAGTGGCTGCCCTTATTCCACAAAAACCCGGCCTGTCATTTCTTACAGGTTTCATTGCATTGTTTTTATTGTGGGGATTACTGGCTCTTTATATCAGCAACAATAACAATCACCTGTTGGCGCACAAAGTTTCCGTCTTGATTTTAAAAATGGATAATCCGGTTTTATTAATAATTGTAACCGCTCTGATAGGGGCGCTGGTGGCGGGTTTTGCTTCTCTTGCAGCAAGCTACCTGAGAAAGGGTTGATAGCGGTTATTGTAAAATAACACCTACGAAATTAAAATAGCGAGAAATGAAAACATCTAAACCTGAAAATTACAATTCACTTTCTCCATATTTAATTGTTGATAATGCTCAAAAATTAGTTGACTTATTGAAAGCTATTTTCAATGCAATAGAGTTAAGGCGTTTTGATAGGTAAAATGGCAAAATTGCTCATATTGAATTGCAACTTGACGATACAGTCATTATGATTAGTGACTGCCTTGAAAATTATCCTGCAAACAAAACAATGTTGCATATTTATGTTCTGGACGTTTTTAAAACTTTCAATTTAGCAATTGAAAACGATTGTGAAATCATTGAAAAACCTGTAAACAAACAAGGCGATTCCGACACAAGAGGTTCATTCTATGACAATGCAGGAAACTATTGGGCTGTGAGTACACAAACAAATCCTACTAAAAAATGAAAAGCAAAACGGTAAACTTTAACTATGCCGCCTTTGAAATAGTAAAGATTATTGCCTTATCTTTTCCTAACACAGAAGAAAGTATTTCTCACGAGGGGACACCATCTGTAAAAGTTCGTGGAAAACTAATATGCAGGCTTCACGAAAGTGGTGAATTCATTCCTATACGGCTTGATTTTGCAATTAGAGATAAATATTTGGACAACCACCCGGAAATTTTTCATTTACCAGACCATTTTAAAGCCTATCCATACATTTGTATGTGGATACATAATTACGACAAAAACTTATTGACAGAAATTTTAGAATTAAGTTGGAAAGGACTTGCAACAAAAAAACAAGTGAAAGAATATGACGAGAAGAAGACAACAAACCGCTAACATGAGTTTGACGGATTCTATATCCTTACTTCAGGAATACTTTCCGATAAAAAAGGCTATCATATACAGGGCCAAAACACCTCAATGATTTTTACACTTGCACTCAATCCTGGCATAAATTCCTCATGAAAGATATAATTCAGCAATACCTACAATATTTACAATCGGGCAACCTGGAAAAAATTTACGGGTTATTTTCAGCAGATGCAGTCGTCCATTCCCCTTTGTACGGTAATATTTCGGCGATGTTTTTTTTTGAACGATTGTTTGCTGATACACATCAGTCCGGGATCACTTTACTTAACATTTTCACCAATGAGGATAAAGCGGGATTGTTTGCCGCACATTTCAGGTACCACTGGATTTTAAAAAATGGCGCCGTAACAAAATTTGAGTGCGTGGATATATTTCAATTTAATGAAGGTAATAAGATAACGGAGCTCACCATAATTTATGACACCGGAAAATTCAGGGACGACTTTGAAAAAATGCGCTAGTGTCGCAATAACGTTTGAATAGTCATTGTAGTAAATGCAATCAAAATATTTCTACCAAATATCGCCCAGGTGAGGCTTTGCAAAATGTAGCGAAAATGGGTATGCCGCTAAATGTAACTATACAGTAAGTAAAATAAACTTCACCTGCAATTTAATGGAAAGCCAAAAATCGCGTGGCTTTTTTATCCTTCAAGTTAATTACCGGATTCTTTTCCTTCCTATCACCAGGATCATAAAGGTATATTCCCATGCTTTTTCTTTGGCAGTACCGCTACTTTGTTTTCAAGCATTGCAAAAGCTTTAAGCAATTTTTTCCTGGTTTCTTTTGGGGCAATAACTTCATCTATAAATCCTCTTTCTGCTGCCAGGTAAGGTGTAGCAAATTTTTCACCATATTCCGCTTCTTTCTCGGCAAGCTTTTGTACGGGGTCGGTGGATTCTGAGATCTCTTTTTTAAAGATAATTTCGCTGGCGCCACGGGCTCCCATAACAGCGATTTCGGCGCTGGGCCAGGCAAAATTAATATCCGCTCCGATATGTTTTGAATTCATTACGTCGTATGCCCCGCCGTATGCTTTCCTGGTGATTACAGTTACCCTTGGTACAGTTGCTTCACTCAAGGCATACAGCAGTTTAGCGCCATTGGTTATGATGCCATGCCACTCCTGGTCGGTGCCTGGTAAAAATCCGGGCACGTCTACCAATACCAGCAAAGGGATATTGAAACAGTCGCAAAACCGCGTAAACCTGGCGGCCTTCCGCGAACTTTTGATATCCAGTACACCCGCCAGCCTGATGGGTTGATTGGCTACTATGCCAATGCTTCTTCCGCCAAGTCTTGCAAAGCCCACCACTATATTTTCCGCGAAGTCTTTATGTATTTCAAAAAAGCTGCCCTCATCACAGATACCGGTGATTACGGCACGCATGTCATAAGGCTGGTTGGCATTTTTCGGCAGGATATCTTCCAGTACTTCCCTCGTTTCATTTCCAGGTATAAATGGCAATTTGGGTGTGGTATCTTCACAGTTCTGCGGGAGGTAGCTTAATAATTGTTTTACAAGCAGGATGCATTCCATATCGTTCGGCGCGGTTAAATGGGTAACCCCCGACTTGGTTGAATGGGTGGATGCGCCGCCCAGTTCTTCTGAGCTGACTTCTTCATTGGTGACCGTTTTTACTACGTTGGGGCCGGTAACAAACATATAACTTGTATGTTCTACCATTAAAGTAAAATCCGTGATGGCAGGGGAATACACAGCCCCGCCTGCACAGGGTCCCATAATAGCCGAAATTTGGGGAATCACACCTGATGATAACACGTTCCTGTAAAAAATATCCGCGTATCCGCCCAGCGATCGCACACCTTCCTGTATGCGTGCACCACCGGAATCATTTAACCCGATCATCGGTGCGCCGGTTTTCATGGCGAGGTCCATGATTTTACAAATTTTTTCAGCATGGGTCTCAGATAAGGCACCGCCAAAAACCGTAAAGTCCTGGGCAAATACAAATACAATCCGGCCATTTACAGTGCCGTGTCCTGTAACTACACCATCTCCATAAAACTGCTGTTCAGCCATTCCGAAATCAATGGTACGATGAATGACCAGTGCTCCTATTTCTTCAAAAGATCCGGGATCCAGCAATAAACTGATGCGCTCCCTTGCAGTAAGTTTTCCTTTTTTGTGTTGGGTATCGATCCTTTGTTTTCCGCCACCTGATTTTCCTTCTTCTAATTTTTGATTGAGTAAGTCAATTTTTGATTTCATGTTGGTTAATTTAGGACTGCCTGTTTTGCCAGCCGGAAGATGTGCTTTCAGGAAGTCTTAATTTCTTTTGTTCATTCAGCCAAAATTTCAATGCAACAAGAGCTGCTACTTCAGCATATTGCTGTTGTTTTTCTTTTAATTTTCCAGGGGTATAATGATCTTTAACGAAATGGGTATCAAACTTACCCGAAAGAAATGCCGGATGTTCAAAAACAAAAGTACCAAACGTCATGGTGGATGATACGCCCTCAATCTTATATTGTGTTAGATCGGTTTTCATTTTTTGTATTGCTTCTGAACGGTCTTTTCCATGCGTTACCAGCTTGGCGATCATCGGGTCATAATATAGTGGTATCTGCATCCCTTCTTCATAACCATCATCAACCCGAACCCCATCACCTATGGGTTTTACATACGTTGTTAATGTGCCGATAGAAGGTAAAAAATCATTCAAAGGGTCTTCCGCATACACCCGCAATTCGATTGAATGGCCGTTAATTGACAGGTCATCCTGCGTAAAATCCAGTGCTTCTCCTCTTGCTATTTTTATTTGTTCTTCTACCAGGTCCTTACCGGTTATCATTTCACTAACGGGATGCTCTACCTGCAAACGGGTGTTCATCTCCAGGAAATAAAAATTTAACTGATCATCTAATAAAAATTCAACCGTTCCTGTACTTATATAATTACATGCTATGGCAACCATTACTGCCGCAGCACCCATTTCTTTACGAAGCCCGGGGGTCAATACAGCAGAGGGGGATTCCTCTACAATTTTTTGATGGCGCCGCTGGATGCTGCACTCCCTTTCAAAGAAGTGTACTACATTACCATATTTATCGGCGAGCACCTGGATTTCAATATGCCGGGGGGAAGCAACATACTTTTCTATGAATACCGCTCCATCGCCAAAGGATGAAACAGCTTCGCTCGTGGCCCGCTCCATCTGTTCTTCAAGCTGCGACTCTTTTTCAACCACACGCATACCTTTGCCGCCACCACCGGCAGAGGCTTTTATTAAGATGGGATAGCCAATTTTTTTTGCGGTCTTTTTGGCAAGCGCAATATCGTTAATGGCTTCGCCTGTGCCGGGTACCATAGGAATGTTATAGTTTTTTACACAGTCCTTAGCGGCAAGTTTTGATCCCATGATACGCATGGCAGCATGCCCCGGGCCAATAAAATTGATTCCGGCTTCTTCAACCATTTGAGAAAAATCTGCATTTTCACTTAAGAAGCCGTATCCGGGATGGATACCCTCTACGCCGAGTTCCTTTGCAAAAGCAATTATTTTTGCACCATTCAAATAAGATTGGGCAGATGGGCCGGGGCCGAGGCAAACGGCTTCATCAGCGAATAAAACATGTGGTGAATTTCTGTCTGGTTCTGAAAAAACCGCCACCGACCTGAGGCCCATTTTCCTGATCGTACGCATGATCCTTAAAGCAATTTCGCCCCGGTTGGCAACTAATATTTTTTGCATGCTTTTTAAAAGTTAATATGAATAACACCTTGAATTATAAACACGAATTAATTTGCCCGAAATTATAAACACCAATTAAAGTATCACACGAATTACGCGGATCGCAGGAATTAAACGAATTCCACGGTTTAAACGAATTAAACGAATCATACCAATTACACGAATCACAATATTTATACGAATCGCATGAATTTAACGAATTGCTTGAATTAAAACTATTTACACTAATTACACGAATCACCGAATTAAACGAATTCCACGGTTTAAATGAATTACACGATTTAAAGGAATTAAACGAATCATACCAATTACACGAATCACACTATTTAAACGAATAACACGAATTAAAATACTTACACGAATAACACGAATAACACGAATCACCTTACACGAATTACACGAATCATACGAGTTAAACGAATTCCACGGTTTAAACGAATTAAACGAATTAAACGAATCACACGGATTACACGAATGAAACCATTTATAAGAATCGCACAAATAAATATTCGCACGAAGTAAACGAAGTAAAGGAATCACACGAATCACACGAATTACACCATTTAAACGAATCACACGGAACTAAACGGTACATGAATTAAACGAATCATACCAATTACATAATTACACGATTTACACGAATCACACGATTTACACGATTTACACGAATATCACGAGTTGAACTACTACTACACGAATTAAACGAATTCCACAAATTGTTAACGCCAATTATACCAAACTTATAGATTCTCCAGATAAGGTCGCAATCCAGGTTTGCGGTCAATTTGCCAGCCTCATAGAAGCGACATTTTGGTAGAATTAAATTGGTAAAATATAGAAAAACCCTGTAGGGGCACATTTGGATTGCTCAACCTAATAAACCAAAACATGTCACCTCTGGGAAGTTTTACTAAATGTAAAATTCGCTCCTGACTAAACATCCTGCTTGCCACTTTTGAGACCTTAATAGGGGCCACTCCTAAGAAATTTAAAAGAACTACATCCTCATAGTTACTATTACAGAACTCAACTATTAATAAATTCAATCCGTCTAATTCATACAAGAAATCGTGTAATCCGTGAATAGAAAATCGTGTAATCCGGACAAATATATTTGTATAATTATTATTATTCAAGTTCCACTAAAACCTGTCCCCGGTCAACGGCCTGGCCTTTTGAGACCAATATTTTTTTAATGGTAGCGCTTCCGGGAATCATAATACTGTTTTCCATTTTCATTGCTTCCAGGATCAGGATCTTATCTCCTTCATTTACCACCTGGCCTTCAATGACATTAATGTCTAATACCAATCCCGGCATTGGTGCCTTAATATTAGTTTGCTTTTTATTTGCTGCCAAACCAAACCCCATTACTTCAAGCATCTGGTCCAGCTCATCTTTTATCTCAACGAAAAATATTTCACCATCGATAGAAATTTCAAGTTTTTTGTTGAAAGAAGTTGTGTTTTTTAAGAGCGCATTGAACGACTTATTTTCTTTGATACAATTAAATTCTGTAGCTGATCTTTGTACGATGTCCACTTCCTTTATTTGTTTTTCATCAAAAAAGAAAACAAAATCATTGACTTTTACTTTATAGGATTTGTTGGTTTCTGGCATGAACGTCTTTTTAATTACACAAAACTTTATCTAATATAGGCAAATAGCAGAACTTCTATAATAGCCAGTACATTTTAGTTCTGCCGCCCTAATAACGAGGTTAAACAAGAAGCATGAAGTTAAGTAAGGCCTCTTTGGGAGACTTTTATTTACAAATGTAAATTGAGTTGGTCCGAATCGAATGATGTGTTGCATTTTTCCTGCGATCCAGGCGAATAAATCGAAAATAATATTGAGCAAAAGGTGAATTTACAGCGATGCGAAGAGGGGGTATATTTCCCCGCAAGAAGTATCAAAGATTATCTGCGTTTCATTTTAAGCAAAACCGTGCTTCCATTTTTGAGCAATGGCGAGGGCGGTCTCCAGCATATACGGCTCCCATTTTTCTGTTTTCCATTCAGACGCATATAAGATAGAGGAACGAAGCAATTGAACCGCATGCTCATAACTATCGGCGGTTTCTAAAATATCCGACAACACCGATTGTTCCGCATGCAATAATTCATTTTCAGCAGGAAGTCCAGGACTCACAGAATGTGCGGGAAGAAAAAGATTGATGGGTGAAAGTTGCTTCAACTGGTTTTGTTCGTTGATCACGGCATCCATTTTCAGGAAGTCCTTACGGAATAATTCCCGTTTATCTTCCGTCTGAAGCCCGTTGCTGAGCTGCTCCAGTACAACAAATTTTACTTGCGGGCATACTTCAATACAGTGCTTTAATAAACGAAATACTTCAGCGGGAACCGAATCATCATGAGTGTCCCTTCTTATTTTTTTTCCAGGATCGATTTGAGAGTCTTCCCAGCTTCCGCCCGAAACATGTATTTCCCTTACGCGGTGAAGCGGGTAAAGACGGAGGATATCTTCGGGTGCGATATTGAAATTATGACACTGGCAATATAAATTGTGGAGGTCTAAAATGATGAATCCATTGATGGGCGCCACTAACTGGTCTAAAAACGCTCCATGCTTTTTACTTCATCCAGTGAATAGGAAAAGGCAAGGTTTTCTAATCCGACCGGGCATTTACATGCCTGGTAAATTCGTTTCAACCTGTCTTGCCCTATGGCTAGCGTAACAGGGGTAAAGGGTATAGGAAGGGGAGCGCCGTGGTGAAAATTCTGCCCTGTCATAAAACCAAAATGTTCAGAAATATGATCAAAATGAAAAGACGTTGAAACCTTTTCCAGGTGTATTAACCAATCTTGTTGCTCTTTGGACCATTTACCTGAAAACAGGGAGAAATATACTCCATGGCCGACCAGCCTGTTTTCGCTACCGAAGGTAGTCAGCAACTCATTGAACCACTCTGGAATGGCCCCGAATTTATACAGTGTATCAAAGGACCATTCTATAGCGGTCACTTTTTCTGCCTCGAAAAGTGGAATGGCAGCTGATAAAATATTTTCATCCAGGTTACAGGAGATGGATGATAAAATTTTCGCCATGACTGATTTATAATGGAGGAAGTATAATTACCCCATTCCACATGCAGGACAGCCCTCCGGCACATTGCCCGCTTTTGATTTTTCGGTTGCGGGCTTTTTACCTGCATCCGCACTTGGCTTTTCACATGAGCTTATGATCCCTGCCGTAACAGCAACCATCATTGCCTGGAGAAGTGTTTTTGAAATTTTCATTGTTTTAAATTAAGGCTTTTAAACTGGTTTGAGTGATGACAGCAATATTATTCAGATGGTTGCAACTGTGCCTGAAAATTTTTGGTAATATTATAATTATTAAAGTTCGTATTTTTTCGGGTTCCCTGTATGAGGATTTTACCGGAAGCTTAATGATTACGTTAACATATAACAACAAAACTGCTTTTGCGCACCCGGATGCTGTAAATTTGCAATCCAGATGTTTAAAAATATTGCTTCTTTTGTCAGGATCAGGCCTGCCCTTGCAGTCGGTTTCCTTTTTTCCACTTCCAGCCTTTTATTTGGTACCTGGGTTGCTTCCATACCTGGACTAAAGCAGCGGCTTGGCTTTACAGATGGGAGCCTTGGCTTATCATTATTGCTTTCGCCGCTGGGTGCTATCACAGGAATGCTACTTTCGACCAGGGTATTTAGCAAGGTGCCGGTAGGAAAATGGATGGTTTTTGGATATTTAACCCTTTGTTGTATCATGACCCTGCAAATCAATTCCGTGAATCGCCTGATGTTTTGGGTTTGCTTATATCTTTTTGGAATGTTCGGGTTCCTCAATGGCGTATCCTCCAACACTACCGTCAATCTACTTGAAAAAAAAATATGGCCGTTTTTTTATGAGTACCTGTCATGGAATGTACAGCCTTGGTGGAGCTATAGCGCTGCATTAGCCGCAGTCTTTTTCTCCTTTCACCTTCCTTCAGGATGGCAAATAGTTTTGGTGGCATCAGTTATTGCTTCGGTTATTCTTTTAAACAGGAAATATTTATTAGCCAACACGAATATCATTCATTCCCGTTCCGGGCTAAAAATGCCTTCCGCAACAATATTGGGCATATCATTTATTTGTATGGTAACTTTTATGGCGGAAGGATGTGTAGCTGATTGGAGCGCCATTTATCTGCGGGAAACTCTGCACTCGCCAAAAGAATTGATCAGCCTGGGTTATGCAGGCTTTTCAATTGCGATGACCATTGGCAGGCTAAACGGCGATACACTGATCGCAAAGACGGGCAGTAAAAAAATAGTTATCGGGGGATGCTTGCTTGCGGCTGCCGGCTTCCTGATCGTAGTTTTTGCACCTTCTGTCGTAATGGTTATAGCAGGTTATGTTTTAGTCGGTTTAGGCTGCTCGTGTATCGTTCCGGTTCTATTCAGTGCTTCGGCTAAGATACCCGGCGTTAGTACGGTAGAGGGTTTTGCGATGGTAACCACCGGGGGCCTGATAGGGTTTCTAACAGGGCCATCTTTGATTGGGTTTATATCAGAAAAAGCTGATCTTTCGAAAGGATTTTCCCTATTGATTCTATTAGCACTTTTGGCAGCTATGGTGGCTTGGAAGAACCGGTTTTTGGTAAATACCCAGGCACCTCCTGCCGCCTTGCCTTATGACGAGCAGGTCTATTAGCAGATGTTCCATCCTCCCGTGTAATTGTTCTTACATTATGAGCTATCACCGCTCCGCATTGTCACTAAATATAAATGACCGGTAATTGCTGGAGGCAAGCACCGGTCATTTATAAAGATGATCAGGTCGGTTATCTATTTAAGTGTTTTAAGCAGGTCTTCATTCAACTTAACATAATCTGTGTTTTTAGCTGTATTTGCCAATTCCATTGATTTTGTCGCAGCAGCGATTGCCTCCTGTTTTTTTCCCAATTTAGCCAGGCAATTTGCTTTTTGATGATGGATCCAGAATGCAGTTGGATTTTGCACGGCAGCTTTATTAAACCATTCCAAGGACTGGTTCATGTCTTTACCATTATTCATGTAATACATGGCGGCTTCAAAATATGGTAGGTTGTCCTGGGTCATGATGTTATTAATCTGCTTCATTACTTTACTGTCAACATCCGTGGTAATCGGAAGGTTGACAGAAGTATTTTCCCATTGAATATTCAGGTCGCACGAACTTGATTTAACATTCGTAAACTGCATGGTAAATGTTTCTACTTTATCTTTTACCATTACAGGCTTTACGTCAATCCTTGTTACATCATTCTCTTGTTTGTAGGAAGCAGGAGAAGTTACATCTAATTGTTTGGTGATGATCAGTGTCCAGCTGTCCTGCCCAGGAATTGTAAGTAAACCGTATTTTCCGGCGGTAACTTTTTTATCACCGATAGTAACGTCATCGTTAAAATTAATGGTAGTAGCCTGGTTGGCTCCAGTACGCCATACTTTACCAAAAGGAACCAATTCTCCCATTACTTTTCTTTCTTTCACATTAGGCCTTGAGTAAGTTAATTCGATGGCAGACAAGCCAAAATTTTGTTTAATGGTTTGCGTAGTGCTCGGCTGTGGAGTCGTTAACGGTTGGGCATAAGTAAAATTGCCGGCAGCAATGGCAACAATGAATAATATTTTTTTCATAAATTTTTCTTTTTGAACACCAAATTTAACAAGTATTTGAATGAAATGAAAGAAATTGTTGTAACGGTATAAATAAAGGGCATTAAAAGATGGACATTGGTTTTCCTTCTTTTCTTTTTTGTTTCGCCAAAAAAGAAACAAAAAAGGCGTCCCAAAATCGATAACAGCCCG
>JBBJMD010000256.1:0-4646 GCA_037719925.1 Ferruginibacter sp.
CTCCAGGGTAATATCGTTCTTTGTTTTCTCATAAAAATAATTGAGCGCCTCAATCAGTGTCGCAATACTGTTACTCTCATTGATCGGCATGATCTGGTTCCTTTTTTTGTCATCTGCAGCATGTAAGGAGAGCGCCAGGTTAAACTTTACCCTGTCATCCCCGAGTTGCCTTATCTGCTTGGCAACTCCAGCAGTTGAAACAGTTATTCTTTTAGGGCTCATTGCCATGCCATCATTGGAGATCAGTTTGTCGATAGCTTTTAATACATTCTTATAATTGAGTAAGGGTTCACCCATTCCCATAAAAACCACGTTGGAAAGTTTCTTATCAAAGGTTTTTTCTGACTGCTGGTTGATAAAAGCCACCTGGTTATAAATCTCATCATAATCTAGGTTACGTTTACGCTCCATGGTGCCGGTGGCGCAAAATTTACAACTCAGGCTACATCCCACCTGGGAGGAAACGCAGGCGGTATTTCTTTTTTCTGTAGGGATCAGCACTCCTTCGATCATATGGCCGTCGTCATAAACCTTGATTTATCACACGAATTGCGTGGTGTTTGTAAGGGCGGGCAGATCAAACCTTCAGCCAGGTGATGGCGTAATTCTTTGACAGGTCGTCATATCTTCAAAACGCTGTGCATTTTTTCCAAAACCATTCATATACCTGTTTAGACCGGAATTTTTTCCCGATTGTTTCAAAATATTTCATCATTCCCTCGATTCGGGTGGCGAATATTTTGTTTACTGCTATCGGCAAAGATACCAATAGTAATTTTATACTTAACGGTGCCTGCCCGATCAATGATTCGTCAATAGATCCTTCTTATTCACCAGATTTTAAGAAAACTTTATCTTTCTTTTCCTAACGCTCCCTCTTTTATATTTATGGAAACTTACTCTTTGATATTTCAGCATTGTTGATCATCCCTTTATCCAGGACGGAGCGCAATGAAAATGTAAAATAAATGCCGGTAACACGAAAAATTATGCAAACAGTATACGTCATTGACGCGCTTCGCACACCGATCGGGAAATACGGTGGCTCTCTTAGCACAACCAGGCCTGATGACCTGCTGGCGCTTGTGATAAAGGAGTTGGCAAGGAGGAATGCTTCAATTGATTTGAATGCGATCGAAGATGTGATTGCGGGTGCTGCCAATCAAAGTGGCGAGGATAACCGCAATGTTGCACGAATGGCCGCCCTGCTGGCCGGTTTGCCAGTTTCGGTAGGGGGCAATACCGTGAACAGGCTGTGCGCATCCGGGCTGCAGGCGGTGATGGACGCTTCAAGGGCAATTATGTGTGGCGAAGGAGACCTGTATATTGCCTGCGGAGTAGAAAGTATGACCAGGGCCCCTTTTGTGATGCCGAAAAGCGATTCCCCATTTGAAAGGAACCCGCAAATTTTTGATACCACGATGGGATGGCGGTTTATCAATAAGGATTTAGCCTCTATTTATTATCCATATCCCATGGGTGAAACGGCGGAAAATGTAGCAAGGCAATGGAACATCAGCCGCCATGCCCAGGATGAATTCGCGCTTGAAAGTCAGCAGAAGTATTTCAAAGCACGGCAGGCCAATAAATTTAAAGAGGAACTCATTTCTGTCCCTGTACAGATCGGCAAGGTTGCATATGATTTTGATCAAGATGAACACCCGAGGGAAACATCTCTTGAAAAATTAGCCAATTTGCCCGCGGCCTTTATAAAAAACGGAACCGTAACAGCCGGCAACAGCAGTGGGATAAATGACGGCGCGGCCGCCATGTTACTTGCCAGTGAATCAGGGGTAAAAAAGTATAACCTCAAACCTATGGCAAAGATTATCAGCATGGCCGTTGCAGGAGTAGACCCATCGATAATGGGCATGGGCCCGGTACCTGCTGCAAACAAGGCGTTGCATCGTGCTGGTATAACTGTCAGCGACCTCAACCTGGTTGAACTTAACGAGGCGTTTGCCTCTCAATCCATCGCCTGTATCCATGACCTGGGTCTTGACCTGGAAAAAGTAAATGTAAACGGCGGTGCGATTGCTCTCGGTCATCCGCTGGGATGCAGCGGGGTACGGATCTCAACAACCTTGGTACATGAACTGAAAAAAACAAAAGGCAGGTATGGTTTGGCTGCTATGTGTGTTGGGGTAGGGCAGGGGGCAGCCATTATTTATGAAGGTATTTAAACATTCCTGAATTTAACGCCGTTATAAAGTTGTTTTACTTTGCCAACATAGCTTATTGACGATAATACCCAATCCTTTTCGGGGTTCGTATACACATCGGAAACCCATAAATCATCCTGTTGCTTTGTAAATACTTCTATCCAGATTTTTTGTGAATCGATTAAAACGTATTGCTGTAGGGATGCTATGTTTTTATAAAACTCAAATTTTACGGTTCGGTCGTATTCTTCAGTTGAAGGAGAAAGTATTTCAAAAAGGATAGCAGGATTAATAATGGTATCAAACTGATTGTCTGCAAATGAAGGCTCCCCGCAGATAATCACCGCATCAGGATAAGTATAAAAAGATTTGAACCAGGCGTGCACCCTTAAATCGCTTCCAAAAATGTGGCATTCGCTGCCTTTAAGGTGAGCAGCAATATCAGCTATCAATGCCGAGGCAAGTTGATTGTGTTGGTAAGAAGCGCCAGACATGGCGAAAATTTCTCCCCGATAGTATTCATTCCTGGTCTTTGACATTCTTTCGAGTAGGAGAAAATCTTCCTCAGAGTAGTATTTCCTTACCGATACGGGCATCTTTTTTTGTTAAATTTACAAATTTTAACCAAGCTTATATAGTAATTTCTTTATCAGCCGGTAATTGGTGAAGACCGATAATGCCAGTAAAATGATTGCTGTAGCAATCACTGTCCAATGTATCATTGGCGACAGTTCACCCCGGCCATACATTAAAAAACGCTGAAATGTAAATTGCAATAGAGCCGTTAACAATACTGCAGCGGTTATGATATTTATATAGACGGGTATCCACTTTTTAGCCACTGTTTTGCTGAGCCAGGCTGGTGAATAACCGAGGGTTAACAGTAGCTGCAGGTTGTCTTTACTTTTGGCGATCATTAACTGCAGGTAAAAAGAAAACAAAAGCATAGCCAGCAGGATCACCAGCACGCCAAAGCCGGCCAGCCCGCTGATGATTGCTTCTAAAATTTGTTTCACCCTGCCGAACTTGGTTTTATCCTTATTTACCCGGTAATCTTTTTTTTCAAGAAAACTTATCAGCTGCGGGCTGTTGGCATCAACTGTTTTGATGTAAATGCGCGAAGGCTTTACCTGGTCTGCGCCACCAAAATTTTTATTAGCCCATTGCATAAAATTATTGGGAACCAGTACAGAATTGATACGGTCGCTGAGTGCAACAATCCTTGCCCGGTAATTTTTAACACCATAGGGAGTATAGCATTCGAGTATAACATTTACAGACGACATAGTTTTGTCTGATAACTGCGGAAGGTCCTGGCTGGGTGCGAATACATTGTACATCTCCATAAAATCAGATGAGAAAATAATTGGTACATCTGCCTGTCCTTCCTTCCAGGAGAAAGAGGGTGGTACCGTATCAAGAAATTTTTCGTCGAGTGATTCCAGGAAAAGATCAGTGCTAAATGGAATGATGTTGCCTGCGCTTGCTTTAACCCGAAACTGGTTAGAGATCAGGGGAGCGGCATCTTCTATAAATGGCTGCGCTTTTATTTCGCTGATGTCATCCGTAGTAAAACGGTTGTCCATTCCCATGTTATCATTGGTAATCCTTTTGGTAACGGATATAAAATCGGCTCCTTCTTTACGGCTGTTTTTTTCATTTAGCAAGCCATTAATATTGATATACATTTGAATGGAGCTGAGTAATAGTACCACGCCCGCGCCAAGACCGATAAAGGCCACCCACCGCGATAGCCTGTTTTCGCCGGAAGATAAAAACGGAGCGATATGTTTGAAAGTGGGCATTTGGCAGATGGTTAACAGGTGAAAGATTACGGTGTAAGGCCAAAAGGTTTGGGTATAGCGTTTAAAGTGTAAGTTCCAGGATTTGAGGATTTTCGGCACCTCTTTTTAAGTATCAGAAAATGTGTCAGGGCCCTTCAGCCTTCCTCTTCTTACAGGTGAAGTGTCCGCTCTGATTTAAAATACACAATTTCTCTCAGGTCAGCTAAAACAATGGTGGCGTTTCTCAGGCTGCTTTCTTCCTCCATCAGTTCCATTGCCTTTTTACGGTTAAGTTCATCGAGGTGGCTAAAGGGTTCATCAAGCAATAAAAAATCGAAAGGTTGCTGTAAGGACCTGATGATAGCGATCCGCTGTTGCTCACCATAACTGCAGTTTTTACAGATCTTGTGAAGTTTATTTTCAATACCCAGCTTTTTCGCCATAGCTTCAATGTTGTTTGTTGCGCCGAAGGGTAACAATGATCTTTTTATTTCAATATTTTGTAATACCGTCTGCTCCGTAAACAGGCGGAGGTCCTGGAAAACGATACTGATATGTTGCTGTCGCCATTTAGCAAATTTTTCCGCATCAAAATTTTTTATATCATTTGCATCGTAAGATATCTGCCCCCCGTAATCATTTCTCAGGCCATATAAATAATGTATTAATGAGGTTTTCCCACTTCCGCTTGGAGCAATGA
>JBBJMD010000086.1:0-16366 GCA_037719925.1 Ferruginibacter sp.
TCCGGCTTCGAAGGTTTCCCCTTTAAGGCAAAGGAGCCGTTAACGCTCCCCCTCGCAATGCTCATACCTTTAATGAATCCCTGCAATACCGCCGAATGCAACTTTTTAATATCCAACACTCCATCTACTTGCCGGAGGCCCTTATCCTGGATAATGTTACCCTGGAAAGTAAGATCATTCTCATTTTCGGCAAGGTCAATCTTTGCATGGATCGTATTCCTGTCAATTATTTCGGCGTTAATTTGTAAAGTTCCAACAGGCTGTTGCATCAGTTTAAATTGACTGATAGCGCCAGAGGCCGTGGCGCCCTTAAGCACCTTGCCCAGGCCGTTCAACAAAATTTTTGCATCCAGTAAACCCGAAATTGTTAATGAATCCCCACCTGTTAACCCGGTGATACCCCTGATATCAAAATTCTGTATACTGATATCTACCGGGGTGCCCGTAATGTTCTGTTGGCTTACTATTGTTACAACAGAAGTATCACTATTTAAGCTTAAATCCGTGACCAATATTCCCCTGTTGGTATAATCAATACGGTTATTGGCAGATACGTTCCATTTCCTGTAATTTAACACCAGGCTATCATCCAGGGTAAAAGAGATTGTACCTCTACGCACCAGGAATATTCCGCGGATGTAGTAGCGGACAGCATTCACACTGTCTCTTTTTAATATAAGGAATGGAATGGTATCATTGCTACCGCCATTAACCGCGGCGCTGGTAGGGATCAACGACGTACTATAAAATTTATTAAATCCCGCCAGGGAAGTGAATCCCTTTGTCCGCCCTCCAATATTCATTATCCAATCAGGCAGGTTAAAATTTAGCTTGCGGATAGTCTGTTCTGTAGTAATGTTCCTGGTTGACAAATTTGCAGGGTGCATCTTCTTTAACGGTCTTATCTGGGCACTACCATTAATGCTAAAAACCCCCATAAGCAATACTGGTACAAAAAACATCTTGTACAGCACACGTTTGCCTGCTGAATGTTGAATTAATTCATTTGTCATATGATGGGTCAGGCCGCAAGGATCTTGCAAAAATAAAAAAAAGTTGGTTTTCACCAGGTTTACTGACTCAATTTACTGAAATATTTGTGCCCCGTTTTAATTTCCATGTTATTTAGTGCTTCCGCACACTTCATGAATAAACAATTCGGCTGGTGTAGAACATATTCCCCGCTCCTGGCGCTATCTATTGCTTGTTCTAATCATTTTAACTTTTGAAAAAAACAGCCAAGCGATTGGTTCCTGCCATAAGCATGTATAAGAAAACTTCGTTTATTCGTTGCCGGTAACATGCACAGATCAGGTAGTTCAATCATTGACCGGGATGGAAGTTGAACAGCTGCCTTTATAAAATGAGGGTATGCAAAGTGTTTACGTAATTCCCCTTGCGTAAAATTACTAAGCCTAAATTCGGCAATACAATATTGACAGCAACCCATCGTTATAAAATGGTGTACCATAAAATTTTATAATTTATATTGACATTTACCCTTTTGAATCTTATTTTTATATGCTACCGCAGGTTCCTATATATCGATTCGCAACTTCAAGGGCTACCCAGGCACGACTTCAATACTCCGGGTATTTTTTTAATGATAAACGGGAGTTGAGTTTGACTTCCCTCTAATCACGGAATCATAAAAGTATGTTAACAACATTAAATAAGCCTGTAGATGTGGCATAAACATTACTGATGAACCAGTTAACAGATTTTTTTATAAAGCTTTTTGACTATTCTGACTGGCCACTCAAATGGCGCAGTGGCAAATGGGGAAATGTTCACGGCAGTATTTACATCACCAGTTCGCTGCTGATAACCCTGGCTTACATTGCCATCGCGGTTGTCACCAGTAAACATAGCAGGAAAAATCCTTCCAAAAACACCCCCCTTTACTATTTATTTATAAGTTTTATCGTTGCCGGAGCGATTACCCATTTTTTAGATGCACTTAATTTTTGGTACCCCTTTTACAGGTTTAATACCCTTGTGCTTGTAGTGACGGCTGCAATTAGCTGGATAATGGTTTTTTATATAACTAAACTTTTTGATAACGGCATTTTAACCCCATCCCAAAACAAGGCGCAAACTACACCGGTCCTGCATGACACGCAGGTAGAAAAAGCACTGGAGAATGAATTACAATTACAAGTCATTTACGAAAATGCCCCCGATGCGGTAATCGTAATCAATAGTAAAGGGTTTATCGTAAAGTGGAATCCTGCAGCTGAAAAAATGCTGGGGTGGAAAGAAGAGGAAGTTTTAGGAAAGGTACTTAACGAGGTCATCGTCCCTGAAGAATTCCGGCAGGGATATATTGCAGAAGTGAAAAGCTTCTTAAAAACGGGACATAGCGATGTGTTTACCCGGACTACCATGCTGAGAGTGGTTCGCAAAGATGCTTCTTCCTTAATCGTAGATTTTACCGTTTCTCCCGTTAAAATAAAAGACGATTATTTATTCATAGGCTTTTCCAGGGATGCAACTGAAAGAAGGAACAGTGAACAGGCTTTAAAGGAAAGCGAAGAACGATACCGTCTTTTAACCAGTGAAGTATATGATTATGCCATTATCATGCTGTCACCGGAGGGAAATATAAGCAGCTGGAACGAAGGTGCTCAAAGGATAAAGGGTTATACAGAAAACGAGATCATCGGGAAACATTTTTCTGTTTTTTACCCGCAGCAAGAAATGGGTAATAGTTCCCCGGAAGAAATACTAACCCTTGCCAGGACTGAGGGCCGGCATGAAAGCGAAGGCTGGCGGGTAAAAAAGGATGGGACGCTTTTTTGGGCAAATGTGGTCATTACGGCATTGAACCGGAATGGAGCCATTTTCGGTTTTTCCAAAATAACCCGTGATAATACGGAGCGGAAAAAAGCGGAAGAACAGATCAGGCAATTAAATGGTTTATTAGAGCAGCGGGTTGTTAAGCGAACGGAAGAATTACAGGTAAGTGAAAAGAAGTATCGTAAGCTATTTGAGAACAGCCCCCTGCCTATGTGGGTGCTAGACCTGGATACCCTGTTTTTTATTGACGTAAACGAAGCTGCCATTATCCATTACGGTTACTCGCGCGAAGAATTCCTTTCTATGTCTACTTTGGATATTCGCCCGGATGATGAGAAAAAACGTTTCCTCGAGCTCGATAACACTTCAGCCCTGGGCAGACGAAATACGGGTATATGGAAGCACCTTAAAAAAGACGGTTCCCTTATTTATGTAGAAGTTAACTCGCATGAGATTAATATTGGCGAGTTAAAGGCACGCCTGGTGCTTAGTGTAGATATCACAGAAAAGAAAAAGGCAGAAGAGCGGCTGGATTTCGCCCTGGAGGCAGGACAAATCGGAATATGGGAACTTGATCTTATAACGGATACCGCCATCAGAAATTTACGGCACGACCAGATTTTTGGCTACAACGAGGCCTTGCCGGTATGGGCCAGTAAGAACATGATGGCTCATGTTCATCCCGATGACCTGGCACGGGTGGAGGATTCTTTTCGCGAGGCATTAACCACGCATACATGGATTGTTGAAACAAGAATTACCTGGCACGACCATTCGGTACACTGGATCCTGATAAAAGGAAAAGTTATTGCTGACAGCACAGAAAACCCCACAACAATAATGGGCACCGTGATAGATATTACCAAACATAAGCAGGCGGAGGAGGAAATCCTCGGATTGAATAATGAGTTGGAACAACGGGTACAGGCAAGAACACGGGAGCTGGATTCCGCAAACAAGGAACTGGAATCTTTTTCCTATTCGGTTTCCCACGATCTTAGAGCGCCGTTGCGGGCCATTAATAGTTACTCCCAGATTTTGCTGGACACTTACAAAAATAAACTAGATGAAGATGGCGACAATATCCTTAACAGGGTTATGTTCAATGCTCAAAAAATGGAGCGGCTCATCCATTACCTGCTTGAATTTGCAAGGCTGGGAAAAGCAACGTTGAACAAGACAAATGTCGACGTCAATAAAATTGTAAATAATGTGGTTGCTGAATTACAGCAATCAAATAAATATCACCATAATATTATTGTAGGGGAGTTAGGCACGGCCATTGCGGACGAATTGACGCTTCAACTCGTTTTCCAAAACTTATTGCTTAACGCGACCAAATATTCTTCGAAAAAAGCGGCCCCTGTTGTTGAAGTAGGGTGCAAACCCTCGGATAAAGGCATTGTTTATTTTGTAAAAGATAATGGCGCTGGGTTCGACATGACCTATTATCACAAACTGTTCGATGTATTTCAGCGTTTTCACCGGCAGGAAGAATTTGAAGGCACAGGGGTTGGGCTTGCGATAGTTCAAAAAATTATATTTAAACATGGCGGTGAGGTTTGGGCTGAATCGGTACTAAATGAAGGGGCCACTTTTTATTTTACCATTCAATAAAACCTTTCGGCAATAAAGGATACACTAACACGCGAAATCAATTTTGAAACCAATAAGTTGGTCCGCTAGTAAAATATTTACGATGATAGACAAAATGAAAATATTACACCTGGAAGATGCGGAAAGCGATGCTGACCTTGTAAACAGGATACTGAAAAAAAATATAGACGCCGAAATCCATGTCGTTGATAACAAGGAGGCATATGTGGCAGCCATAATTGAGTTCGCTCCGGATGTTATACTTTCTGATCATACCCTTCCTTCTTTTAATTCAGCAGAAGCATTAAATATTTTTCTGCAAAGCGGTTTGCGGATACCTTTTATCCTGGTGACGGCTACGGTTTCGGAGGAATACGCTGTGTCGGTAATAAAAGCAGGGGCTAATGATTATGTGTTAAAGGACAACCTGGAAAAGCTGCCCCAGGCAATTGTTACTTCGCTCGAAAAGATTCAGGAGGAGATTAAAATTGAAAACCAAAAGGCACTTAAAATAAAGGAAAAGACGAATGCCGTTTTGATGGCGCAGGAACTTGAAAGAAGCAATATGGCGTATGAACTGCTGGAAAACATCAACCAGATATTAGCGGCGTCAAACCTGTATATCGACTGTGCGATCAGCGAAGACGACAAACGCATGATATTTATGCAGAACAGCAAAAAGTATATCCTGATGGCGATCGAGGAAATCAAAAATTTGTCGCAGGTAATAATGCCGCCGACACTTTCGGAAATCGGCCTCATCGATTCACTGAATAACTGGATCGAGTTCAAACAACAGTCGGACAACATGAATAAGCAGCAATCAAATGGGATGAACTTTGTAACGGAATGGAAAAATTTTAATGAACGTGATACGAGCGATGAATTACAACTGACTGTTTACCGCATCGTACAGGAGCAACTCAATAACACTATTAAATATTCCAGCGCTCAAAACGTTTATATAACTTTAGAGCAAACGCAAGATTCACTTGGGCTCATGATTAAAGACGATGGCGTAGGGTTTGATACTTCATTACATACCAAAGGGGTAGGCCTGCAAAATATAAATACACGTGCCGAGATCCATAACGGTAAAATGATACTGGAATCAGAACCTGGCAAAGGTTGTTTGCTGAAGGTAGTGTTCCCAATTTAAATCGTTATTTCTTTAACCAGGAAATGTATTATTCCTACCTGCATTTTTGTAAAGATTCAATCTGCTGCAATAATTTGGTTGCCTCCTTACAATCCGGCGCCTGCTGAACAACAGTGCCCGATAATTACTTAACCGGAATCCCTGTTTTATTGAAGAGGTGCGGCTGTTGCTTTTTCCTTAAATTGGCGAGGGACTGGCTCTATCCTTTCCTTCCGGAACTATACCGGTTAATCAAAGCGTCCACGTAATTCCTGCTGGATTTTACCAATTATTAAGATTACCCATTTATGTCGCATACCAGGTTTGTTTTTTTTTGCAAAAACTAATAGAGGCGATTTGTTGTTAAGAATATTTGGGAAAGATATTTACAAAGCCTTTGGCGACATCTGGGTGGAGGCTTTGCTACCATTAAAAATACCCTCTTATAACAATATACCCTGCTTATGGCACTTTTGCCACCTTAATGGATAACACAATTAATTATATTGTTGCTAAAGAATAGTATGGCATAAAAATAGTACTGTTTTTATCCTCCATCTAAATTGCGGAATATGACTAAAATATCACGTAGAAAAATTATTAAAACCCTTGCCGTCGGCGGAAGTGCTGTTCTTTATGCTCCTCAATCCGTATTCTCCATTGGTGGAAACGCAAAAGATAAGTTGGGCATAGCCTTGGTGGGTTTGGGCTATTATAGTACCGACCTTCTTGCCCCTGCCTTGCAGCAAACAAAAAACTGTTACCTGGCTGGCATTGTTACGGGTACACCTTCCAAAGCGGAGGAATGGAAAAAAAAGTACAATATTCCTGATAAGAATATTTACAATTATCAAAATTTTGAACAGATTGCCAATAACGCTGACATTGACGTTGTATATGTAGTGTTGCCTCCTTCTATGCACCGGGAGTATGTTGTAAAAGCCGCGAATGCCGGCAAACATGTATGGTGCGAGAAGCCAATGGCAATGACGGTGGAGGAATGCCAGGATATGATCGATGCATGTAAAAACAATAAACGGTCGCTGGCAATTGGTTACCGCCTTCATCATGAACCCAATACGCAGGAATACCGCCGCATAGTGAACAAGCAATTACTGGGAAAGGTTAAAAAATTAAATTGTGCAGCAGGCTACCATGATAATCGTACCAATCACTGGAAACAAATTAAAGCAATGGGTGGCGGCGTATTATATGATATGGGCGTATACGCCATCCAGGGTGCCAGATGCGGCAGCGGCATGGAGCCCGTAAGCATTTTATCCGCTAAAACTTCTACCACCCGCCCGGAAATATATAAAGATGGCCTTGATGAAACCACGGTAGCAAAACTTGAGTTTCCGGGAGGTGTCATTGCAGATATCAAAACCAGTTTTGGGGAAAACATTAATTTTCTTGATGTTACCTGTGAAAAAGGGGATGTAAAGATGGCGCCATATTCCGGGTACAACGGGGTAAAGGGCAGCAGCCCTTTAGGCGAAATATACACACCCTATGAAGTTCCCTGGCAACAGGCCAAACAAATGGATGACGATGCCGTATCGATCCGGGAAGGTAAGCCAATGCTGGTTCCTGGTGAAGAAGGGTTAAGGGATATCCGGATCGTTCAGGCAATTTATAAAAGCGCTGCAACAGGAAATGCCGTTAAAATATAATTTGCTATACCAATTTGGTCTTTAATAAACTGTATACCAATTATAATAAACGAGTAAACCAGGTTTTCGCAAGCCTAACAACGCAAAGAGCTAAATTACCCAACAAATAATAACACAACACAGCATTTTTCTCCTTTGCGATATCTCCCATCTCTACATAAAATATTGTATGTCCCTACTCCCTCATGCAAGACAATATTGGAAAAATGCCCATTGCTCTTGCTCCTGTTGAGATATTTTTTTAGTGTCCCCATCTTCCTTATGAATCTTTGGCTAAATGGATTTTCCATCAAGGTAAAGTAAAGATTACGCATAATGTCCTCAACTGCATATAATCTTCGATACAATATTTTTTTGTCAAGCTACACGGCTTGTTTATTTTTGAATAGCTGGATGATTCTTTGAAATCATACCTGCAAATTTCAAATAATGTTCCCACCCCAAGCAGTAGCACCGGGTTCAAAAAGCTTAAGTTTTATTTATGCGTAGTTTTTTGATAATAGTAAGTACACTATTCATGTCCTTTTTGTCTACGGGCCTTTGCGGCCAGCCGGGTACACCTGCTTTAAAAATTTCACCTTTAACCGAGGCCTTTTATGTTTATACTACTTACTCACTGTACAATAAAGTGCCAGTACCTTCAAATAGCATGTACCTCGTAACTACCGAAGGTATTGTAATGTTTGACACTCCATGGGATACAACACAATTCCAGGTATTGCTGGATAGTATGGAGTTAAGGCATCACCAGAAAGTTGTCTTATGCCTGTCGACCCATTTTCATGCTGACAGAACGGCCGGGCTCAGCTTTTTAAAACAGAAAGGGATCAGTACCTATTCTTCAAAAAAAACCTTTGACCTATGTAAAATCCATAAAGAAAATATAGCGGCATTCTATTTCGTAAACGATACAAGCTTTACGGTAGGAAACCATGTGTTTCAGGCGTATTATCCCGGGGAAGGGCATTCAAAAGATAATATCGTGGTTTGGTTTAATAAAGAAAAAATTCTTTATGGCGGCTGCTTCATTAAAAGCACAGAAACGAACGAGTTGGGAAATATAAGAGATGCAAATCTAATGGAATGGCCAAAATCAGTCAGGAAAGTAATTAAAAAATTCCCCCGCCCGGCCTATGTGATCCCTGGGCACCTGGGTTGGGAAAATAACAAGGGGTTGCAACATACCTTAAATCTACTGACCGCGAGCGGCGAAAAACATCACGGCAACTTGTAAAATCAACTAAATTAAAATGTCATTAATGAAGCTGCTGCCTATCCTGGAAAAACCTGAAGACAACTACCAATACACCACCCATCCCTTGTGCGCCGAAACCCTTGGTTTGACTATTGAATTTTACAAAAGAGTTGGATTTTTGCAACCCTGGATCGGTTATTACGCGGAAGAGAATGGCTCCCTGGTTGGGGCAGCCGGCTTTAAAGGTCCACCTGCTGATGGCTCCGTTGAAATTGCGTACCGTTCTTTTGACCAGTACCAGCACCGGGGGTTTGGGACAAAAATCTGTAAGGAACTTGTGAGGCGCGCACTCGAGGCCGATCCCACGTTAAAGATCACTGCGCGGACCCTGCCAGAGGAAAACTATTCGGTAAGGATACTTAAGAAAAATAATTTTATATTTATCGGAACAGTCAATGATCCTGAGGACGGGGATGTTTGGGAATGGATGTTTAAAGCCAGGGATTAAATACGATCATTCTATAAGTCAACCTTATTAAAGCGTACATGATTAAATTAGTTATAAAAGAAATAAATGACCCCAGTTTTTTTTGCGAAACAATCAGCCTTTAGAAAGTGGTTAAAGCAAAACCATAAAAAAAAGGCTGAATTACCCGTTGGCTTTTATAAGGTACACAGCAATAAACCCAGCATGACCTGGCCTCAATCGGTTGATGAAGCACTATCATTTGGCTGGATTGATGGTGTGCGTAAATCAATCGACCAGGAAAGTTACACCATTCGTTTTACACCCCGAAAATCAACAAGCATCTGGAGCGCTGTAAATATTAAAAAGGCAAACGAACTAATCGAAAAAGGATTAATGGAACCGGCAGGGCTGGAGTCTTTTACACGGCGTACTGAAGAAAGGTCACGGGTTTACAGTTTTGAAAATAAAAAAAAGGACCTGCCCCCGGCCCTGGAAAAACAACTTAAGGCAAATAAGAATGCGTGGAATTTTTTTACAGCGCAGGCACCTTCTTACCAGAAGACCATTATTCACTGGATAATAAATGGAAAAAGAGAACCTACGCAACAAAACCGGGTAAAGCAATTAATTGCTGAAAGCGAAAAGCAGCAAAGGATTAAATAGTATTTTGCAGTGATCTGCAGTGCCGGAAAATATCTTCCCTATGGTTCGTCAGCCATGGCGAAGAATTGAACAGTTTGCGTCATGATTAAAACCATATTTTAGCTGGCGAAATAGTTCTCCTGGCAACTAATTGGAAACACCGGATCATTATCTACACCCTGGTATGAAAAAAATAGTAACCATTTTAATTGGCTTTTTAATTTATACATCCGCTGGTATTACTCAATATAAAACTTCAGATAGCTTAAAAACCATTTTAACAAAAACCAACGATCCCCTCGAAAGATTTAATATCCTTAATAGATTATCTGAAGACATCTTTACAAACGGCGATGGCAATATAGAATCTTCCCTCTGTACAGAGATGCTGACAATAGCCCGTGAATTGGATAACGATTCCCTTTTGGCCATTGGTTATAACATGGCCGGCAATTATTTCTTTTCCAGTAAAGGCGACAATACTACCGGCCTTGAATATTTGTTTAAGGCGCTTCCATTGGCCGAAAAAATAAATGATAAGCATAGGGTAAGTTCCCTGTATTTCGATATAGCATTTACATATTCGAGGTTGGAAATTATAGAAGAAGCCATAAAATATAACCGGAAGGGAGCTGCAAATTTACCGGCGGCCCCATCTCCCATGTACAACTTTATGTAAGACAGTACCAGGATAATATGGCCAATTGTTTCCTGCTGTTGCATCAACCTGATTCCGCATTGCATTATGTGCAGGCTTTAAATGAAACAAATCTCAGGCTGAAAAGCAGGACCTATGACGCTATTGCACTGCGAAGCCTTGTTACCGTTCATGAACAGCTAGGCGATACCGTTCTGGCAGAAATTTATTACAGGAAAGTCATAGCACTTGTAGATTCAATGTCTTTTTTTAAAAATAAACTTTACACCAAAATCAATTACGCGAATTTTCTACTCGACAACAATAAAATTTTACAGGCACAGGTACAGGCTAGGCAATTGTTTCAGCTGGGCCGGCAGCTTAAAAATGATGATATGAAACTTGCCTGTGCAATTTTTTTGAGAAGGATATTTGAGCCCCTGCGTCTAATAGATAGTGCTTATTATTACGCCCGGATGGAGTCAACCATTGGCGATTCCATTTACAGCCAGAATAATACGGATAAGATACAGGCATTAGCGTTCAAAGAAAAGATCCGGTTACTTGAAGAAGAAGACCGGCTTGCTGATGAGGCTGAACAACGCAGTCAGCATATACAATATGTATTGCTTGCATTTGGCATAATCGTTTTCATCCTGCTATTTTTATTACTCAGCCGCAGTTTAATTACCAATACAAAACTTATTGAATTCTTAGGTGTGGTTGCCTTATTGATCGTATTCGAGTTCCTCAATTTATTATTACACCCGTTCCTGGAAAAAGTGACACATCACTCGCCGGTCCTGATGCTGTTGTCACTGGTTTGCATCGCTGCCCTCCTGGTTCCGATGCACCACAGAATGGAAAAAATAGTTATGAAGAAATTAATATAAAATAATAAACAGGTCAGGCTGGCAGCAGCAAAGAAAGCCATCCAGCAACTGGAAGAAAAACCACAAACTTAAGTTTTCCAGATGGCACTACCTGGTAATTGGACGAAAAGGAAAGCTTCAATAGCGGCATAAATAATTTTACATAACATAGAAAATGGCTAAAGCAAAAAATGTACACACGCCGTCAGCAGTAACATCCTATATCCAAAAACTCGACCCTCTTCTTGGGAAAGTTATTGAAGCCCTCCGGCAAATTATTTTAAGCACGGACGAGGAAATAGGAGAGCAAATAAAGTGGAACTCGCCGGCTTTTTTTTATTCCGGTGATATCAAACCGTTTGACCCAAAAGAATATAAAAGGGATATCGTAGTAGTGAATGTTCATAAGGGTTATGCGCTCCTTGTGTTTCCTACGGGCGCGGTAGTAAATGATCCCACCGGATTGCTGGAAGGTGATTACAAAGACGGGAGACGGGTTGCCACCTTTAAAGACCTGCATGATGTTACAACTAAAGGAATTGCGTTAAAAACGGTGGTTAAAGAGTGGCTGAAACTGGTCGACAAATAGTACTAGGCTATCCTGGTACAAAATTTTTACCCAACAACCTGGTATCTTTAGTGAACTGGAAATTATATACCATCCGCAAACGGGTAACACTGCGTTTATCCAGTAAGCATTACTCAAAAAAGCATTATCATTTTCCTGGAGAGGATTATCTAAAATAAAAATATGGATGATGGCGCAAACAGTAATGTATTTGATTTGAAAACGCGGTAAAGGCATTTTAGCCAGCGATAAAACTTTGACAATGTTATGATTGCCGGATGGCTCCCAAATTGTTACCTTCACAACAAAAGCATCCACTTATGAAATTATTTTTTGCCGCCCGGTTAAGCTTGCCTGCAATATTTTTTATTACCAGCTTAAACTGTGACGGCCAGCAGTTAAACAACCTGAAACTGGAGAATTATCGACCGGTCTCCATTTATAAAAATCCCGTAACAAAAATATCCAAAGCTAAGTATCCTGCAACCGATGTGCATTCACATGATGATGAAAACACGGATGTTGAAAAACTCGTAACCCTGATGGATGAGTCCGGCATCGAAAAGAAATTTATTCTTTCGTATGCGACAGGGTCGCGTTTCGATTCCATTGTTGATAAATATGCAAAGTATAAAGACAGGTTTGATATCTGGTGTGGATTTGATTACACCGGGTTTGAAAAACCAGGCTGGATAAAACATGCATTGCAGGAACTGGAAAGATGCCATAAAAAAGGAGCAAAGGGCGTGGGCGAATTGGGCGATAAAGGATTGGGTGAATTTTATTCCTGGCCGGTCTCCGCGGGTTTACACATCGATGACCCGCAAATGAAACCCCTGCTGCAAAAATGCGCTGAACTGAACATGCCCGTCAGCATACATGTGGCCGAAGATGAATGGATGTATCTGCCTGCAGACTCAACCAACGACGGGCTTATGAACGCTGCAAAATGGAAAGTCGACATGACAAAGAAGGGTATATTGGACCATGACCAATTAGTAGCTACGTTGGAAAACGCGGTGAGGGATAATCCTGCTACAATCTTTATTGCCTGCCATCTTGCTAACTGTTGCGCTGATTTGAGTAAACTCGCGCGTTTGCTTGACAAATACCCAAACCTCTATGCGGACATAGCCGCCCGCTTTGGGGAGTTCTCCCCTGTGCCACGGTATACCAGTAATTTTATGGAAAAATACCAGGACAGGCTCCTGTATGGCGTTGATATGGATGGCCGAAATTTACAGTATGAAAAAGAAATGTATGAAATGACTTACCGCATCCTTGAATCGGCAGATGAGCATTTTTATGGCTATGACATGTTCAATTACCACTGGCCGCTCTACGGGCTCAGCTTAAGTGATGCAGCATTGCAGAAGATATACGGCGGCAATGCAAAAAAACTTGTGAGGCATTGAAACTGTGCCGAAGATAATCTTAGCGGCGCCGGGTTACTTATTTAAAATGTATTGCAAGGCATACCGGTTATTTATATCTTTAATTAGCTACCTGCCAATCACAATAGCATTACTAATGTTTCCCGTAAGGCTGATGCCTGAGGGTGGGCGCGGGTACTCTTTCAAAATTAAATTCCCATGTTGGTAAAATATTCCCTTTCCCGGCATCATAAGCGACAAATTATATCCGTGAATAACTTTCCATACCTCCAATAACCAGGTCCATTTTATCATCGTTATTCACGTCCGTAATAGTGATACTGTAAACAGGGTGCCATTGTGCCGCTGTTAGTAAGGGATGTGCTATAATCCCGCTGCCCGTATTCTCGGGCAAAACACTTTTTATCTGCCATGCCTTATAATGCGCAGCCGTGGAAAGCTTTTCACCAAAAATACTTGCCATTTCCGCGTTGGCGTACTCGCTATATTTTAAAAATCTTTTATTAAAGGAATAAATTGGTGGACATAAAACCTTTTATAATTACCGCTTGAGGAATAAATGCTTAGGCATGCCTGAAAGCTGCGGGCATGCGGGTACGTGCTGAAAGGAACGTGTTTTCTACCACCGGCCTTAGAAATTTTAATCCGGGAACCAAAGGGAATGAGTATTTTTTATTATGTTAGTGCGGTTAGCAGTTATCTATTTTTAGATTTCAATTTTGAATCCCTAAAATTCAGGCTTACTTATCTGAAAACTTTTCGGGGGAGATCCATACAACAAGGGATTTGCGCCAACATACTGTTGAGTTGCTAAATTCACTGGTGTTAACGCTACACATTCTTAATTTTTTTATAGAAATAATTAACTGCACGATCATCAACATTTCATCGAACCGTCGCCCCTCCCTTTCTTCAACTATCGCCCAAAGTAAATGCTGGTAAATAAATAATCTTTCCGCCCTGCATAGCTGACTCATGTGCAAGGATACCCACACAGGTAATATTGGCCGACTGCTGTGCATTAGGGAAGGGCGCACGTTTACCTGTTACCGCACTAACAAATTCATGAACAAGATGGGGATGTGAACCGCCATGGCCACCGCCCTGCACGAACGAAAGGTGCTGATGATCTTCCGCATCGTAAACACCTTTTGTTGTAAAGGATTGAATGGATACCGGCAATAGATGTGCATAATCAGGAGCGTGCAGTTCGGCCGGAATTTCCGGCTCTGGTTTTTTAGCTGTATGTACCACGAGTGGCTGTCCTTCTATCAATGGCCATTCTACCGATTTGCGTGTTCCATACACTTCAAAACTCTCCCTGTATTGCCTTGCCGTATCAAAAAGCGAACGGTACACATGTGCGCTTAAGTCAGCGTTCCTGAATTTAATATGGGTGCTTTCGATTGCGAAAGGAGAATTATAATGAGCACGCAACTCCTCCCGGATGGTGCCTGAACCGAAGCAGGAAACATACTCCGCTTCTCCTCTTGTTAGTGCTAAAACAGGGCCCACACAATGCGTTGCATAATGCATTGGTGGGAGGCCCGGCCAGTAATTGGGCCATCCATCCATATCTTGCTGGTGGCTTGCTTTCAAAAATTGTATTTCCCCCAATTCTCCTTTTTCGTAGAGTTCTTTCATAAAAAGAAATTCACGGGCATATACCACCGTTTCCATCATCATGTAACAAAGGCCGGTTTCTTTTACCAACGCTACAATCTGCCGGCATTCCTCCTCCGATGTCGCCATCGGTACAGTACAGGCAACATGTTTGCCGGCCTTCAGCGCTTTAATGGATTGGATGCCATGATCCGGGATAGGCGTATTTATGTGCACCGCATCAATGTCGGGATCTTTTAAAAGCTCATCGTAATCGGTATACCTTTTATGGATCCCAAAAGCATCCCCCACCTGTTGGAGCTTTTCGGTATTCCTTTGACAAATGGCATACATATTTGTATTGGGATGACGCTGGTAGATTGGAATAAATTCTGATCCGAAACCAAGGCCAATTATGGCAATATTAATTTTCCTTTCCATAATGTATCATTTATAAATGAGGAAGTTTAAATAGCTTTTACCCGGTTGCCCAATTCCTTAAAAAGGAAAGTCCTGCAGTTGCAAACTCGTCCTGGTCGTCTGCCATCGGGTGCCAGAAACAAACCGCACCGGCCAATTCTTGATTCTCCGGCGTAAAACTCTCCATAGAAACAATACCCGTATAATTAATTGTTTCCAATCCGCGTTTATAGAGGTCCCAGCGGGTTTGCCCTGTACCGGGGGTTCCCCGGTAATTTTCAGATACCTGCAAATGAATTAACCTGTCACCGGCAATTCCGATAGCTTTCTCAATATCTTTCTCCTCGATATTCATATGAAACCCGTCAAGCATAATCCCGGCAGAAGGATGATTGATATCATTCACCAATCGCAATGCGTCTTCCGTTGTATTCACCAGGTCTGATTCAAAACGGTTAAGTGGTTCGAGCGCTATTTTCAATCCACGCGCCGATGCCATTTTACAAACGATCCCCAGGTTCTTTACTGCAAGTTCCCATTCTGCCTTCCGCTGTTCGGGTGGAACCATCCTGGCTTTCCCTACCGCAGAATACATCGGGCCGCCAAAGAAACCCGTTTCCAGTTCTGCACAGATCTCCAGGCAGGATTCTATATAAGCGAAACTATTTTGATGCACGCCGGTGTCTTCATGGGTAAGGTCCCTTGAAGGTCCGAATGCGCCGCAGACTGCCGCTTTTAAATTATATTTTTTCAAACCCTCTTTAACGGCATTTACATTGATCAATGCCGGGTCCTCCACTGCAATTTCCACCACATCAAATCCCATTTGCGCAATTTTCGGAAATAACATTTCTATTGAAGTGGTGGTAAAAGGCGAGGTCCATAACCAGGTGCTGACACCGTATTTGATATCCAGGCTCATTACAGTTGACTGATTTTTTTGTGCTGTTAATCGTTCCTTATTTGCTTACTCTTAGTATCCCATACATTATACGCCAATGTCCCGGGAATGTACATACATAAGGGTAGTCTCCCGCAACATCGGGCAGCTTAACAGTAAGGGTATATTTTCCCCCGGGGTTAATAAGTGGTGTTGCTTGCATGACCTGCGGCATTTTAGGAACATAATTCATTTTTGCCCCGTTGGGGTCTGCTGCAAGTTTATCAGCTGCTGCCCCTACCTTTTCCAATGTTTTTGGGTAAATAAGCACCAGGTTATGCTGCATGAAATCAGTGTTCTGAAACACGATCCGGATGGTTGTTCCTGCTTTTGCCGTCAATAATTGTTTGTCATACTTCATAACATCCTTGATGACTTTCAAAACAATCGTTTTATCAATCTTACCGGTTTTGACTTTTTC
>JBBJMD010000257.1:0-4591 GCA_037719925.1 Ferruginibacter sp.
GCATCCGCATCACGCCTTGATTTTTCTTCTTTTGCCTTGGCCAAAGCCTCTTTCCTCGCCGCGTCCTGCGCCCTCCTGATAGCAGCGGCGATTGCATTACTAACCTTTTGCATTTGTTTTTTCTTAGCCGCTATCTGGTCATTCAGTTCTTTGCCCTGTGCTTTTAGTTTGGCCACCAGCTGATTTTTTTCCTCCTGTTGCGATTCGAGTACGGACAATTCTTTACTTTGTACCTGCAACACTACACTTTTCTTCTTCTTATTACCACTGAGCTCATCGATACGTTCTTTTAACAACTCCTGAGTACGCAGAATATTTTCGCCCTGTTTCTCCCGGTAATTTCTATAACTCCTTAAATAGGTTATGCGTTTGATCGCATCGTTGAAACTTGATGCTGAAAAGATGAAATTAAGGAAATCAGAACTGCTTCGGTTTTTATAAGCATAGACCATGCTCTTAGCGTACTCTTGCTTAAGGGTGTCCAATAGGACCTGCAGTCGGTTTACATCACGCTGGGATCTAAAAATGTTGTTATCCAGTAAATTGATATCCTTGCTGATATTATCGATCACATTTCCCTGCAGGTTTAGCTTGCGGTTTAAAAGTGAAAGCTGCCCCAGGCTTTCCTTGGTGGTGCGTTTATTTTTATTCAATAATTCCTGGGTTTGCTCAATTTCCCGTTTTAATTGCTGGCGCTCTCTTTCCAGATCCTGCTGGCCTGCCGTTTGGGCAAATAAAGAAATATAAAAAACAAAGCATACCAAGAAAGCAAAAACGATTTTAATCATGTGCTGATTTTACAAGATTAACAAAAATACGGGAGTTAGTTCAAAGTTGAAATGTGATCACCGGACGGCCTAAATTATTTACCGTAAACTAACGGCGATGCTAACCAATGATGATTACAACTAACGCTTACCGGCGCTTAAAATTGGAGGGGATATTAAATGTGATGGATAAATCTTTGTTAAACTCATACTGCTTAAAATTAAGATGTATGTCGAGTTTATTTTTTTCTGATACGGTTATTTCCCGGTATGTAGAAAATGCTACCCCGTTGTTGACCTCGTATTCTCCATAAGTGATATCAGCCGTTCTGTTGCGGGCAAGATTTACATCATCGAGTTTACTATGGATAATAAACCGATCTGTTTTATTTATGGTGAGCAGGTGTTTAAAAAATTTACCGATGGTAGCAAGCAATATTTTTGATTCCGTCTCTTTATATGATATTACGCTATCTTCTAAAAAAACAGGGTTACCCACAAACAGGTTTTGAAGCGTTTTAAGATCGAATGGAATTTCGGTTACTTCCTGTAAGAAATCCATGGACCTTAGCTTAACTTCCTTATTTATTTTATCTAAAACAAACACGCTGTCCTTATTGATCAAAACCCGGAAGGCTTCAATATTAAATACCGTAGCGTAGCCTGATATCCAGATCAGGCTGTCTTTTAAGATTCTTACGTATGCTGTGATATTCGGTTGTTTCCCTTTTGTATCTTCATATTCCACTTTTATTTTTGCAGAAAACGTTTTGAAATCCAGTTGCTTTTTATGAATCTCATTCATGGCATTTTTTATCAATAACGTGGAGTCATCCCTTAAGGGATTCCTTATATGCACGGAAGTGGAATCTTTTTTATCAATTGATGCCTGGATCTTTTTAGCCGTTTTACAGCTCGCCGCACATGTAATCACTGCAGCGAAAAAGAAAAGGGAAATACTACCGGTATGGTATTTTGAAAATGTCATTCGTAAGTAAGTTGTTTAATTTTTTCCTGTATGGCCAAAGCCACCCTCCCCTCTCTCAGTAATATTCAATTCCTGTACCAATTGCAGGTTCGCCCGCTCAACCCTGCAAAAGACAATTTGCGCTACCCGGTCACCATGTTGAAGCTGCTGTGGCTCCATGCTAAGGTTTATCAGAATTACTTTTACCTCGCCCCTGTAATCGCTGTCGATGGTTCCAGGAGTGTTAAGACAGGTAATACCCTGTTTTATGGCTAAACCGCTCCTGGGCCTTACTTGTGCTTCATATCCATAAGGAATTTCTATAAATAGACCGGTCGGGATCAATACCCTTTCTAAAGACTGAAGGGTAACGGTTTGCTCCAGGTTAGCTCTCAGGTCCATCCCCGCTGCACCGGCTGTGGCGTAGGAAGGTAAGGGATTGGATGATCTGTTTACAATACTTACAGGTATTTGTGGCATGACGGCAAAGGTAAGGAATGATAGGGATGCAAAATGGTAGATGGTTACCGCATAATTACAAGCACTGTATTTTAACTAAAAATGCAAAATAACGAAAGCAAGGATGGGTTATTGCGGGGGATGGCCCTGCAATAAAATAGTAGCATAGGCCACGAGCCCCTCCTCCCTTCCGACAAAACCCATTTTTTCAGTTGTCGTTGCCTTGATGGATACATCTGTAATTCGCAATGACAGGATGCCGGCAATCACGGTTTGCATCTGGAGTACATAATCCTTTATCTTAGGCGACTGGAGGCATAAGGTGCTATCGATATTCACGATGTCATATCCTGCTTTTTTTACCAGGTCAAAACTTTGCTGAAGCAATAGTTTACTGTCAATATTCTTTAAGGAAGCATCCGTATCCGGAAAGTGAACCCCTATATCACCTAAACAAGCTGCGCCAAGCATAGCATCGCATAGAGCATGCAATAATACGTCTGCATCGCTATGGCCCAGCGCGCCTTTATGATGCGGGATCTTTACCCCGCCCAGCCAGAATTCCCTGTCTGTAACCAATTGATGGAAATCGATCCCAAAGCCGATCCTGAAATTCATGATAATTTAATTAAATGCGGAGAAAAAGTTTGTTGGTGCCTAATAAAAAAACGTTCCGCTGTATACACCGGAACGCATTTTATACAATGACCTGTCAACTATTTACTTTCAGTTGGACCATCAAAATCAAATATCAGGCTAAACCGAAGTGTATTTGATAATGGGTTGCGGTTAACCCCGTTGCCCGAAGGTATAAGGTAAGAGAAATTAAGTCCGAATGTGTTATATTTTAATCCGGCACCGACGGTGAAATACTTCCTGTTGCCCTTTGTAGGGTTTTCATAAAAGTAACCTGCTCTCATCGCAAACTGGTTTTGATACCAAAATTCTGCCCCCAAAGATGCCTGGAATTCTTTGATCTCTTCAGAGAAACCTCCGGGTGCATCGCCAAACGATTTTACCCAACTGCTGATGATACCCTGGTTGCGGTAATTGACCAGGCGTATGGAATCCTCCGTAGTACCGGAACCGCCTGAAGTGGTACTGAAAACCGGCGGCGTTGGCACCAGCAATTTATTTACATCGATGCCAAAGGTTATTTTACTGGTTTCATCAAATACTTTTGTATAAGCCACGCCTATACCTAAATTAGCAGGGATATAATCTTTTTGGGTGGCATCATTTGTATAAGATATTTTTGAGCCAAGATTAGAAAGTACCACCCCATAATTAAATCCTTCGCCCGTTTCATTAAGGCCTGAATGAAAAATGCTTAAATCACCTGAAACCGCGTTAGCCGCTTTATATACCTGGCCATTAAGAGAATTGTTACCCGCCAGATTTGAATTGATATACCGTAACGCAACGCCTATGCTTAATTTTTCAGAAAGCTTTCTTGAATACCCGGCATCAAATGAAAATTCACGCGGACGAAAGAGGATCAGGTCGTTACCAAGGTTATCGGTAAACTGGATATTTCCAATGCTAAAATAACGCAGCGATGCAGAAATTGCCTGCAGTTCGTCAATCTTATAAAATCCTGCGACAGATAGAAGATATACATCATTTAAACCCAGGTCTTTTAACCAGGGTGTATAAGTTAGTGCCACACCTCCTTTAGTGATATTGAAAGGTGTTTTGGCAAGGTTCCAAAAGGCCGAATTCGCATCGGCGGCCGTAGCGATACCCACATCGCCCATTCCCCCGCTTCTCGCATCAGGTGAAATTCTAAGAAAAGGTACAGCTGAGGTTACTACATTTATCGTATTAGCTTGACTTTGAGCCTTCACAAGGGTGGTTACGGACCCGAGTAACAGCACTAACGCAGTTAGTTTAATCATTGCTTTTTTCATTCTTTAATTTTGTCTGGTTAGGTAGACGTACACTCAATAAATTAAATTTTAGTTTTGGCCAGGTTGCAAAAGTAATGCCCCTGTTTAGAAATCGTGTAAACGGGAAAGGCTAACCAGTTAAATGGTTTTGAACGGTATGCCAGGTAAAAAAAGAATGCATTGTTTTCAAACGCTTCCCGCCCACGTTTTATTGTTTGAACGCTGTATTTCCATCAGGATCATATTGGACCCGCGCTGATGAGCCCTTATTACCGATCTCATTTATATTTAGGGTACCTTTTGCACGACAACTTTAGAATGAATTTGATCACTTCATAACAAGCGCCCACGAATAAACGTAAAAAACAAAAAATGCGATTTGTGCAATTTTTATATTTTCCGAACGTTTTTTATTTCAAAATGTTATGCCATTTAAATCGTTAAGAAAATGGCAAAGATTTAGGTAATTGGGGCAAAACATATTACCAATTTCGGCTGTATGGCGTAAA
>JBBJMD010000258.1:0-4576 GCA_037719925.1 Ferruginibacter sp.
AACGGGCCGGTGCTGGCTGCTGTAGCTACTTCCCAAACATAAGTTGCCCCACCTGTTACAAAGGCAGCACTTACACTGGTTGTATTATTACCCTGGCAGATAGTAAGTGTATTTGTATTGACGAAAGTATTAAACCCCGCATCATTTTCTGAGCAGGATTGCGCTCTTACACCCGTCATACCCAATACAAAAAATGCCGCAAGGGCAATCAATATCCGGCTGATTGCCAGGATATTTTTATACAGGTTTTTCACAGTACCCCGGCTGGTAGAGACTGGTTGCGAAAATTGTGTTTCGGCGGTAGTTTGTGGCAGGTAAAATTTTATCATACAAAAGATTAAAATATAATAGCAACAGCGGTTAAGCGAATTAAAAACGGGGGATCAGATCTGACAAAAAGAGGCTTCCTTACATTACAATAATTACACAAATATCCCTGGGGACTTAGTTTGATTTTCGCAGTAGTTGTATGTATAAGACTACCTTAAAAACAACTATAAATGCATAAGGAGGTTATGAAAGCGGCTTTGACTGGAGGAAATTGGGATTCTAATGGCCGATATTAATATTTGCATATTAATATGCTTTGTAAAAAAGGGGATTAAATGTGGTCTTTGCTGGAAATGTGAATATGTGCCAAATATATGCTAATAATTTACATTAGCAAGTAAATTTAAAATTGCCGGACCTGGAAAAAAACATCTTACACTTAGTAAGAACCGTATAAACGCTGACCGACCAATTTAGATACTGATTTTTCAAAAGGGATGATAGTTTAAGTAACTATTTAAATAAAGGAAGGGTTAATCCTGTGGCTGAAAATAGTTTTTGCGAATTTCCGGGATTGAGATTATAGAGGTTGCGCAAAACTATTATAAAAAATTATATCGACCAAAAAAAAATATTAATCTGGTTAGCCCAGGCTCCGAGAAAGAGGCTATCAAAGCCGGTTAACAACAGGGTTGCAATGAAATGGGAAAGAGGATAGCTTCGTTTAATTAATTTATTTTACTGAATGATTACCTTAATGGTTTTAACGCGTTTACCCGGTCCCGTTAGTTGCAACTGGTAAATGCGGGCATGATCGTTTTACCAGGCCGAAAGGCCTGAACTGTTGTACCCGGACTGTGGCTGATGCTCCTAAATAAAATCGACCAAAAAATTTTAACTGGTTAGCCCTGGCTCCGCGGACCAGCTAAAAAAAGACTTGTAAACTACGGGGTTGTAATGGATTTGAAAGAAGATGGCTACGTTTAATTATTTTATTTTACTGGATGATTACCTTAATGGTTTTAATGCGTTTACCCGGTCCCGTTAGTTGCAGCTGGTAAATTCCGGGCATGATCGTTTTACCAGGCCGAAGGGTCTCAATTGTTGTACTCAGACTGTGGCTGATACTCCTGCTTAAAACTGTTTTGCCCTCGCTGTTAACCAGCCTGGCCGTATATAAACCTCCTGGCAGTCTTTTGAATTTTATTGATATAATGCCGGTTATAACAGGGTTTGGATAAATACTGAATCCCGGGCCGGATGCAGGGGTCGTTACCAGTACAACGCTGCTGTAGGCGATCGTCCCATCAGTCCCGATACTCCGGATGCGGTAATAATTATTTCCTGTTGATATCTGTTGATCCAGCCAATGATAAGTACCCGGATCCCCTGTTGACCTTGAAGCGTTTGTAATATTAACCTTGATGAAATTTGTTGCATCCGTGCTTTTCTCTACTTCATAGGCGGCAATATTTATTTCATTTTCCACCATCCATTCTACTTTAATATCATCCCCCTGCTGCCATGCCTTTACCCTGCTAAAGGTAACTGGTAAAGGACCGCTTGCGGCTGGATGCAACAGGATGCGAAAACGGTTTGCCGCATAACTCTTTTCGTCTCCATTAACATTAAAATTATAAGGTTGGGACGAAGTCATGCTTAACGGTGTTTTTGTTCCGGTATACGCGTCCTCAAGAAAAGCTGTTAGTACAGTATCAAGGCCTGACGCAGCAAATTGAAATTGGTACCTGCGCCTGGATGTATTTGCCAGGTGTAAAAAAAGCGTATCACTCAATACAACCTGTCTGCGGCTTTCCACAGCCAGAAATTCAGTATCTCTTACCAGTGCAAGGCTCTCATGAATATTGCCGAACTTGCCTGCATCCTGGTGATCAACATCATTACTATAGGTTCCATCAAACTGAACTTTTATACCGTCTGCCAGGGCAAGAGAATTGTCTGTATTTACCAGGTACAGGTTTGCCGTGAGTACCCTTGCGGTAGACAAGGGCCTGAAAAGTCCCAACAACAATGAATTTGATTTACTGGCCTCGGTGAAAGTAACCGTGGCAGTGGCACTTGTTCTTTCAACGTAAAATGCCTGGCTGGATTGAAGGATATTTGTCTGTCCTCCCGGGCTGGGAGGCGTAGAGGAATAAACCCCATTGATATCAGCCGTATAAGTAAGGTATCCACCCTGGTCAATATTTAAGTAAGGATCGTACATGTAGTATTTTCCCTTGTCGATACCCACCCCGGAGGCCATTATTTCATCCATATTAACCTGGGCTGCGTAAGGGTTACCGATCAGGGAATATCCTCCGGCTGGCCCAGCCAGGTTAAAAGTTTGAGTTCGTATCTGCAGCATACCGGTATCTCTTAATGTAGTTTCATTCATAAAAGGAGGTAAAAATAAATTTGAAGTTGACCGGTCTCCCCTTACAAATAAAAACATACCGAAATTATCAGGAATACCGGCTTCACCGCTGGTGCCAGATATAGGGCTGGTAAGGGTACTAACTACCCCATTTAAATTTGTTCCGTTATATGTTTTGAGCGATGAATTATTCAGGGGACTCATATCAAAACCGTTTGCGGGCGCGGAAGGGCCGGTAACAAAAGTTCCGCTGCCGGTAGCGGGAGAACCCCCCAACTGCCAGGAAGAAAATATGGTTTTTCCGGCATCAACCGTAACAGGTGCAGTTACAAGCCGCCAGGCACGGCGGGGGGTATAATGACGTTCCACAACAAAACGACCGTATGATCCATATCCAACAGCCGCGGATGGTGCAGTAGGCCCTACCCTGGCCGTTTTTGCGGCCGTGGATCTTAAAGTTAAATAGTTATCTCCTAATATCAGCAAAGTTGCGGCGCCGACATTAAGGTTGCCAACCCTCAAATAATCCAAAACTATTGCATTGCTTGTTAAGAATTTTGTGCCCGAATTCTCAAGGATAAGGCTCGAATAAGTTAACCCTACAAAGCTTTGCCCGCCGCCATTCAGCAGTACTGTTCCGCCATTGGCTTCAAATATACTGCTTCCGGTTTTTAAGAGATCTCCCTCAATGCTCAAAACGCTGGCAGGTGCGGATTTTATGCCCGCACCGTCCAGTAAAAGATGATGGTAAGGCTGTGTGTTCGTTATAATTTGATCCAGTGAGCCATTGTACCCGACAGTGCTGTTATTCTCAAAAATGATCGCGGGTGTGTTAGCGGTATTTATTGCGGTAGTTGTTCCCCCGTAAAATCCGGAAACGTTGGAGAGATAAAATGTTGCGCCACTCCTTACAGTGAATGTACCACCTGCCTGCAAAGTAATAGAAGTACCGGGTGAACCAGAGGCATTTCCCACACTGGTACCGGAAATATCAACGTTGAAATAAGTAGCCCCAAGCCTAATGTTTTGCTGGGTGCCGGCAGTATTGGCAAATTCAACGGTCGTTCCCGGTCCCAGTGAATAGCCCCCCTGCGCATCTGGCTTCGTGCCGGTCCCCTCGGTCCGGTACCTGCTGTTGCCGGTCATGGTGAGATTGGTACCGGCACCCCCCATTGTGCGGTTGCTGACATCGAGCACGGCATCATCCATAATGGTAATAACACCGGTAATTGAAGCAGGTGCAGAAGTGACAGTTTTGGTACCGCTATTAGAAAAGGCCAGGTTCCTGTAATTCCTTGAACCTTGCAGTGTTTGGATTCCAGCCCCACCATTAAGTTCTATCGTGCTTGAACCGGTAAGTGTAAATGAAGAAATTGAAAATTCGGGCAATGTGGCGCCCGTTTTTCCAAGTCGTAAAATGCCGCCAGACATTAGGAGAGCAGTGGAAGACGTGCCGGAAAGGGTATTCGTGCCTGCATCTAAAATACCATTGGAAATAGTAAGCCCTGAAAATAACCCGGCAAGCCTTGCATCGCTCATCAGGGATAGTGTACCATTTCCTGTTTTGTTTAACCTGAAAAAATCTTCACCTCCGGCGGTATTGATCAACTGCGGGCCATTACCATTAAAATCTACTGTGGACGTACTTTCTGTTAGAGCAAGGCTGCTGTAATTAACCCAATTACCGCCAATGACAAGTGTATAATTACTCAAAGGTAAAATAGCAGCGCCAGATATTACCAGGTCACGCGTGATATTCATATCAGCCGAAGGAATTTTACTACCGGATCCTGATAGACCAAGATTTCCATAAGTTGTATTGATGATGGATTGTGAACCTACACGCGTGTAATTAACGTTGCCGGCAAAACTCATGGTGGCTGGTGCTGCCAAACCGTTGTAGGCTAAATTCAGCGTAGAACCAGCATC
>JBBJMD010000259.1:0-4572 GCA_037719925.1 Ferruginibacter sp.
CAGCAAAACTGGCTTTATGTAGCAGCTATTTATTATCTTGTTCATGTTTCATTATTTGATAAAAACCCTTATTAAAATCCCGTACTGAAAGTTAAGTTATATTTTCACCTCTTATGGACCAACAAAAAATACCGGCGATTCTCTTTTTTTACCTGGTATGCATATTTATTATCTCTTGCAACGATACAAACCGGCCGGCAGAAAAAAAAATCGTCGCTGACCCCCTTGATATGGACCAGGCTGTGTCAGAAAGTATAAAGCAAACATTAAATTTTGCATTAGAGCACCAGGGTAAGATCAATGATAGCTTTCATTTAAAATTGGTTTCACTGGTAAGCGATTTTTACAGTCAGAATGATCACGCAACAATCTGGAGCCATAATGAAAAATGGGTGCCACTGGTTGATACCATGATCAACTTTTTACAAAACAGCGAGTTATACGGCCTGTTCTCTAAAGATTATCATTTTAAAGATTTGCGGGAATTAAAATCCTCGCTCGACAGCGATTCCTTAAAAAGAATGGACGCACAGCAATGGACAAAGGCCGACCTTTTGCTTACGGACGGTTTTATGCATTTACTGAAAGACCTCAAGGTGGGAAGGCTTCGCCCGGACAGTGCGTTCTTACATAAAAATGATACTTCTTCAAAAACCGATTTTTATATCACTACTTTAAAAACACTTGTACAAAACAGGGATTTAACAAGTCTTGTGAGCAACATAGAGCCAAAACATTTTGGATACCAGGAATTAAAAAAATCAATCCCCGGTTTTCTGGATAGCATGGACAGGAAAGTGTATACTTATGTGACTTACCCTTTTAAAAAGTCTGATGTTAAGGATTCCGTTTTTTTTATCAGTTTACTGCAAAAAAGATTAAGGGAAAGCGGTTTTGTTGAAGGAGATAGTAAATTGCCCGACTCAGCACAATTAAATGCGGCGATAAAAAAATATCAGAAAAGGAAAGGTCTCAGGCAGGATGGAAAAATATCTGCTCCACTTGTGCGCATGCTGAACCTTAGTGATGTAGAGCGTTTTAAACGCATTGCCATTACACTACTGTAGAAACTTTTGGCCTGTTGTGCTGAAAATATCCAGAAACCGCTTGCTTATTATTTAAATGTATGGGACCACGATACTATCGCAATAGTATCTAAAGTGATATGTGGCAAACCTGAGACAAGAACGCCCCTGCTAAACAGCGTGATCTCCGATATGGTTACCTATCCTACCTGGACGGTGCCTACGAGCATCATCGCGAAGCAGTACCTCCCAAAATTAAAACTGGATCCCAATTACCTGACAAGGATAGGCTTGCACCTGGTGGATAACAAAGGCGAAACGGTTGATCCCACTAGTGTAAAATGGAGCAAATACACCAAGGGTATTCCTTTTAAAGTAATGCAGGGGAGTGGTGATGACAATGCCCTTGGCATCCTTAAATTTAACTTTAGTAATCCCTATAGCGTCTACCTGCATGATACCAACCAACGCTACCTCTTTAAGAATAGCTCCAGGGCCCTGAGTCACGGCTGCGTGCGCGTGCAGCAGTGGGAAGACCTGGCGTTTTTTATTGCGCGGAACGATAGCATGAACTTAAAACCAGGTGACCTCCTTCGTTATAATACGGACTCTATAAAAAGCTGGTTGACCAATAAGGAAAAAAGAAGAATTGCGGTTAAACATGGGCTTCCGTTATTTATTGCTTACTTTAGCTGCGAGGGTAAAAATGGCAAGATCAGGTTTTATGATGATATTTATAGTGAAGACAAGATGATGAGGGATAAATATTTTTCGGATAAGTAACCCTTCCTTCAATTGCTTGCATGTATAAATTATTTTTTAACAAAGGATGCACGGTAAAGCCGGTATACTTTTTATTGGTTTGTTTCAGCCTCGTCATTATTACTTCTTCCTACGGGCAAAAAAAAATCTCTTCCTCCAAAACAAAGATAGCCAGGTCGTCCAGTAAAAGAGTTATTTATGGATTGGCCAGTTTCTATGCCAATAAATTCATTGGCCGCCGAACGGCAAACGGAGAAATATTCAGTCAGAAAAAGTTAACCTGTGCATGTAATATGCTCCCTTTCGGAACACTGATAAGGGTCACCAATATACGCAATGGGAGATCTGTTGTAGTACGGGTAAATGACCGGCTGCACACCCGTATGCGGCGCATAGCAGATCTCTCCGCAGCTGCTGCCAGGAAGATTGGCTCCACAACTTCCGGGATCGTACGGGTCAGGGTGGAAGTAATTGGCAGGAAAAAACGGGTATAGATGAAATTTTGCAGCACAATGGATCAAATACTTGTCCTTTGCAATAATTGCAAGTGTATTCTTTTTACTCTAACAAAATGATCATCCACATCGGGCTATACGCGTTGTTTTATATTTTAAGATTTGATTTGAAGCAACTACTTTTGTTAAATACAGGAAAAACTACCTCATATGAAGAAGATAATTCTATTTTTTTTGGCCACTAGTTTACTTTTAAATTCCTTTGCCCAGGATGATTATAAAAAGCTGCCTTCATTAGGAGTTCATTTCTTTTTCAATGATTTTCAAACAGCGGCGGAGTTAAAATCCGACGGCCTTCCCTCCGTTTTAAAATCCAAAAATTGGTCAAAGACAAGCCGCATGAGTCCTGGTTTGGCATTTAGCTATATCCAGGGGGTGGGTAGTCACCTCGATTTTACTGCCACAGCGGCCGGTTCCTTTATTGATTACCCCGTTCCGGATAAGCCTGCTTTTGGATCTGCCAGGTTTTTAGTGGATGTAACAGCCGTAGCCAATCTTAAATTACTAACGGACAAATATGTAATATCGCCCTATCTTACTTTGGGTGCCGGGGTTTCCAAATTTGGCGGTTATTATGGAGCTTTTATTCCAACAGGCGCGGGGCTTCAAGTCAACATTTTAAACGAGGCCTATATTCTGATCAATTCACAATACCGGATACCCATTACAGAAAACACAGCTTCTCATTTATACGGCAGCATAGGTTTTGCCGGCAGTATCACAAAGAAAAAGGTAATAGAGCCGGCCGCCTTACCTACTCCGCCGGCAGAAGAACCCCAAGACAGGGATAAGGATGGCATTTTAGATGCTAATGACAGGTGTCCCGATGTAGCAGGTCTTCCGGCATTACAGGGCTGCCCCGATAAAGATGGAGATGGTATTGCAGATGGGGAAGATAAATGCCCGGATGTGGCCGGTTTGGCAAAATACCAGGGTTGCCCGGTACCGGATTCCGATAAGGATGGAGTAAATGATGAAAGCGATAAATGCATAGATGTGCCAGGTGTTGCCGCTACAGGGATGTCGTACGGATACTGACAAGGATGGAGTAAATGACGAGGAAGATAAATGTCCTGCTGAAGCCGGCCCTGCAAGCAATTATGGTTGTCCTGTCATTGAAACGGCAATTGTGGAAAGAATAAATAAGGCAGCCGGCAACATTTTCTTTGTAACGGGTAGCGCCAAATTGCTGGCAAAATCCAACACCGGTTTGAATAATGTAGTGGCAGTCTTAAATGACAACCCGACTTATAAAATGGACATAGAAGGTCATACCGACATTACAGGCACTGCTGAAAAAAACCAGGTTTTGTCGGAATCCAGGGCTGCTTCTGTAAGAGCCTATCTTGTTAAAAAAGGGATTGATGAAAGCCGGCTGGTTGCTACGGGCTATGGAATTGATAAACCCATTGCTGATAATAAAACAAAAGCTGGCCGGGCCAGGAACCGGCGGGTTGAAATGAAACTGAGAAATTATTAACCTGCAGATGCGATGAATAAAGTGCTTGACTACTTTTTTCATCTGTCAAAATTTTGCCCCCTTCGGGTATGATGTTGATAGTTTCAATAATCAATCGAAATTTCGCCCCTCGGGGCTGAGTTCTTAACTGCTTTATTGACCAATAATCTTGTTCCGGTTAAAAGATTGAATAGTAGCTGTCCAATGGTATCACCATTAAAGTTCAGATTGCATTGACCAAAAAATTTGGCTCCCTGTTAAAAGGGGGCTTTTTTTTGTTCGGAGGTAAATGACGCGCAGTCTACACTTCCTTTTGCAAACTTAGCCTGGATTTGTACAAAGCAATGGGCCGCTCAATGATATACCAGGTTATTTTTCCGACGGCGATGCAGGCAATAAAATAAGCGGGGCTTCTAAACCATTCGTTCATTGATATACTATCTATGATTGTCTTTAGTGGTACATGAAATAAATAAATTGAATAAGATGCGACTCCAATGGCAGCAAGCGGTTGAATAATGACAAGCGAAATTATTTGCTTGCTCCTGGAGAAATCTTCCACGGATAATGAATAGGCAAGGAGCATTGCAAACGCCCCAAACATCATTGAAATGCCAATAGAATTCATAAACAGGTTACCGGGCGGTAATAAAAAAAGCGGCACTAGGAGCAGGAATGCAGGCAGCAGTAACCAATGTTTCCATGAAACCAGTACGGAGAAAATGTTGGGGAAAACGAATTTGCCGACGGCCAATAACCCGCCAAAAGCAAAGCTATCCATAATATAATGAGTAGACATAAACCAGTCGTT
>JBBJMD010000010.1:0-46881 GCA_037719925.1 Ferruginibacter sp.
TCCATACAGGTGCCTACCAGGACCAGATCAGCGGATACGGCGGGATAAAGCATTGTCTTATTCCTTCACCCAAACATATCATAGTTGGTCATGATAAAAATGGAAAGCTCGTAGATTGGGTATATGCCAAAGAGCAAACCGCTCAAAGCATGTTAAAGATCCTGGGTTATTAAAAATGCCATTATTTAGTTAAAAATATACATCCTTAATTTTGACTGCCTTGAAGCAATCTTTTCCTGCACTGCACAAACTTTCCCTTACAATACTTGTCCGTTATTCAAAGCTCCGCTGTTCATTAGGTTTAACGCACGAGCGCAGGCAAATTCCCGGGCGCTTGTTACAATACCAAAGTTTTTTTTTATAAATTATGCAGCATAATAATTATGAATGCTTTTTTATTTTTAAGCATATTGCATTGGCTCGAAGCTCACCAGTTGCCTTGTCCTGTCAAAACTTTTATAAATATAGATTGCCCTGGATGCGGATTGCAACGAAGCCTTATCGAATTGTTGCGAGGTAATTTTTTAGCAAGTTTCAGGCTTCATCCTGTTACCATTCCCTTACTGCTCTTCTTTATATTTTCTGCGCTACATCTATATTATAAGTTCAAAAAAGGCAACCTGATTGTAATTTATAGTTATATATTTATAGCATTAATTGTATTAACTAACTATATTTTTAAACTCAGCAACCAACATTTAACCTGACACTTTATGGAACAAAGAGATTTCTTAAGCCCTGCACCCAATCAAAATATGCAGCAGAATCTTCCAAATGCAACCGGGGCACTTGTGTTAGGCATTATTTCAATAGTAGGTTCGTTTTGTTATGGAATTGTTGGTTTAGTTTGTGGAATAATAGGACTTGTATTGGCGAACAGGGATAAAAATCTTTATACCGAGTCTCCGGAATTATATACACAATCAAGTTTCGGTACCTCTAATGCAGGCAGAACCTGTTCCATCATAGGTATTGTACTTTCATCTCTTATCATAATAGTTGTGATCTTTTACATTGTGCTGATCGGTAGCCTGATCTCAACGCAGGCATTCAAATAAATAATTTAAGAGCAATAATATCGACTGCACATTCAGTCAATCTCATTACCTATTCTTTGGTAGCCAGGTAATTATAATCTTCCATTATTTTTTCCAGGAATTCCATCGCATACATATCTGTAGGCACTTTCAGAACATCCTGCACCTTCACGGCAATACGGTTACACATGTCGTATGTATTGGTTTTTTTTGCCTGGTTAATGACATTTTTTATGGTGTTGATATCCCTGTCACTTAAACGCATCACTTCCGGAAATTTTACCTGGTAATCAGTTTGGGGCACATGCATGAAAATAGTATCATGAACGGTTAGATTTGATTTTGTTTCAACTACAACCGTACCAGCCACGATATCACCCAGTCGCTGGCTTTTGGGAGAAACTGAAATAATTATAATGGAAGTAACACCCCCGATCACCAGGCATAAAATTCCCCATGTGCCATTAAACCAAAATAAAAAGAATATGATAAAGGCCCATTCATAAAAACGCATAAACCACCGCAACGCATATTGCCCGAGGGTAGGTTCACCTCCATCCAGGCTTACCACCTTTATCCTGAAAATCATTTTACCGATCGTTTGGCCGTTCATCCATAATTCTGCCAGCATGGTATAGGAAAGCATGGGTACCACCAATATGATCAGTACAAATCCATAACTTCCTTCGCCAACCCGGAATCCGCCAAACAAAACGTATAACATGCTCAGCATATACAGCAAAAGCATCATGAAATCGATAAGGTAGGCAAAAAGGCGTTTGTGAAATGCGGCAATTTCAAACTCTATATCAATATTAAAGGGGGTAGAAATCTGAATTTCGGACATCCTACAAATTACGGGTAAAAATTAAAAAACACTTTTTTTTCAAAGCCTATAACCCTGCATCATGCCGGAAGGGTTTAAATTCAATTATAACAGGTATCAAACAAACTTGGCAGACGCAGGCTAACTTATGCGCTGGCGTAATTACGCCTGTGAAAGGCATTCTCTTTTATAACAGGGAAATTTGCTATTTTTATCGTGAAGGAATGTTCATCAAGAAAAATGTTGATAAATGGAATGAGTACCAACACCGGCCTGCTACCAATCCCGATGAGACAGCGGAACGTTTTATAACCCTGGTAGATGATCTTTCCTATGCAAAAACTTTTTACCCCAAAAGTAAGGTTACACGGTGGATCAATGGCATTGCGTCGGGGATCTATCAGAATATTTATCAGAATAAAAAAGAAAAGTATACAAGGGTCTTTACGTTCTGGAAATATGAATTGCCGCTTTTGTTTAAAAAATACCATCCTCTTTTGTTGTTCACTTTTTGTCTTTTTATTTTGTTTGTTTGCATAGGCGTTTTTAGCTCCATTAAAGACGAAACTTTTATAAGGGGGATTTTAGGTGACCAGTATGTAGACATGACGGAAGAGAATATTACGAAAGGAGATCCCTTCGGTGTGTATAAAAGTGAAAATCCATTCAGCATGTTTGTATATATTGCCATGAACAATACATTTGTGGCATTGTTATCTGTGGCAGGTGGGTTGTTGCTGGGTGTGGGAACGATCTTTTCTATGTGGCGCAACGGGGTGATGCTGGGGTGTTTTCAGTATATGTTCTTTGCAAAAGGCCTGGGCATGCAGTCTGTACTGGTGATATGGGTGCATGGTACGCTGGAAATACTCGCACTGGTGATTGCTGCGATGGCCGGGCTCGTCATTACGCAGGGAATTCTTTTCCCTGGTACTTATTCAAGGTCTGCATCTTTTAAGCGCGGGATAAAAGACGCGCTTAAAATAATGATCGTGCTGGTGCCCGTATTTATCCTGGCTTCATTTTTTGAAAGTTATATAACCCATCTGATGGGTAGTACATTCGACAAGGATAATAAGGCCGGGCTGCCTATTTGGGCGGGTGCGCTGATCCTCACACTTTCGCTTTCTTTCATCACCTGGTACTTTGTAATTTATCCTATTGCACTGCACAAAAAAGGCTTCCATATTCAAAAAGATGGCATACTGAAATTGCCGAACCATTCAAGATGATTTTTTACAGATGCATCATACTATTTTCCGTGCTCCTGTTCTACTCCGGTTCCTCCAAGGCACAGGGTGATAATTATGTTTACCGCGACAGTGTTCTGTTGTATCAAGACTCGCTGCAGACTCCCAATCAAGGAACTATTGACGGCAAAGCTGGTACTATTTACAGCGATGAGGAATTTACGAAAACGGCACGGATACTTTATTATTGAACAACCAGCTTTCAGTAGAAAGGGACTCCATACGCGCGTTAAAAAATTCGAAGTCATTTGCTTATGCTAAAAACCTTGATACCCTCTTGTATAAATACCAGCAGTCGATGGCTAAGGAAAATATTGATGCTAAAAAAAATATTTCCTGGCTGGCACGCCTTCTATTATCACCTTTTACTAAATATTTTTTCTGGTTAGTAGCAGTTGTTTTTGTGTCCTTTATCCTTTATAAACTTTTTTTTGCGGAAGGTTTTTTTCAGCGGCGGTATGCCAGGCTTAATGTGACCGTGTTGCCAGGTGAAAAAGAAAATTTATCCATGGATGCGGATTATGAAAAGCTGATTGCCCACGCAGTCGTAAACCGCAATTTTCGGTTAGGCATTCGGTACCACTACCTTCAGACCTTGAAAAAACTTTCTACGAAACGCGCCATTCAATTTGCCGCGGATAAAACCAATTATCAATATGTAAGGGAATTGGCAGGGAAACCTTACAAGAATTCATTTGCCTCTTTAACAGTAGATTATGAATATGTGTGGTATGGTGAATTTGAAGTTGATGAAACTATTTTCAGCGCCATCCAGGATAAATTTAAACGGTTCAACAGCGAGGTATAACATTGAGAAAAAGAATTATATATAGTACTTGCCTCCTGTTGATAGTGGCCCTCTGTGGAGCTTGCAGATCGCGCGTAAAGCTTCCTCCCCTGGCAGAAACTTTTGCTAAAAATGATAAAAATCCTTTTGGTTCATTTGTTCTCCACAACCAGCTTGAACAAATGTATTACCATAATTCCATCCGGAATGTAAAAGATAAGTTTGAAGCTACCTGGCAGAATATATCCGACACTTCGTCCGTTTACATAGGTATAAGTAAGAATCTCTTCCTGTCAAAAGCGGATCTTACCGGGATGCTTGCCTTTGTTTATAATGGCAACAGTCTGTTTATTTCAAGCGATAATATCGACCAGCGCCTGCTGGATACGCTTGGATGTAAAGTAAGTAAACCTTTTTATGGCGGATTCCTCGCGGAAATGAAGTACACTTCTGTAAAACTGGCTACTCGATTTTTCAATGATTCGAGCTCCTTCCAGTATTTTTATCTACCCTTTTATAATCACTTCATACAATTGGATACTCCCCGGTCAAGGGTATTGGGCACCAATAAAACCGGGGCAAATTTTCTCGTGGTATTTCATGGTAAGGGTAGATTTTTTATTCATCTTGAACCAAGGGCACTGAGTAATTACTTTTTATTACAGAAAAATAATTATAATTATTTAAAGCAGGTTTTTTCATTTACGCCGGCTATTCCGGAACATGTATATTGGGATGATTATTATCACAAAGAAACTATCCCCGCGCTGAATTGGGTGACAGGTCAAGCCTTTCTGTCTTACTGAAATACCCTGCCATGGCCTGGGCCTTCTGGCTGCTCCTGGCAAGTTGTGGCCTGTATATTTTTTGGCGCCAAACGTCGCGCGTATTGTAGAAACCATACCGCCAAATACCAATACCGTTACCTTTACTGAAACCATCGGGCGCCTTTACCTGCAAAAAAGATAACCGTAATATTGCTGATAAACTCGTTACTTATTTCCTGGAACATATACGCAACAAGTATTATTTAAATACAAGTCATTTCAACGATGAATTTATCACTACCCTAAGCCGTAAAAGTAATTATAACAAAGAAGCCACAGGAAGTATATTTGATTCAATCAGAACCATACAGCAGTCAATGGAAGTAAGCGATCAGCAATTGTTGTTATTGAACCAGCAGATAGAAAATTTTTATAAAAATAAAACATAATGGAAGAAAGCATTTTTCAGCAACGCATCGACCTTTCAGGGCTTAGCAATAGTATGGAGAGCATAAGAAATGAGATCGGGAAAGTGATCGTCGGTCAGCATAAAATGCTGGAACTGTTAATGATTGGTTTGCTTTGCGATGGCCATATTTTAATTGAAGGTGTACCCGGTGTTGCCAAAACATTGACAGCAAAGCTGGTGGCAAAAATTATCGATGTGGATTTTTCGAGGATACAGTTTACACCCGACCTGATGCCGAGTGATGTGGTAGGGACCTCTGTCTTTAACCCCAAGGAAGGAGATTTTTATTTTAAATCCGGTCCCGTTTTCAGCAATATTATTTTGATCGACGAAATTAACAGGGCCCCTGCAAAAACACAGGCGGCATTGTTCGAAGTAATGGAAGAAAGGCAGGTAACCATTGATGGGATCACTCATGAAATGCGTTTCCCCTTTATCATACTCGCTACACAAAACCCGGTAGAGCAGGAAGGAACTTACCGGCTTCCCGAAGCACAACTGGATCGTTTTATTTTTAAAATTGATGTTCAGTATCCAAGCCTCGAGGAAGAGGTGGGGATACTTAATAACCAACAGGGACGCACCCAGGCGCAATTGCTGTACGGGGTTAATAAGATTATATCTCCCATGGACATCAATAATTTCAGGACCCTTATCCAGTCAGTAATAATTGAGCCCAGGCTCGTGGAATATATTGCCAGGATCGTCATAGAAACACGGAACAATCCTGCCTTATACCTGGGGGCATCACCCAGGGCATCGCTGGCGATATTACGTGCTTCAAAAGCAAATGCTGCAATCAAAGGCCGTGATTTTGTTACACCGGAAGATATCAAGGAAATGGCACCCCCGGTGTTAAGGCACCGTATCATTTTAACCCCGGAAAAAGAAATGGAGGGCCTCACCGCGGACGACCTGGTAGACAATATCCTGAAGGCCATAGAAGTACCGCGATAAATTAATGATTGATTAAGTAACCATTTTATTCCTTTAAATGCAAATAGGTAATGAATTATTGCATGCCATCAAATACCAATAGAGCATAAAAAAATCTTACCCACGGGTTGCCCGGGTTTATTAAGGGAATTAACAATTTTTATGACGCCGTTAAAAAAATATATAGGCAATTTATATTTAACCAACCGGTTTTACCTGGTGATGGGGATCTGTATCGTTTTGTTTATCGCTGCCTTTTTTATCCCTGCTTTATTTTTAGTTCCTAAAGCCGCCTGGTATGTTTTACTATTGTTATTTATAATAGATTATGTATTCCTTTTCCTGTTGAGCACGGCCCCTTTTGCTAGAAGGATAACCGCCGAACGCTTTAGCAACGGTGATGAAAACAAAGTTGTTTTGCAGGTTACCAATCCCATGCGTTTTGAAGTGGAGATAGAAATTATTGATGAATTGCCGGAGCAATTCCAAAACCGCGACTGGCTATTAAAACATCGGTTTAAGGCGGGGCAGGAAAAAAATATTGCCTATAGCCTCCGGCCCACAGAAAGAGGCGAATACCTGTTTGGAAATTTTATTTTGTATATAAAATATAAGCTTGGCCTGCTGATGAGAAGGCATGATGTGGAAGCGACCGTTACCATACCTGTTTTTCCTTCTTTTATGCAACTACGCAAGTATGAACTGATATCTCAAACGACCATACAATCGGAGCATGGCAATAAGCGGATGCGAAAGATAGGCCATAGCATGGAGTTTGAGCAAATTAAGGAGTATGTACGGGGCGATGATATCAGGACGATCAACTGGAAAGCAACGGCACGCAAGGCATCGCTGATGGTAAATAATTATACGGATGAAAAAAGCCAGCAGGTATATTGCATTATCGATAAAGGGCGATTAATGAAAATGCCTTTTAATAACCTCAGCCTGCTGGACTATGCCATAAACAGTACGCTTGTATTAAGTAAGGTTTGTTTGCAAAAGCAGGATAAGGTCGGGCTTATTACTTTTGATAATAAAATGGGAACAATGCTTGCCGCTGACCGCAAACCTATTCAGCAGGCTAATATGCTGCAACTTTTATACAACCAGGAAACCTCCTTTTTGGAAAGTGATTATGAGATGTTGTATATGCAGTTGCGAAAAAGGGTAAAGCACCGGAGTTTACTGATCTTATTTACAAATTTTGAATCTTTATCCGGCCTGAAACGGCAGTTAATTTTTTTACGTTCCATTGCAAAGCATCATTTGCTGATGGTTGTATTTTTTGAGAATACTGAGCTACATCAATTATCGGCTATAACTGCCGCTACCCTGGAGGAAGTATATGTGAAAGCCATTGCGGAAAAATTTGCCTATGAAAAAAGAATGATAGTAAAAGAGTTAATGAAATATGGGATACTCTCTATACTGACTGCCCCCGAAAATCTTACCATCAACGCGATAAATAAATACCTGGAACTTAAGGCGAGGCAGGCAATTTAACGGCTGCTATTTACAGTAACAACAATATTAAATCGAACATAGTGCCCCGAAAACAAACATACCGTTTAAGATATGAGCATAAAATAGTGGAGGCAGGTGGAATACCTCAACAAAAGGAACGTAAAGAAAAGGTTCCAATTGACCCGCTTATTCAAGCCCCCTATGCCGAGGGTAAAGTTGTGCTGATAGATAAACCTTTGCACTGGACCTCCTTTGATGTAGTGCGTAAACTCCGAAGCATATTACAAATAAAAAAGATCGGCCATGCAGGCACACTGGATCCTTTAGCCACCGGCCTGCTCATAGTTTGTACAGGCAAGTTCACCAAAAAGATAAATGAGTATATGGCGCAGGAAAAAGAGTATTCCGGCCATATCACGCTGGGTGCCGTAACCCCCACATTCGATTTGGAGAGTATGCCCACCCAGGTGCAGGATTATTCTTTTCTTACGGATGAAATGATCCACGCAGCAACGGCCGCGTTTATTGGCACGGTTGACCAGTTTCCGCCCGTCTATTCCGCTATAAAAAAAGATGGCGTGGCACTATACGAATTGGCAAGAAGGGGAATCGACGTTCAGCCGGAAGCAAGGAAGGTCACGATCCGGGAATTTAAAATTCAAAGTATAGCGCTACCAACCGTAAATTTTAACGTGGTTTGCTCAACAGGTACCTATATTCGAAGTTTAGCGAATGATTATGGTAAAGCCCTGGGTTGCGGAGGCTACCTGACAAGGTTACGAAGAACCAGGATAGGGGTGTTTAATGTGGCTGAAGCGATGACAATGGAGCAATTTGAAGCTGGTTTCGCCTCTAAATCAGGCAGTTAAAACGTGTTTAAGGATCGTGATTTTATTTAGGTAACCCGTTTCAACTTTATAAAGGCGGCTTTTACTTAATCTTACAAGTCAACTTTTCATTAATGCCGGTAGGGCTCATTGATCATCCAATTTAGAAAGCAGTAAATTATATAAATCTTTTTAAGAATTGTGTAACAATTTTCTTCTGGGAATTACCGAACTTTGTGTATTAAAAAGTAGCAAATCTTCGGCACACAATTAGCAGTTTCCCAGTATGTTGCCACCTGTGTTGAATAATTGCAGTTTTAAATAAGTATCTGTGCTATTATAAATCAAGAATCAAGAGCCTGTTAACAATATACATTGTTCCTGAATTTTAACTTTTTGAATGCTAACAATTTTTCACCTAACGATCCAATCCTTTTTGATCTGGTAAGTGCCGGTTACTTTCTCTAATGTACCGGCATCTTACTAGTCAACTTCATACTGGAAAAGATTAATTTTTATTGAAAAACCGTCCTTTCTCCCAGGTTTGTTATTTTCTCTTTTACCTAACAAGTTCTCATACACCCGTTTTATCTATCATAATGCAAGCGTGCGGCGAGGTAATTTCATAATTCCCGATTATCAAATATCTTGCACCCTAAATCATCACCTTGAGTGCCCCAGTTTTTCTCTTAACACCCCCGTTTACGCAGCTGAATACGCCCTACCCGGCTACAGCTTATTTAAAAGGCTTTTTGAATACCAGGCATATTCTTTCTTACCAGGCAGATCTTGGCATTGAAGTAATGCTGGCCGTGTTTTCGAAACAAGGGCTAACTGATTTATTCAACGCTATCCGGAATACTAACACCAAAATAATTTCGGAAAATGCCGCCAGGATAATTACTTTGCAGGACGACTATATCCAGTCAATTGAAGCCGTAATATTATTCCTGCAGGGAAAAAATGCCACGCTTTCCCATTTGATCGCCAGGAGGAATTTTCTGCCGGAAGCGGGCAGGTTCAATCAATTAGATGATCTGCAGTGGGCATTTGGAAATATGGGTACACAGGACCGCGCGAAATACCTGGCTACCATGTATCTTGAAGATATTTCAGACCTTATTAAAGAATGTGTAGACCCCTATTTCGGCTTTAGCCGCTATGCGGAAAAATTAGGAAGGTCAGCCAATAGCTTTGATGGGTTGTACCTCGCATTGCAACAGGAAATTACCTATGTCGATAAGGTGCTCATCAGTATCCTGCAAAATAAATTGGAAGAGATAAAGCCATCCCTGGTGGCCATCTCTGTACCATTCCCCGGAAATTTATATGCATCCTTAAGATGCGCGCAATGGATTAAAAAAAAATATCCTGGAATAAAAATAGCCATGGGCGGCGGCTTTGCCAATACCGAGCTCCGATCACTTTCGGATGCCCGTGTCTTTGAATTCTTCGATTTTATTACACTGGATGACGGGGAGGCGCCGGTCGAAAAACTTGTTCAATACATTGATGGTGAAGTGGCCCTCAGTGAATTAAAAAGGTGTTTTACTTTGGTAGAAGGCAGGGTTGTTTATTTCGACAACAAGTCATGTACCGATTATAAACAAGGGCAGGTGGGCACGCCTGATTATAGTGATTTCCTGCTCGACCGATATATTTCTGCAATTGAAATTATTAATCCAATGCATAGCCTCTGGAGCAACGGGAGGTGGAACAAGTTAACAATGGCACATGGCTGTTATTGGGCCAAATGCACCTTTTGTGATATTTCGCTGGATTATATAAAATTATACGAGCCGGTAACTGCTTCCTTACTGTGCGACAGGATGGAAGAACTGATCGCACAAACAGGCGAAAATGGGTTTCATTTTGTAGATGAAGCAGCCCCACCGGCACTCATGCGCGCGCTTGCCATGGAGATCATCAGGCGAAAATTAATTGTAAGCTGGTGGACAAATATCCGGTTTGAAAAAAGCTTCACCCGCGATTTATGCCTCCTGTTAAAAGCCTCCGGTTGTATCGGTGTTTCGGGAGGACTTGAAGTTGCCAGTGACCGCCTATTGGAATTGATTAAAAAAGGCATAACCGTCGCACAGGTGGCCAGGGTAAATAAAAATTTTACGGAGGCTGGCATCATGGTGCATGCTTATTTAATGTATGGTTTTCCTACACAAACAACACAGGAAACAATTGATTCCCTGGAGATGGTGAGACAGCTCTTTCAAGCGGGTGTATTACAATCCGCATTCTGGCACCAGTTTACCATGACTGCGCATAGCCCGGTAGGTTTAGATCCGGGGAAGTATAAAGTAAAAAAAATTAGTACGGAAACAGGGACTTTCGCAAATAATGATATTGTTCATATTGATCCCGCCGGGGCCGATCATGATACTTTTGGATTCGGGTTGAAAAAATCTTTATTAAATTTTATGCATGGGGCATGCATTGATTTTCCATTGCAAAAATGGTTTGATTTTAAAGTTCCTAAAACCATGGTACCGCCAGACTATATCGCAAAAGCATTGGTTGATGAACAACCTGGAAAAGTAATACCCACTGCGAGAATTGTTTGGCTGGGTAAACCACCGTTGGTAGAAAATTTTACGAGATCAAAAAAGGGTGCGCACTGGGAAATGTGCTCCCTTACTTTTCAAGCCAAAACCGAAGTACATATTATTAAAGTGGATGAGGAGCAGGGGAAATGGCTTGCGGCTATGCTGCAGCAATTATCCCCGGGCAATATAAAAATTTATACGCTGCAGGAAGTCAAAGCAAATTATGAAGCGGCAGAACTTGCCAACTTCGAACTCTTTTGGGATAACAAACCGGTCAACACCTTGTATAAGATGGGGTTGTTACAGTTGTAGAAAATTCATACAAGTTTACTGGCAGATTTTAACCTTAAAATCGTGACAATCTAAAACTTATCCGTTCCACCTTCGTTCACTCACTTTTGTACACAATCCCATCTTTCATTATAAATTTCACCAGGCTCATCATACTGATATTCTTGATGGGATCACCACCCACTGCAATAATGTCCGCCAGCTTATCCTTCTCAATTATTCCTAAAATATCGCTTACGCCAATCAGGTCGGCGGCCTTTACCGTAGCTGAAAGAATGGCTTCCATCGGCGGCATGCCGGCCTCAGTCATATAAACAAACTCCATCCAGTTTTTCCCATGCTGGTAAACCCCGGCATCTGTTCCAAAAGCAACAGGTACTCCTGCCTTATAAGCTTTTTGAAACGTAGATTGTATTTTTGAACCAATAGCCAAAGCCTTCGGCGTAACGATATCAGGATAATAACCTGTTTTTTTTGCACTATCGGCAACACTTTTACCTGCGGTAATGGTGGGTACAAGGTAGGTTCCTTTTTGCTTCATTAAATCCATGATCTCCTCCGTCATGTACGTGCCATGTTCAACCGAATGAACACCTGCAAGCACGGCCCTTTTCATGGCTTCAGCCCCATGGCAATGGCCGCCACTTTAAAGCCATAACTTTTGTGCAGCTACAATAGCCTTTAGTTCTTCTTCCGTAAATTGTGGATTCTCTCCACTTTTAGCCACACTTAACACACCTCCGCTTGCGGTAATTTTTACCAGGTCGGTACCATCTTTATACCGTTGCCGTACTGCCTTGTAACAGTCGTCTGCTCCATTTACCACACCTTCATTCGGGCCAGGATCGCCCATGAGGTCTTTCCGGTAACCATTGGTTGGATCGGCATGGCCTCCTGTTGTTGCAATGCTTTTACCGGAAGTAAATACGCGTGGCCCCTTTACAATCCCTTTATTAATCGCATTTCTTAGCGCTACATTTACACCGGTACCACCCAGGTCTCTTACAGTTGTAAATCCCGTCATCAGCGTAGTTTCAGCATAAACGGAGCTGGCAAAGGCGATGTCAGGCGGATTTCTTGTCATTCTTTCTGCATAATTTGTAGGACTGGTTTGTTCTTCGAGGTGCACGTGGCAGTCCATCAGTCCGGGCATTACGGTATATGATTTCAGGTCTATCTTTATATCGCCTGTACCGGCATTTTCATACCCTTTAATTACTTCAACGATTTTATTTTTCTCAACAATGATCGTCATTTCTTTTTGTACAGTTCCGGTGCGGGTGTTTATCAGGCTACCACAATAGAGATAAGATCTTTTTGCAAAAAGAGGACTGCCGGAGGCAATTAATATAAAAGTGAACAATACCTTCATAATTTAATTTTTGTGATAAAATACGGTTTCTTAATTTGAAGTTAATCCATTCATGCGTGACTCATGCGAGGGTTCATGGTCAATATTTGAATTTTGCCATGTTAGATGATCCTGGGGCAGCGAGTTATTCAGAGCAGGTTTGAGAAATAAATAATGAATCTTTGCAATTAAATCTGCAGCAAATGAAAAAACACGCCTTGATTTTGAGCGTACTCTTTTTAAGCCAGGGAACAATGTTTGCCCAGTTTTATAGCAGGGATTCGGGGCTGGCGCATACTTTTTCGATCATTGCAAGGGATAGTATCACAGGTGAAATGGGCGTCGGTGTACAAAGTCACTGGTTTAGTGTGGGCACGGCCGTTCCATGGGCTGAAGCGGGGGTAGGAGTTGTTGCTACCCAGTCATTCGTGAATAAAAGTTATGGAGCCTACGGGCTGGAATTAATGAAACAGGGAAAAACAGCTTCCGAAGCCTTGCAGGAATTATTACGTAAAGATGCCGGAAGGGAGGTTAGGCAAGTCGCAATGCTTGATATTAATGGTAACGTAAACGCCTATACTGGAAAAAATTGTATTGACTATGCGAATCATATTGTTGAAAGTAATTTTTCCGTCCAAAGCAATATGATGCTGGGTAAAAAAGTTTGTGCCGCAATGGTTAATGCTTATCAAGCCGGCAGCAGCCGGCCTTTGGCAGAAAGAATGTTACTAGCAATGGAGGCAACACAATCGGTGGGTGGGGATATCCGGGGAAAGCAATCGGCCGCAATTTTAGTAGTGGCAGGTAAAAAAACTGATCAGCCATGGAATGACCGGCTGATAGACTTGCGGGTGGATGATCACCGAGCTCCACTCGTGGAAATGAACAGGTTATTAAGATTGTTCAGGGCTTACCAACATATGGATAAGGGTGATCTGGCGACAGAAAAGAATGACATGAAGCTTGCGATGAAAGAGTACGAAACGGCAATGAAAATGTTCCCATCGAACCTTGAAATGAAATACTGGACGGCTATAACCCTTGCAAACAATAAAAACGTAAAGGCCGCTTCTGCGATGCTGCAAAAAATTTATAAACAGGACGCTAACTGGAGAGAACTGACAAGACGCCTACCTAAAGCAACCTCCTGACGGTTTCAATAAACGAATTGAAAGAGTTAACAAAATAGCTAATTATCAATCCGTCCCTTTAAACCGGGCAATATCCGCCGGGAATGCTGCAAATAAAAAGCAGTTGCCAGGTACAACAAAGTACCTGTCAACTGCTATAATTCAATATTAGTTTTACTGATTCTTCCTTGCCACACGGCCGCTTTTTACGTCTCTCGCACGTCCGGCTGCATAGCCGCCAACACCTCCAACAACTCCACCTATCACCGCGCCTTTCACCTTGTCTTTACTGACTACCGCTCCAATGATCGCACCGGAACCTGCCCCAATGGCCGTTCCTATGGCTGCATCACTAAGTGCCCGGTCCCTTTTCACTGCCTCAGGTGTGGCAGTTGTATTTTCATTGGCAGGGGTGGATGTTCCCGCGGAAGTATTGTTTGCCGGATTTTTAATGCCCGTTGCTTTTGGCGTAACTTTTACAGGAACCACAACCGTCACTTTGGGGGTATCGGATAATAATCCGCTTCTGCGTAATAAGGATGTATCCATCAACACCATGTTTTTATCAGTGCTGGTATCCTTGTTTCCGTTGTTTTTACAAGCAAATAACGTTGTTGACATTGTGAGAATCAATAGAGTTTTTTTCATAGTTTTTTTTTATCAATACCTAATACAATGTATAATGATATTGGGTGGGTTAAATGATTATATCAGATCCGTAATATATTGCTGGTTGTTAAACCAACAATGTACAAATTGAATACAGAAGGTACGGGTGCTAATTATTTTTTATTAAACGGTTAAAATGAAAATTTATTTGAAAAGTTATTTTTTCATAATTGTAGTAGAGCGTTTTCTTTCGTATAATGAAACTTTTTTGAATTAAATTTTATTAGAGATTATATTTGTTTTAAACGAATAGTTCATCATGAGACCATACATTTTAGCAGAGACAAACTGGAAGCATATCCGGGAAGCGAAGATCGAGCTGGCCATCCTTCCCTGGGGTGCTACTGAAGCACATAATTATCACCTTCCCTATGGAACGGACGTTATTGAAGCGGATTTTATTGCGGCGGAGTCTGCCCGGTTAGCCTGGGAGAAAGGTGCCAAACTAACGGTGTTGCCTACAATTCCTTTTGGCGTAAACACCGGCCAGGCAGATATTAAACTCGATATCAATCTCAATCCCAGTACACAATTCGCTATACTTGCCGATATTATTGATGTTTTGAACAGGCAGGGTATTTTCAAATTGCTCCTGTTAAACAGCCATGGAGGAAACGATTTTAAATCGATGATCCGCGAATTGGGTTTAAAATTTCCAAATATGTTGTTAAGTACCTGTAACTGGTTCCAGGCGATGGATAAATCAAAGTATTTTGAGCAGGAGGGAGATCATGCTGATGAGATGGAAACAAGCCTCCTTTTATATTTAAAACCCGGGTTAGTATTGCCCTTATCAGAAGCCGGGGATGGAAAAGAAAAGAAAATGAAAATGAAAGCTTTTTCAGAAAAATGGATTTGGACCGAACGAAAATGGTCACAGATATCCGCAGACACGGGCGTCGGTGATCCTCATGCAGCAACCAGTGAAAAAGGTGAAAAGTTTTTTAGGGCGGTGACTGAAAAATTGGGTAATATGCTTTTAGAATTATCAGTTTGTGATGTTGAGGATCTTTATGAATAACCAACGGGCAGTAAGTCGTAGGAAATACGATTGAGCGTATTGTTTCCGGTACCCCTATTTCGCCTGTTCTTCTTAGCCCGGGAAGCGGAATTTCGCAAATATTTTACTGCCCTTTATGGCCATTACTAATGGATTATTTATCTATCATCCAAACCTGGGTAGGCTAAAAATAAACTCCCTGGAAAATAAGCGTCCATCTAAAAATCGAAAGGATGATCCTTAAACTTAATTAAACATTGGATTAATATTTCGCATCATTTATTTCTATCCAATACCCGTCAGGGTCTTTGAAATAAATTTGGAATACGCCATCTACGCGTTTGGTAACTTCCATTTTTTGACCCGGCCAGTTCTCGTATTCTATTTTATAAGTACTTAATACTTTTATAAATTCAGGTACCGAGGATACAGTAAAACAAAGATGATTATTTTTATCGTGGGTGGTGATATTCCTGGCTCCCTGGATCAGGTGCAAATGACTGAGCGGCCCAATGGAGAACCAGGTATGCCGGCCATCGTGGAATGGCTCAGGTATAGTATCCAATTGTACAATATTGTGGTAAAAATCCGTACTCTTTTTAAGATCCACAACGTATATGGCAATATGATTTAAAGTAGGTTTTGTTTTGGTTGGAGTAGCTTGAGCAAATAGGTGATGTGAGATCATAACCAAAACAGAAAACAGGGAAAAGCCAACAATTTTTTTCATTCCTTAAAGGTTTAAGGAAGAAAGTTACGCATAAACATTTTAAAATTACCAGTTTAACCTGGCGCTTATAATAGTGCCTGCCTGGTGAAAGAGCTTTCCTGGTATTCTATCTGTAAGCTCCGGATATTTAGAGAGCGTGCGGTTAAACTAATTTCAATTCTTCTTCGATCACTTCGTGAAAAATGCTTTCATTTTCCAACACCCATTGTGGTAACGGTTTTTTGATGACCTTCCAGGTGTTATCAACTTTTTGAATGTTAAAAAATACACGGGAATCACGCTCATCCACCACATCTACCGTAAACATGCCTTCCTTATGGTCGTTTAATTTTCTAAAATTAAATTCCTTTAACCTTCCATTTGCCTTGATCAGTTTCGTGAACTGGATATTTTTAGTGAATTTAAATTGCATGGGGGTATTTTGATGCAAAAATAGAGCAATAACCATACTATACTTTAAAAAATCACAGCAAATAATTCTCCATACATTTTACAGGTACGGGGTAAAATGAAATGTGCTGAATAATTTAAATTTCTAATAATACCTGCCATAAGGGTAGGCCTTTGACTTTAAGTTACTTATAAAACTTTAATTGAAAATTTCGGGCTGGTTCAAGTCAATTGGATATAATGGTAGTCAGTTTTCTACATGAGCGACCTGGCAAAATAAATTGCAATTAAGACCGTTTATAAAATCAATACAAATTTTATCCGCTCACCCTAAAACCCGTTAATATGGAAAAGATAGCCGTCAAACTTATAATGGCATCAAGCGCATTGATACTTTGCTTCAGTGTTTATAAACTAATTATAGATTTAATCTAAGTCACTTTAGCCCACCAGTTTTATGCAGGATTTAAAGCAACGAGGGCATAATTCTTTGGCAGGACTGAATGCATCTTATATCTTGCCTTGAAATAGAAAGGAAATAAATAAGATACTATAATGGGCGGCATTGATGCTGCCCATTTTTTTTACAACCAGGGGTAAATTAACTAATCATCATGATATAAATTATGGAGACAGCAGAGAAATCCGGCCCTTTTTTAATATCCAATGAAACAACCTGTTAACCATTTTGAAATACTTTTTTTTTGTTCCTCCTACCTTTTCAGAAGACATCCTGATATTCATTCTCTCATTCATAAAAGTCCACTTAGCAAATGGGTGACTTCATCCTGTAAGCGGTAAATTTTTTTTCCATCCAGCCGTCAGCCTGCTTTTTAGCCTGATATGTAAACCGGATGGATTGGAAGGCCGCTAGCCGTTCATTCTCCTATCAAAATAAATCGCAGGATTACATTTGGTAAATTTCACTTATCGGTTGTACTTTTATGGAAAATAAATTATATGAAAAAATTAATAAGTGTTCTTGCCATTGGACTTTTAATATTGCAGTCCTTTACCAGCGGCACTAACGAGTTGACAAAAGAAGAAAGAGCGGCCGGATCAGCCTATCTTAAAGAAACCCGCGACTATTTTGTGGAACACGTTAAAGGGCTGAGTGATGCGCAGCTTGATTTTAAAGCAGGCCCCGATAAATGGACCATTCGTCAATGTATGGAACATATAGCCAAGTCGGAATCATTCATCTATACTGTAATGGAAAAGTCCCTTAAAGCGGCTGCCAATCCCGATAAAAAAGGTGACATGAAATTTTCTGATGAAATGATAAAAACCGCCCTGCTTGACCGTACGAAAAAAGGACAGGCGCCTGAACCTATACAGCCACATGGTGAATTTAAAACAGTCGGCGAAGCCACCGATATGTTCATTAAAGAAAGGAATATACACATTAGCTACATAGAAACCACTAACGATAACCTACGGGATCACCTTACCCCGCATCCTTTTTTTGGAATGATAGATGCCTACCAGTGGATACTGTTGATGAGCGGTCACACTAAGCGCCATACCTTACAGATTGAAGAGATTATGGCGGCTCCGGGGTTTCCGAAAAATTAATCTTTTTGTTTTTTCAGGGCTTTATTGAGGAAATACCCACATAATATATGTGTTTGCATACCCGGTAATTTGTTTGATATCGTATTATTGACTGAAGCACTGCAGGTTGTAAACAAAAATATTTACGGACATTAAGCTGTTGGGGGCAATTAGTTTTGATTCGCTGTAAGTAACAGGCATTTACCCATAACGCTCCCGGATATTATTGATTTGCCCATTTAAAAATATCCCCTATTTTTGCCGGATGACAACAGAACATTTGAAGGATATGAGAGACCGCGTACTGGTCTTAAGGAGGTTTCTTTGACGTCGCTAACAGAGAAGCTAAAATAGATAACGACAAACAACTCTCGCTTTCCCCGGGTTTCTGGGATGATAATGCCCGGGCTACTTCCATTTTAAAAGAAACAAAGGTTAATGAATACTGGGTATCTATGTACCATGATGTGGAATCATTGGTAGAAGATTTTGCCGTATTGTTCGACTTTTGGAAGGAAGGTGAAGCTCCCGAAGAGGAGGTAAAGGACGCATACACAAAGGCTAATGCTGCAATTGACAAGCTGAGTTTAAAAGTACCCTGAATGAGCCTACGGATGCACTGCCCGCAGTATTGCAGATCAATAGTGGCGCAGGCGGCACGGAAAGCCAGGACTGGGCTGAAATGCTGGCACGTATGTATCGGATGTATGGTGAAAAGCAGGGCTGGTCAGTAACTGAACTCGATTGGCAATGGGGTGATGGGGCCGGGATAAAAACCTGTACAATCCAGTTTGATGGATCATTCTCATATGGTTTTTTAAAAGCGGAAAGCGGCGTGCACCGGCTTGTCAGGATAAGCCCTTTTGATAGTAATGCCAGGCGCCACACTTCTTTTGCCAGTGTTTACGTGTACCCGCTGATCGATGATACCATTGAGATCGCCGTGAATCCCGCGGATGTGGATTGGGCATTTTTCAGAAGTGGTGGAAGCGGCGGGCAAAATGTAAATAAAGTAGAAACAGCGGTTCGGCTCACGCACCGGCCGAGCGGAATTATTGTAGAATGCCAGCAGGCACGTACACAGGGCGAGAACAGGGAAAAGGCAATGGCCATGTTAAAGAGCAGGTTGTATGAAGAAGAAATGCGGAAACGACAGGCCGTACTGGATGCGTCAAATTCATCCAAGAAAAAAATAGAATGGGGCAGCCAGATCCGTTCATATGTTTTTCATCCTTATAAGATGATCAAAGACCACCGCACCGATTTTGAAGTAGGCAATGTAGCACCTGTAATGGATGGTGAACTCGATGGATTTATAAAAGCTTACCTGATGAGCGAAAAAGAGGCTGACGCAACATGATGTCAGCCTGATCGCCGGATTTGATTTTTTTATTTAAACTTGTAATTCAATTATAAAGTCATCAAATGAAAAAATACATTCTATCCGCTTTATTCCTTATTGCATTGTACGCTTGTAACAATAACAACTCTCCTGAAATACAGCCAATCGCAGGGAATAAGGATAAGACTGCCTTCAGCACAGACTCTCTACAACCTTCTGAAATGGTCAAAATCCTTGGGATTGGTTTAACCCAGGAAGAATTGATCGATGATACCGTCTTTTTTGACGGCAGTAAACCGACAAGTTGGGAGGTAGCAGGCATCAGCGATGTAAAATTGTTTAAACTATTTTTAAAACAGGTGCAGTATTTAATATTGAATAATGACAAAGTGCAGTTGGCAAAATTGATCAGTTATCCGCTTGGTAATTCTATAAAAACTGAAAACGATTTTATTCAGCACTACGAAAGGATTTTTTCCAAAGCGGCCAAACTATCCATTGCAAGGATAAACTTTAGCCAGCTATTCCGTAACAGCAAGGGGGTGATGACGGAAGAAGGCAGGGTTTGGTTTTCTCAATTAGGAAATCAGTTTAAGATAATAGCCGTCAATAGTTAAGATGGGGAATTGGTCTTAATTACCTCGTACAACTTATAACTCACACAATTGTTTATATAGAATAGTAATACGAAAATAAAACATTGCAGGGGGTCGCAGCAAACGGGGGCACCTGGCTACCTACGATTAAATTTGTTCCGCTGAAACCGGGGACCAGTCGATGTTGATGCCGGGTTTAGTGGATACATTTTAAACCCCACAGCGCATTTCAAATAAAAATAAATAAATTATTATGCAATACGGAGACTTTTATTATCCAATGCCAGTGAATGAAGCGGTATTGAATTATTCGCCCGGCAGCAGTGAAAAGGCAACTTTAAAAAAAGTGTTGAAGGAGATGAAAAGCAACAAGGTGGATATCCCAATGTATATTGGTAGCAATGAGGCGCGGACCGGAAATAAGCAAGAAATACGTCCGCCACATGAGCATGGCCACCTGTTAGGCCATTATCATGAAGGCGGCGCAATACATGTTAAAGATGCTATCACCGCTGCCCTTGATGCAAGGGAACAATGGGCGGTACTTAGTTGGGAAAACAGGGCTAATATTTTCTTAAAAGCCGCAGACCTGCTGGCTACGAAATACAGGCCATACATTGTTGGTAGTACAATGCTCGGGCAAAGTAAAAACCCCTACCAGGCGGAAATCGACGCTGCCTGCGAACTGATAGATTTCCTTCGTTTCAATGTTCATTTTTTGAGCGAAATTTACCGCCAGCAGCCCATCAGCAGTACAGGTATGAATAACCGGGTGGAATATCGTCCGCTGGAAGGTTTTGTGTTGGCCATTACACCATTTAATTTTACTGCTATTGGTGGAAACCTTCCTACCAGTGCGGCTATGTGTGGCAATACGGTTGTTTGGAAATGCGCGCACACGCAGATATACAGTGCGCAGGTATTTATGCAAGTCTTGAAGGAAGCCGGTTTACCGGATGGTGTTATCAACCTGTTGTATGTTGACGGCCCGGTTTTGGGTGAAATATGCTTTGCTCATCCGGATTTCGCGGGCGTTCATTTTACAGGTAGCACAGGCGTTTTTAATTATATGTGGAAGACCATAGGGGCCAACGCAGGCTTGTATAAATCGTACCCAAGGATAGTTGGCGAAACCGGCGGAAAGGATTTTGTGGTTGCACACAAAAGCGCCGACCCTGATATTGTGGTAGCAGCCCTTGCGAGGGGTGCCTTTGAATACCAGGGCCAAAAATGTTCCGCTGCTTCACGTGCCTATATCCCGTCAAATTTGGCTGCAGAAATAAAGAAAAAACTGGTGGCAGAACTAAAAACAATGAAGATGGGCACTACGGAAGATTTTACCAATTTTATCAATGCCGTCATCGACGAAAAGAGTTTTGATAAATTAGCATCTTATATCAATGGGGTAAAAAAGAAAGGCAGCAAGGCTGATATAATTGCAGGCGGTAAATGTGATAAATCAAAAGGCTATTTTATTGAACCAACGATTATCGAAACGAAAGACCCGGGATACATTACCATGTGCGAGGAATTATTCGGGCCCGTACTTACAATCTATATTTACGATGAAGACAAATTTGAAGAAACCTTGACTCTAGTTGATACTACCTCCCCTTATGCATTAACAGGGGCAGTGATAGCAAAAGAAAGGCACGCGGTAGAATTAGCAACTAACAAATTATGGTACAGCGCGGTAAACTTTTATGTAAATGATAAACCGACGGGCGCCGTTGTTGGCCAACAACCCTTTGGTGGAGCAAGGGCCAGCGGCACAAATGATAAAGCGGGGAGTATGTTGAATTTGTATCGGTGGCTCAGCGCCCGCACCATCAAGGAAACATTTTCACCTGTAACCGATTACAGGTATCCGTTCCTGTTAGAAAAGTAACTTAGGAAACATACACCATTGGATGATTACCCAGGGTGGAATGTCCAGCCTTTTTTATTGCGGGCATAGAAGTTCAATTCATCTTTTAATAGATACACTTGAAAACAATACTTGACAAGAGGCAATTGCACCTCACCATCCTGCGGCTTGCCCACCAGTTACTGGAGAATCATTTACATTTAAATGAAGTAGTATTTATCGGGATGCAACCAAGAGGTGTGCGGATCGGCCAATTACTCGTGGAAACGATCCGCAGCCTTTCTCCCGGGGAAAAAGTACAATATGGCATTTTAGATATTACTTTTTACCGGGATGATGTTAGAAAGGAATTACATATTGCCAATAAAACGGATGTTAACTTTTCTGTTGAAGGTAAAATTGTAGTGTTGATTGATGACGTATTGTACACGGGCAGAACCATCAGGGCGGCCCTGGATGCTATACAGGATTTTGGCCGTCCGCAAAAAGTAGAGTTATGTGTATTGGTGGACAGAAGATTTAACAGGCAGCTTCCGATCCAACCAGACTACTTTGGAAAAGCAATAGATACCGCTTTTTCTCAAAATGTAAAAATAGAATGGGATACGGAAGAGGTAGTATTATATTAACAAATTATTTACGTGGTTAAGTTCACAAACCTGCTTTAATCCTCACCCGATTAATTAGTGAAATTTCCCCGTTCTCACACGATATTGAAACAAATCTATTAGCTTTGACCTTTAATGCAACTATCTACTAAACATTTATTAGGCATTAAAGAGCTCTCGCCTGAAGACATTTCCCTGATCTTAAGTACGGCCTCACAATTCAAAGAAGTTTTACAACGACCCATTAAAAAAGTTCCATCTTTAAGGGATATCACGATCGTTAATTTATTTTACGAGAACAGTACCCGTACCCGGATATCATTTGAACTCGCGGAGAAACGCCTAAGCGCTGACACCATCAATTTTTCAGCATCGGCCTCATCTGTATCGAAAGGCGAAACTTTGTTAGACACTGTCAATAATATCCTGAGTATGAAGGTGGATATGGTGGTGGTGAGGCACAGTGCAAGCGGGGCGCCTCACTTCCTGGCCCGGCATATTCCGGCCGCCATTGTTAATGCGGGCGATGGGATAAATGAACATCCCACCCAGGCCCTGCTGGATGCATTTTCCATCAAAGAAAAACTAGGGACCCTGGAAGGAAAAAAAGTGGTGCTTATTGGGGATATTATGCATTCCAGGGTGGCACTTAGTAATATTTATTTACTAAAAAAAATGGGTGCCGAAGTAATGGTCGCAGGCCCTCCAACCCTAATCCCAAAATATATCAGGGAAGCCTTGCAGGTGAGTGTAGAATACAATCTTAAGAAGGCATTGGAATGGTGTGATGTGGCAAATGTATTGCGCATACAGTTAGAAAGGCAAAACCAGGTACTTTTTTCATCGCTCCGGGAATATAATCTAGCCTATGGTGTAACGAAGAAATTATTGAATAGCCTGAACAAAGAAATTATAATTATGCATCCGGGCCCGATGAACAGGGGAGTAGAAATTGATAGTGATGTTGCGGATAGTAATCAATCTATTATCTTGCAACAGGTAGAAAATGGGGTGGCGGTTCGTATGGCCGTCTTGTACCTGTTAGCAGGCAAAAATCCGGATTAGTCATTACCCAGTTCAACCCTGGTAATAAAGAATCAGAAAGCCGGTAAGTTGCGTTGCACCGGGCCTCAGTGTAGATAATCCTGCTCCTGTTATAACTACATAAATTTTTAATAGAATTTTATTATTGTAAATATGGAACGCACCTGTTTGTTCCCCGGCACTTTTGACCCTGTTACATTGGGTCATATTGATATCATCAACCGGGCGATACCTTTGTTTGATAAATTAGTGATCGGGATCGGGCGAAATGCAAATAAAGTGCCCATGTTTAGTGAGGAACAACGCCTAAAGTGGTTGCTGGAAATATATAAAGACCAACCGAAAGTTACCGCTGTAGCTTACGATGGATTAACGGTCAACTGCTGCAAACGGGTAGGAGCAAAATTTATTCTTCGTGGGATCCGTTATGTAAATGACTTTGAATATGAAAAAGCTATCGCGGATATGAACCGTAGTATTGACGGCCATATTGAAACGGTTTTTCTTACCTGCCTGCCTCAGTTCACGTCAATAGCCTCTACATTAGTGCGTGATGTGCTGAAAAACGGGGGAGATGTGTCACAGTTTTTGCCAAGGGTAGTAAATGAATCGATATCTAATAACAAGAAATAAATTAAACGTACATGTCAATATGGTTTAAAAATCTGTGAAGATAGCAGACCTGGCTCCCTTTGCTTCCGAAACCATGTCAGAGCACCTTGGCATGGAGTGGACAGAAATAGGTGACAACTACATAAAAATCAGAATGCCTGTTGATCAACGGACAAAGCAGCCCTATGGACTTTTGCATGGAGGAGCAAGTTGCGCACTCGCAGAGACTGCGGGGAGTGTGGCTTCCCAACTTGTAGTTGATTCCAATAAATTTAGCTGCGTGGGATTAGAGATAAATGCGAATCATATCCGCAGTGCACGCCAGGGATTTGTTACAGGTATTGCAACGCCGCTTCACCTGGGAGCGAATACCCACGTGTGGGATGTTAAAATTTATGATGAACTGGAAAAATTAATTTGTATCTGCCGGCTTACGGTTGCCATTTTGAATAAAGCATTTTGATCAGTCAGCTTGTTCAATAAACTGGTTTAGGATGTCCTTGATAGAAGCATAGGTGTTTGCCAGCGGCTCGCTGATATCTTTTATCTTTACCCATTTTATTTCGGTGATATTTTCTTCTGTTTGAGGCACCAGTGCCTGAACCTCATCGCAGGTCATGTAATACCAGTGGGAGATTTTTAAAAAGTGTTTGCCAAAAGCATTATAAGTATGGTATGTTTCTCCTGTTTTGTTCTTTAACGTTACTTTAGAAAGCCCTGTTTCTTCCGCAACTTCCCTGGCGGCGCACTGTTTAAGATTTTCCCCTTTTTCTACCTTACCCTTAGGAAGGTCCCATTTTCCGAGACGGTAAATAAATAAAATTTCTTTTTTATTATTTTGTACGATACCTCCTGCGGCTTCTATCAGCTGAAAATGTTTAAAGAAGGCTTTTTTGAGCTTCTCCAGGTCTGTATGCCACAATACTCCTGCATGAAACTCCTCTTTTTTTATCTCATGCAATAAAGATTTGATGGCTGGGCCGGATATCTCATCAATAAATACTGCATCCGGGTGATGTAGAATTTCATTGAGGCCTGTATCAATGTCGTCGCAGAGATAGACTGGTTTTTCTTCAAAATAAATTGTGATTCTCATATCAGAGAAGATTAATTGTCATCTTATTCAGGAAATAGTTTGTTTTATTTACCATTGAAAGCAAGGGTAAATCAGAAAGCCGCTGGTTTTTTATAAATTGCAGCATGACGAATGAAAAAGCGACTGCTGAAAAATTACTACAAATTAATGCAATAAAATTAAGCCCGCAACAACCTTTCACCTGGGCTAGTGGCTGGAAGAGCCCTATTTATTGTGATAACCGCAAGGCCCTTTCCTTTCCCTTTATACGGGATTTTATCAAAAGCGAGATCTGCAGCGTTGTTTTTGAACGGTTTCCGGCGGCAGATATGCTTGCAGGCGTAGCCACAGCAGGTATTGCCTGGGGTGCAATGGCAGCGGATCAATTAAAATTGCCTTATATCTATGTAAGGCCAAAGCCAAAGGAACACGGATTAGGTAACCAGATCGAAGGGTCGTATGAAAAGGGCAACCAGGTAGTGGTGATAGAAGACCTCATCTCAACCGGTAAAAGCAGCCTTGAAGTAGTTAATATTTTACGCCAGGAGGGGATGGAGGTCATCGGTATGGTGTCTATTTTTAATTACGGTTTTGATCAGGCTGAAAGGGCTTTTTCCGCAGCGGGGGTGCCGTTCATTTCCTTAACAAATTATAGTACCCTGATCGCATTGGCTGGTGAAACGGGAGTGGTAGCCCGGAAGAACAGGATACCTTGTTAAACTGGCGGCAAGATCCCGAACGCTGGGAAGAACCTGATGCATTACTTTTCATCCAACCTTGTTTTGGCATCAGGAGGATCAAAAGCCCTTTAATAAAAGCCTCCGGAAAGGCTTGTTAATCTGGCTAATCCGAACGCAGGTACCTTCTGAAGATTAAAATTCAATTTTTTTTCCCTCATAATTTACCGGAAAAGATTTAAAATTTTCCCTTCCCGATTTTTACAGTACCGGTTACTTTAATTGTTACTTCATTGCTGAGAAATGAGTTAAGACTATTTTTCATAAAATTTTTCATATCCACCTCCATCTTAATCGGGACAGAAAATTCCTCACGAGGGGGAATAGAAACTAATTGTTCCTGAACCGTGTGCCCCAGGTAATTATTATCCATAAAAACGTCCAGGTTGGTTGATTTCAATTGTAATCCAAAATTGTTTGGATTGTAATAAATGAGGTCCATTTTAACCTGCGTGGAGGAAAATCCCATCCTATCAATTGTGAAATTTTTAAAGTCGCGGTATATTAATTCCTTCGGAGTACTGCAGGCACCCTGTAATATTGTCAGTATGAGAAGAATGTAACGGGGGAGATTAATACTTCGGGGCATAATGTATTCTTAGGATTTAATTTTAGCAAGATAGGGAGATTGGGGCAAAAAATGACAAATACTTCATAGAAAGTCGTGCTATAAAAATTAGTAAGACTATCCATTGGTTACGAAAAAAGTGAAAAAAGTAAGACCTCCATTTTTTAGTATTAATTTAATTATATAAATAATTAATTATTATCAAATTACAAATTTTTATTTCTATAAAATATTAAGATTTACCAATTTTAATTTAGTTTATAATTACTTATGAGACGATTACAATTGATTGTTTAACTATATAAAAAGAAAATTCATAAAACATTGGAATTAAGTTATTTATAATAGCTATTTAAAATTTAATTTTATTAGATATAAATATTAGTAAAATATGTAATATAAAATTGAGAATCATGAAGATCTAATAATGATAAGGTATGGAAATTCGCTTAATGAACGCAAACTACCTTACATGAAAAGTGGGATAGCTAAGCTTTTCTATCAACAAACTACATAATTATGCAATTATGGCAGTCAGGGTTTTATTAAATTTTCGATTCCTTTCTTTTTTAAATAATGCATCAAGCCGATCCTTTTGCTAAAAGTTATAACCTGTTGTCATCAATACTTATTGTCTCGTTTGTATTAAGAATTTTGGCTTTTAAATTTTAATGGATGCCCTGGTGATTCATGGGAATTTACAGAACTCTAATTTGGAGGTTTTAAATAGTGGTAGATTTTATAGAGCCGCAACAAATGGCACCCGGCACATCTGACACTGGATTATTACTTTTCCGAATAAAAAATTTTTTTCGTTAATGAAATAATCCCCTGTGAAATACGTTTTCTTATCAACCCTGAAATATTAAACGCTTGTGCTTGGTTTACAAGATGTTTTCTTAGGGGGTTACAGAACCGATTTAGGTTCGTAAACAAAGGCCTGATTTCTATCGGGCCTTTTGCGTATACCTATATGATAAAATTTCTATTATTACAGATTAAAAATTGAACCATTGCTTTGGAAGGGATAACCAGGAAAGGATTACAAGCTGATAAATCCTTGGGGAGATGTAGTTAGAGGTATAAGTCATAACCCTGGTTGCCCAGGGTTAGTCAAAAAATGCAGTTGCATTCCAAATAAGTTGGTGGAGTTACGCCACTTATTAACTTGACGAGCCTTTGTCAGGTAGTAGTTCTTTTCTTTGCGGGCCTGATTAAATTATCTAGGCTATCAGGGAGGCTGGGGATTTTAAGTTTTTTTGTGCGGGATTTTATCCTGTTTAGCATGATCAGGGGTTTAAGCGTTTCGGCTCCCTGCTTGTTATTTAGTTCAAAATAATAAATATTGGTCTGTTTCTTACCTGATTGCTGTTCTTCAACTTTGATTACGAATTTTGAATTGCCAGGTTCATCTTCTGCCACGTAGCTAAAAAGAGGATCATTTAAGCCTGCAGGGTTCAATAATTCTTCATTAATGTATGCATTAACATATTCAGGGATGGATTATTTTCCGGGAGTTTTTTTATTTTCCTTGTCCGGGTAAACGTTACGCCTTTTTCGATATACTGCCGTTCGGGCTTCAATGGAGTAGTTGCGAAAAGTGCTTTTTCCATGGTTGATGCCCGCTGCTTATTATGCTGAGTGAGATCGATTGTTTGTTTCTTTCCAGGCACCACGGCTTTTTCCCGTACTGATTTTTGGGTTGTGAGCGGTATTACTATAAAAATATTTACCAATATCAATAAACTCAGGCCTGTAAGTTTAAATTTTTGAATTGCACTAAAACCTGTCTGGGGAGTTACATTAAAGAGGCGCTTTACCCGTTCCAATAATTTTTTATGACCGTTCGTTGCAGCGATTGCAAACCTGAACTGAAGAAGGTGGCGCTGTTCTTCCAGGAGGAGCAGTGCTTTTGCGTATTCATATTGATCATAGCGAAAGTTCAGCACCCAATCATCACAGCAGTTTTCCCGTTCCTTCCGGGCAGCTTTACTTAAAAGCACAGCAAAAGGATTAAAAAATAATACCATCTCGATAATAGATTGTATAAAGTTGATGAGATAGTCATTTCTTTTGATATGCGCCAGTTCGTGCAATAAAACCGCCTCTATTTGCTGAATAGACAAATGATTGATAAGGGCAACCGGAAATAAAATTACCGGATTGATAAATCCTGTTACGCAGGGTACGTCTACATGCGCTGATAACCAAATTTTTATTTTCTTGTTTATTCCCAAATGCAATGCAGTCCGGTCTGTAAAAAGCCGGAAGTCAATAGGCGCCCTGGTGAGGCCCGAATTTCGCAACAGGCGGTTACCTGTGAGATTACTAAAAAAGTTCGCTATGTAAAATAAAAGCAGTGCCAGGTAAACAAGCGAAAGCAGCCGAAACATATTGTTTATGGAACTTAATTTTATCATCCAGGAGCTATCCACCATTTGGTCTGGTGCCACCCCCGTGGTAAGAAGCACGTAATTTTTAAGAAAAGTAAACAGGAACCAGATAAATGAGCAGGAAAGCAACATTAAGCTCAAATGATGCTTTGCGATCGCGGGGATATTTTTATCAGTTCTGATTATAAGCTGATATAATAACCATAAAATCCCTGTTTGCCAAAAGCTGTTGGCAATGGCCCAACCTAGAGATTGTAACAGGTAAAGTTGCTCAAAAACAGGAAATGGCATAAACTGCTGCTATTTAATAGCGTTTAAATATTTTTTTATTTCCTCCAGTTCTTCTTTTGATGCTTTATGATTGCCGAGCGCCTGCATCACCAACTGGGCCGATGAACCAGAGAACAATGAATCGATCATCTTATTTAAAAAAAGATTTTGTGTATTTTCCCTGCTTACGGCGGGCTGATAAATATGCGTTTTGCTACTGCTGTCCCTGCTAACCAATTTTTTTTCGAACATTATTTGCATCAGTTTAAGAGTAGTCGTGTAGCCCGCATCCTTTGTTTTTAATAATTCTTCATGCACTTCTCTAACCGTGGCCGAACTTTTGTCCCATAGTACCTGCAGAATTTCCAATTCGCTTTCGGTTGGCTTGCTACTTTTTATTAATGTCATAATACGATAAATTTCGTAAAGCAATGTATGAATAATTTCGTAATACTGAAAACTTTTCATCAATTAAAGTAAAAAAATTAATTTACTATGCCCGTTCAAAGCGATAGAATAAATTTTTAAGGGGAAAACTTTGGATGATGATTACCTGAGGAGCAGGAAACTTCCTTTTTTGCTTAATTTTTCACCCATTTCACAAAAGGCTTCTAATATGTAAACATAACCTCCTGCTGCCTGGGACTCGCCCTTAAAATTTCCGTCCCAACCGAAGGATTTGCTATTGGGAGGGAAATTTCGCGCTTCATAAATTAGTTTACCCTGGCGGTTATAAATGGCGAATCGTACAATAGCTTTGAATCCCCTGGTAATAGGATAATAAGTATCGTTTAGATTATCATTATTTGGAGTAAATGCGCTGGGCATAAATAGATTAGCATTTTTGCATTCCACAAATATGGTAATATTATCAAAAGCCACACAGCCGCTGTCTGATGTAACCTTAATAGTATAGGTTTCTGAATTAAAGGAAGTTCCAGTAGGGGTTGGACAATCATTACAGGATAACAGGGTGGAGGGTGTCCAGGAATATTGAGTAATATTATTACTGTAAGTTGGAGTAATTGTGTAAACAGAATTGTACGGGACAATTTTATCGGGACCGGCATTCACGGTAGGAAGCGACTTTATAAAAACATTGATATCGATGCTGCTGGTAAAGCAGCCTACAGAATCCGCCAGGTTTGCCGTATAAGTCGTGGTCGCCGGAGGTGCTGCAGTGGGATTAAAAATAGCGGGGTTGGACAATCCGGTTGCCGGGGTCCATATTATTATCTTGTCTTTAGGATTAACATCTAGCTTAGCCTGTGCATTAAGACAAATATAGAGGTCAGTTGCCGGCGCTGAGGCTGTGAAAGGAGCAAAGACCTTTATCAACACGCTGTCCCTAACACTGCAATTAAATTCAGTTGTGGCGGTTACAAAATATTGAGTGGTACTGGACGGTGCCGCCCTTACGGTATCGCAGTCAAAACAGGAAAGATTATTGCTCGGGGACCACAGGATATTACTACTGGCAAAAACAACAAGGGTATCCGCCTGGCCCAGGCACAGCGTATCTGAATGGGGGATAACTTTCAAAAAGGGATTCGAATTCACCTTGACAAATTGTACCAGGCTATCCTGGCAGCCGGTAATATCAGTTGCCGAAAGGAGAACACGATATTCTCTCGCCCTTGCATATTGAAAAGGTAACGGCTGATAGATAGTATCATTGCTCGTTGAATTTCCATAATTCCAATACATAAGCGTAATGGAATCTTCTGCATTAAAGGGTTTGGAGGTATTGGTAAGTGTGGTGGTGGTATTGAGACAAATTGGGGAGGGTGCGTCAAACTTCAGGTCCGGACCCCTAACCAATAACGGGTAATTGAGCCGAACTGTATCGGGGCAGGTTTGTGAACCGTATTTAATCACGACAAAATTATTAAAAATCCCCAGGCTGTCTGCCACGATCATGATAGACTGTTCGGCAGAAGAGTCAATTATTTTACCTCCAACATTCCAGGAAAATGTAGCCAGGCTGTCGGTATAATTATTTAAGATTGAAAAACTCGTAGAAGAATTTCTGCAAATGGAAGAGTCTGGGTTTACTAACACAGGTTCAGCCGTGTAAATAGTTTCGAAATATGTATCAGAACAACCCGTAACCGCATCAGTTACGGTGAGGGATGTTACATACTGACCCGTATCAGGAAAGGTATGGGTTACATTGCGCGTGGATTCCTCCGGACTCCCATCGCCAAAATTCCATACATAAGAAGATACATTCCCAAGGCTATTATTTGCAAAAGAAAATGCTTTTTTGTTAATGCAGGAGTTCGCATAATTAAATTTGGCTATTACTCCCACCACTTCAATATCCAGACTTCTTTCAATACCAGGGCATCCATTATAATAGGGTACGACGAGGATCGTCTTGGTTCCTAAAGTGGCGTATTTATGAGCGGCAGTAGTGTCTGCAAATATTAAAAAATTTCCATCACCGAAATTCCAGCCGTACCTGTTAGCGTCGGTTGCTTTAGCCACAAAATAAGCTGAATCTGATCCACAAACAATAGTTTTTCTGGCATAGGCAATCTCGTTTACCGGGGGTGTTCCAAAGGCGATTGGGGGATAAGTGTAGCTGTTTGTACATCCTTCATTTGTTACGACGTTCACTTTGGGATAATACACACCCACGGCAGTATAGTCATGCCCAACATTGTTGCCCGTGGTAGCTGTAACTGGGCTACCATCACCAAAATCCCAGTTATAACTAGTTACAAAATCATTTTGCGGTACGGTCACCACATTAGTAAGTATTGCCCGTGCGGGAATGCAACCCTGGGTAGGGGTGATAATGGAACGCATCGGTAATTTCATCACTTTGATGAGTTTACTGGCAGTACCTATACAACCTGTAATATCTGCGGCAGTTACCGATACCAGGTAATCACCATAATTAGCATAATTGCGAACCGTGTCTTTTGAAACGGTGTTTACTAATCCCAGGCTGTCACCAAAATCCCAGGTGTAGCCAGCAATATTTCCATTTGTGACCGCAGAAAGATTTATTGTGCCGGGATTACAAATAAAATCTTTATCAACATCAATTGTAGTGAGGACGGCCGGATTAATAACAACTGATTTTGAAATTTCAATTGTCTTATCTTCATAAATCGCAATGAGTTTTACTGTATAGTTACCGGGTGTATTATAAATAACGGTCAATTCTTCCTCGTAACCTTTGGTATTGTTGCCGAAGTCCCAAACGAAACAAATAGGCGTGCCAGTGGAAATTTGAGTAAATTTTATAGTTGACGGATTACACAAAATAGGAGAACTGCTTTCAAACGAAAAATCGGCAGTTTGCGAACTTACTGACCAGGGTAAAAAAAACAAATAAAGAATAAAACTCGATTTTGGCATGTAGAGCTAGATTATTTTCTAAATGGAACGGATAATGTTTTAATTATTCAACTAAAGATTGATGGGTACATAGTCCGATCCTTCACTGCTTTTTCATATTCATAACGTGATTTTAATACTTTTATGTAAATGATAACCCGAAAGGAGTTCAAAAAAAGTTAAACATGTATCTTAAGCGGTATTGGATATTTGGCTGCAAATTACAAAATGATGTAATTTGCTGTTCAGGAAACAATATTTGTACCATAAATAAATAGCAAAAATATAGGTATAGATAGTATGCTACGTTTTCTTACAGCTGTTAATTTCAAAAATCTGGGGAATCCGGTGATCATATTATCCAGGTAAGGATTGCTGCTGTTTTCGCAATTGCGCGGTGGTTTTACTACTGCCATCATGGCTCCAGCCGGGGGATTTTAAAAAATATTTGATTGCAGTTACAATCGATCCGGATGAATAGGCTTTCTTAAAAAGTTCTCCCCATGTTTTAAACGCAAGGATAGCTGGATTAAAGGATCCAATATTTTTTGTAAGTCCGTATTTTGGCCTGTCTTCTTCCGCCTGAAAACTGCCAAATAACCTATCCCATATTATTAAAATTCCGGCGTGGTTCTTATCCAGGTATTTTAGATCACTACCATGGTGCACGCGATGGTGAGAAGGGGTATTAAAAATAAACTCAACGGGCTTTGGTAATTTTTTAATGGTTTCGGTATGTATCCAAAATTGGTAAATCAGGCTAACCTGTTGCATGAACAATATCCAAATGGGATGAAAACCAATAAGGGGCAACCAGGCCCAAAATAAAAAAGATCCTGTGGCAGCTCCGGTCCAGGTTTGCCTGAGGGCGGCTGCAAGGTTATACCGCTCGGAAGAATGGTGTACAACATGGCTGGCCCAAAAATAATTAACATAATGACTTGTCCTGTGAAACAAGTAATACGAGAAATCTTCTGCAAAAAAGAGGAGAACCCAATACCACCATTTTGATGCATCCATGTCGAACAACCTGAATTGATAGATAAATGTGAACAAACCAAAAATCAATGCCTTGGTAACAAACCCTGTTACAACGTTTCCAATTCCTAAACCCAAACTTCCAAATGTATCTTTTGTTTCATAAAGGTCTGTGTTCTCTTTATAGGAAAACCATGCCTCTATCGAAAGCAGTAGCACAAAGAAAGGAATTGCGTAATATAAAATTGCCGGTGCCAATGAGTATAAATTAAGTTTGTTATATTGTTGTCCGACTGATGCCTGAACTCCTTAGCCGCCTTTGTATGAACTCACAATATCCGACACCTTCGTAGAGGAAAACCTTAATTTGGTACGGATATTAATAAATGCGAAATGCATAACTGACAAGACTGCTTCAAAATTACAAATTAATGAGCAGAAAATAACTCTACATAGTTACATTAGTAAAAGCTTTTACCCAGATGTAGGCAGTAAAGGATTATGACACGGCGAGGTTACCTGATCAGTAACTTCAATCTAACTGACCGGAGACCCGTTAATAACAAAGGCCCTGAACGAATCAGGGCCTTAATCATTTGGTTTTAAGTTAGATTAAATGGAAGGGGGTTGATATAAATATTGGTTAGCGAAAGATAGTTATTAATTATTTAATATGCTTTACTTTTTAGACTGTAGTCAAAACAAGTAAAATCCGCCTGGCCCATTTTTTTTTGATCTTTCAACGATTCATCACCACTTACTTTTCTCAGGTTTTCATACTGAGCTTTTCTGTTGGCCTCAATCTTGTCATGATGGATTACGGCAAGGGTAGGTGCGATAACTAAACTAACGATACTCATTAGTTTTATCAGGATATTCATCGACGGACCGGAAGTGTCTTTAAACGGATCACCAACCGTATCGCCAGTTACTGAGGCTTTGTGTGGTTCAGTACCTTTGTAGAAAGTTTCCCCATTTATTTCTACTCCTTTTTCAAATGATTTTTTGGCATTATCCCATGCTCCTCCCGCATTGTTTTGGAACATGCCCATTAATACACCGCACACGGTAGCGCCAGCAAGAAATCCTCCTAATACCTCCGGGCCAAAAATAAAACCGATGATGATGGGAGAAAAAAGGGCGATGGCCCCTGGCAGCATCATCTTTCGTAAGGAAGCCTGTGTTGAAATAGCCACGCACTTATCATATTCAGGTTTACCTGTGCCCTCCATAATCCCGGGGATTGTATGAAACTGGCGGCGTACTTCTTCCACCATCGCCATCGCTGCTTCTCCAACGGCCCGGATTGCCAGGGAAGAAAAAATAAATGGGATCATTCCGCCTACAAACAAGCCCGCTAAGACATCTGCATGGTAAATATCGATACCATCTATACCCGCTATGCCTACAAAAGCTGCAAATAAGGCCAATGCTGTGAGGGCCGCGGAAGCAATGGCAAATCCTTTGCCACTGGCCGCTGTTGTGTTGCCAACTGCATCTAAAATATCCGTCTTTTCCCTTACGTCTTTGGGTAATTCACTCATTTCTGCTATGCCACCTGCATTATCGGCAATAGGTCCGAAAGCGTCAATTGCAAGTTGCATTGCCGTTGTGGCCATCATCCCTGCCGCAGCAATTGCCACTCCATACAATCCTGCACAGGCGAAGGATCCGTAAATACCTGCTGCCAGTACGATTATCGGTAATAAGGTACTTTCCATCCCTACAGCCAAACCGCCAATAATGTTGGTAGCGTGGCCCGTTGCAGATTGCCTGATGATACTCATTACCGGCCGTTTGCCCATTGCTGTATAATATTCGGTAATAATACTCATCAAAGTTCCTACGGCCAGGCCAACCATGATAGCTCCAAATATCCCCATCTTGGTAAATTCATGCCCGCGCAATGTCATTGTTTCAGGCATTAACCAGTTTACGAGGAAGAAGGAAGCAATGGCAGTTAATACGATGGAGCCCCAGTTGCCCATATTCAATGCTTTTTGCACCGCATTTGTGCTCAGTCCTGCGTTTTCTGAAATGCGTACAAAAAAAGTTGCAATTATAGAAAAAATGATACCCATAGATGCAATCAGCATAGGCAAGAGGATGGGAGACATACCGCCAAAATTATCGGTAAGGGCATCAGTTTCCCTGCCTAAAACCATGGTGGCCAACACAGTTGCAACATACGAACCAAAAAGATCGGCTCCCATACCGGCAACATCACCCACATTGTCGCCCACATTATCTGCGATCGTTGCAGGATTACGTGGATCGTCTTCAGGTATTCCTTTTTCAACTTTTCCCACCAGATCCGCTCCTACATCCGCCGCTTTTGTATAAATACCTCCACCAACGCGGGCAAAGAGTGCAATGGATTCTGCACCTAATGAAAACCCGGTTAAGATTTCAATCGTTTGCTCCATTTCTTTGCTGTCAACAGCTGCTTCCGGAGCGAAGATCATTTTTAAGATAATAAAAAGTCCGCCAAGACCCAGCACCGCCAGGCCAGCCACGCCCATACCCATTACAGAACCACCGGTAAATGAAACAAGCAACGCCTTGCTCAAACTTGTGCGGGCAGCCTGGGCAGTTCGTACATTGGCCTTGGTAGCCACTCTCATTCCGATAAAACCAGCCAGGGCGCTAAAAAAAGCACCTAAGATAAATGCCAGTGCAATACTCCAATGACTGTTTTCATTGCTATAGCCCATTACTCCCAATAGTAATGCACCGATCAAAACGAAATAAGTGAGGATCTTATATTCTGCTTTTAAGAAGGCCATGGCGCCTTCCGCTATATACGCGCTGATCTCTCTCATTCGTTCGTTGCCGGCATCCTGTTTGGAAACCCATGCAAATTTTACAAAAGTGTACAATAAGCCTACAATGCCCATTGCCGGAATAACGTAGATCAATTTGTCCATAAGTAGTGGTTCTAATTTTTAGGATGCCAAAAATAGGGTAATTGGGGCAAATACAGCCAGAACAGGATATATTCTTAATAATTAGGGGAAATGTATTTATTACGGATTTGATGGAAAATTAATACAACGATTTAATGCCGAATAAAATCTTTAAGCAGTAACGTGATTGCCCTCAATTAACACGCGATAAACCTCCTGGCAGGCTCCAGACCAGGGTTGGAATAACATTACTTTTGCCGGCTCCGCGACAATAAAAGTTCAATAATGGTATCTAGTACAAATGAGTGACACAACGATGTTTAATAGTAGCACGGCAGCCTGTGCAATTACCTTCCTACTTTTCAAGGCCATTCATGAGGCAAGCAATATTCTCTATAGGCTTGATAAATATCAGAATGACCATATATAGTATTGGCGTAAATGCAGAATCCTGGTAATAAAAGAGCCACGATTTCCCGTGGCCCATACAATTTTTTATTCGATCATTTTAAACGTCTGTCGCCTCGCCGTAGGCCACCGCTGTTGCTTCCTTAAGTCCCTCGCTCATTGTCGGGTGGGGATGAATCGTATTCAGTATTTCGTGCCCCGTTGTTTCGAGTTTGCGCGCGGCAACTGCTTCGGCTATATTTTCCGTTACGTTCATGCCGATCATATGGCAACCCAGGAACTCGCCATATTTAGCGTCATATATTACCTTGACAAAACCTTCCGTTGCGCCGGCCGCACTCGCTTTTCCGCTTGCCATGAACGGGAACTTACCAACTTTAATCTCAAATCCCGCCTCTTTAGCTGCCTTTTCAGTGTAGCCAACCGAAGCGATTTCCGGTGAACAATAAGTACAGCCTGGTATATTATTATAATCTATCGGGGAAGGGTGGTGGCCCGCTAAATGTTCCGCTGCATTAATACCTTCTTTAGAGGCAACATGTGCAAGTGCCTGGCCCGGGGTACAATCGCCAATCGCATATATACCGGGGATATTGGTTTGCCCGTTTGCATCCACCAGAATTTTTCCTTTTTCTGTTTTGATACCGAGTTCTTCGAGGCCGATGTTCTCAATATTAGCCACTACGCCAACCGCGCTTAGCAGGATGTCGGCTTCTATAGTAACTTCCCCATTCGGGGTTTTAACCTTTGCCTTTACTCCCTCGCCATTGGTATCTACACTCAATACTTCGCTGCTGGTCATGATGGTCATGCCTTGCCTCTTAAATTGTTTTTCCAATTCCTTGCTGATATCTTCATCTTCTACGGGAACAAGGCGTGGCATAAATTCGACTACGGTGACCTTGGTTCCGATGCTATTATAAAAATACGCGAATTCAGACCCGATTGCCCCGCTGCCACAAACGATCATGCTTTTTGGCTGGGTGGGCAATACCATCGCTTTACGGTATCCAATGATCTTTTCATCATTGATTTTCATGCTGGGTAATTCACGGGCCCGCCCGCCTGTGGCTATAATGATATTTTTGCTTCCTGGATTTGTTTGGTACCGTCCGCAGCAGTTACTTCCAGTTTGCCGGGTGCAACCAGTTTACCAAAACCCATGATTACATCTATCTTATTCTTTTTCATCAGGAACTGAACTCCCTTGCTCATTTTATCAGCAACATTGCGGCTACGCTTGATAACACCTTCGAAATTTGTGGTAGGGTTCTCGAGAATGATTCCGTAATCGGCGGCATGTTTTGCATATTCAAATACCTGGGCGCTTTTTAGCAGTGCTTTGGTAGGGATACAACCCCAGTTGAGGCAGACGCCACCAAGACTTTCTTTTTCTATGATCGCTACCTTTTTTCCAAGCTGGCTTGCCCTGATTGCAGCCGGGTATCCGCCCGGTCCGCTGCCTAACACTATTACATCGTATGCCATGATTTTATGAATTTTTTGATAAAATGATTTTCCTTATTAATCATGCACTGACGCATCAGATTAACTTTTAATAAGATGGCAAAATTAGTTCGAAACGGGCGATTAGCCAAAAGCTAATTTAAACTCTTTTTTAACCCGCTATGCAAAACCTGTCTTGCAGTTTAGCTGTATTTTTGGGGATGAAGACTATCACTTATACAGGTTTTATCCTGCTCTTTTCATTAACCATAAAAGCCCAAAGCTTACCTGCGTGGAAGATCAATGATGTAGTCAATTATTATAATAAACAAACAGATTCAGTTTATGTGATCAATTTCTGGGCAACCTATTGTAAGCCATGCGTGGCAGAGATCCCATACCTGCAAAGGATCACCGGTAAATATGCCTCACAGAAAGTAAAGCTTTTACTGGTGAGTTTAGACCTGCCCGCGTTTTACCCTCTCATCATTCAGCGTTTTGCAAAAAAAAATAATTTTACTGCTGGTGTTGTATGGCTCAATGAAACAGATGCAGGTGTTTTTTGTCCTGTTATTGATAAAGACTGGAGCGGCTCTATACCTGCCACTATTTTTGTAAATGCGGCAACGGGCTATAAAAAGTTTATTAAATCGGCCATGAGCGAATCACAGTTTGAACTGGAGCTAAAAAAGGCGATTGGGAAAAAATAATATACCGCGGGGAAACCAGTGTAAGTTAAAGTAAAACAGCTTTAAAATTATTGAGTCGAAGCGTTCTTTCTTTCTTCTGTTTCTCTCTTTTCCGCGATCGAGCGAAGGGATTTGATGCTTACATTTAATTCGAACCCGATGAGCAGGACCAGGGAATTAATATATACCAGGGCCATAAAAATTATGATCGTACCGATTGAACCATAGAGCGCGTTGTATTTGCCGAAATTATTTACAAAATATGCAAAACCATAAGTGGCTAAAATACTTAAAACTGCACCAAAGATCGTTCCCGGAGAAATCAGTTTCCAGCGTTTCTCTACGGCGGGTGCGTATTTATAAATAAAGGCTATTGAAAAATAAACAAGGGCCACGATAAATATCCAACGCCCATAAATAATGACATTTCTTACAATCGCGCTCTGGATTCCCATCCATTTTAAAACAGCGCCCTGGGTGATGAGTAAGAGGAGGAAACCCAGGACCAATAAAAAAATGAGCGATGTTAGCTTTATTGCCATCCACCTCGTATGAAGGTTCCGTCTTTTTGCAAAGCCGATATAATTTTTGTTAAACGAGCGCATCAGGCCCATCATAGCATTAGAAGCGAAAAACAAAGCAAGGATTAATCCAGAAGACAATAAGCCGATCTTGGCATCATCTAGAAAGGAGTCTACAAATTTTATGAGATAATCGTTATGGACTTTTGCGGGAATAACATCAACTATCAAAACATGCAACTCTCTTTTGATACTTCTTTTTGAAACGAAAGGCAAATGAGGGACCAGGGTAAATAAAAAAAGAAAGGAAGGGGGGATGGCCATTATAAAATTATAGGCGATGGCGGAAGCGCGTTCAGTTAGCCCGATAGTCTTTACCTGCCGAAAAAAAAATTTTATCACATCGTATAAAGGCACCCCTTCAAAGCCCGGTAAATACCAATGCTTGCTTTTACGCAGGATAAATGCGGCTGGTGTGCGGTTTATTAATATGCGTTCGAGTTTTGTCATGAAGCAAATAGGTTGTTGCCGCTAAAGGTGCCCGCCGGGTCCGTTCGTTTTTATCTTTAATGTAAGGAGGGATGTTCTATTTTTAGCATTGTAGTCTAGTGTTAATTTACTCCAGTAGATGCGACATAATATTAACATTACCAACCGCTAAATTATTGTGCTCTTTGCATCATTAAACTATCCAGTGCCAACCGGTATGCCTTTGCAAAACGGAGGTGCTCTTCATATGTAGTTGCAAAATTAGAATAGCCATTGAGGTCGGGCCTGGCCACAAAATATAAATAGGAGGTGCTGGGTGAATTTAATACAGCATCAATGGTTTTAATTGAAGGTGTGCAAATAGGGCCTGGTGGAAGGCCGGTTTGCACGTATGTATTGTAAGGTGATGGGAACAACAGGTATTTGGTATAGATCCGTTTTAAGGCGAAATTTTTCATAGCAAATTTTACGGTTGGATCAGCGCCCAGCCTCATGCCTGTTTCTATACGATTCAGGTACACACTGGCGATCTTGCCTTTATCGTCTTCCTTATTCGTTTCTTCTTCAACAATACTTGCCAGCGTATATGCCTCGGTGGTAGTAAGATTAAGGGCGCCAGCTTTTTTCTTTCTTTCGCTGTTCCAGAATATTTCCTGCTCCCGGTGTAATTTTTTTATGATCCCGGAAGCTGATATATTCCAAAAGATACTATACGTGTTGGGGATGACCGCAGTCATCGCTGTATTCGTATCTAATCCGAATTGCATTAATGAGTCATTGTTGTTCAAAATATTCATAATGCTGGCTGAATCACATTCAAACTCGGCACCGAGCTTCCTTGCGAGGTCTTCCTTTAGCCGCAGTTTATTGATCACCAGCTTTACAGGTGTCTGTTGTCCTGCCCTGAGCATTGTAATAATGGAATAAATGCTGGAGCCCTTTTCAATTGCATACTTCCCTGCCCTCACTTTTTCATCGTATCCAAGCTTAGTAGCAACCCATTGGAAAGTGCCGGGATCCTTAAGCATTTCCTGTGACCGCAGGTCATTCATAACATCCGTAAAAGTGTTCCCGGTTTTAATAATAAAGGATTTCTTAGTTTCATCAAAATTCGTATTGCTTCCAAATATGAGCCAGGCCCCAAAAGCCATGATCAATAAAATTATAAGCAAGACCAGACGCCCTGTTTTTCTCCCTTTCGCCATACTTTAAATATTCTGTAGTACGATTGCTAAAGTAAAATAAAAAACCCTGTCTTACACAGACGGGGTTAACAAAATTATTGTAAAATATTATTACCTTTTTAAGAGATCTATTTTACGAATCTTTCACGGGTCGTACTGCACCAGGTAAGGTAGTTTGATTTTTGGGTTGCTGCTGGGGCGCGCTTGCAGGAGCCCTGTTAATCAGTTCATCATTTTTGGAGGAACCACCTGCACTTTTTGGGATGAATACCGGTGAGATGATACATAAAACGCCCACTATGCCGGCGAAGATCCAGGTGCCTTTTTCAAGCACGTCAGTAGTTTGCTTAACACCCATCAACTGGTTACTAAAGCCTCCCAGGCTCCCCGACAACCCGCCTCCTTTTGGGTTTTGTACCAATACAATCAAACCCAATATAACAGAGGCTATAATACAATACCCCGAATAAAATTAACATATCACTCTCCTTTTAATTGATCAATTTTGGCTGCAAAGTAAGTGCTTTTTGAGGGATTGAGCAAACTTAATTTTTTGTACAGTTCGCGGGCTTTCGCGGGCTTTCCCTGTAACAGCAGCACATCAGCCATCGCCTCGGTTAACACCACATCGTCTACATTCGACTGCTCGGCCAGTTTTTGAATCGACATATCTGCTTGTCCGCTCAATGGGGGCAACTGGTCTGTATGAACCTTTTTCATGGTCTTAAGCCATTCAGTGAAACTTTTCAGTTGCTTGCCTAATTTGTCAGAAGGCTTTATTTCCTCACTTAATTTAATGCCCAGGCTCGCAAAATAATCCGAGGTATGTAAGGGTTCGAATATAAACTCCTGGCTGGTTGCAGCAGGCGGGTCGATGTTAAGCCTAAACTTCAGCGGCTCCATTTCCTGGTCGGGTAAAGGTCCCTCATGCTCCTCCGGTGTGTTGACAAGTGGGATGTGCTCATAATTAAAGTTCTCTCCATCCGGCGTATCGTCAACAACATCAGTTACCCGGGATTCGGAACGAATGTTCTCCGTGTTGCCGGGATCGCCTATACCATTTTTTAGTTCCTGTTGCGGCGGAGTAAACCGCGGATCCGCGTCAACGATCGTCTCAACTTCCTCTTCCAACGGAGCCTTAAGAAAATCATCGCCATTTTTTGCCGTATCCTCTTCCTTTGGCTCAGAATGCCCAATTCCGCTTGCGGATATTTGCTGTTGATTTGATAGGCTGGCAGGCACCAGGTCCTTTTCTCCAGGAAGGGTTTCCGGCACTATTTCCTGACTAGCCAGGTCCGGTTGGTGTGAATCTATCCCGCCTGATGCATCATCGGTATGCGGGAGGTCGCTTACAGTACTTATCTTTTCAGCAAGGCCATTATTATTTATTCCAGGATATTCGACTTTTGCAGGTGGCCCTGATAACTGCGCCGAAGAATCATCCCCGGGTTTATGATCAATGGATGGGTTGTCATTGGAAAGTTCAGTACCGGCTGATTCTTCACTTGTTGCTTCCTGTTCCTGCAATTGAAATTGGAGCCAATGTACATTATTAAATAAAACAGCTGTTTTAGCTGCAAGTTCATGATAAGCCGCTGTTCCCCTTTCACTTTGTAACAATAAAAAAAATTGGGCAGGCGAAAAATAGGGGTATTGCTTGGTGATTTCTTTAAGATAATCCGGGGTACCAGGGTCACGTAACTTTCGCTTGAAAATTGATTCGAAAAGTAGATTACTGTTGCCCATAACCCGAAGGTAAATCTATAAATGCTACAATACAAAATTTGTGAAACAGGGATTACCAGTTGGAAAAGATCTTATTAAAAACAGCATCCACTATATTTTTAATAATATCCGGGAATAAACCTGCCTGTGCGGTTTCCAGCGTTTGGGTAGCCGGAAAATCAAAGTTATTAGAAACATCTGTTTCAAAATTTTTCGTTTCATCCAAAGTGTTTTTAAAGACGAGGTGAAAAGAAACCGACAGTCGGTTGGAACTGGCATTATTGCCCGAGATACCGCTGGTGGATACGGTATAATCGGATACATAACCGCTGATATCATAATGGGCATTATCGTCATTTGTTTGGCGAAGGCGGGTATTGCCAATTACCTTTTGTTTCATCCTTTCCGTTAATTGAGGGCTCAATTGCGGATTTACGTAGCGTGCCTTATTTTCAAAATAATTTATACGGAATGTCTTTACTTCTTCAGGAATGGGGGAGGTGTCTTTGAACGAATATTTACAGGTAGCAAAATTAAAAACAACCAGTAACAACAGGCAAACCGGCAATAATAAAATGCTTCTTTTTTCTCCCTTCCACCTGTTGCCTTTTGTTCCTGAAATGTTTTCCATTTTGTTAGTCTTCAATATCATATTCTTTCAGTTTTCTATACAATGTCCGCTCACTTATTCCCAGGTCGGAGGAAGCATCTTTTCGCTTACCCTTGTGTTTTTTTAATGCTTTAATGATCAGCTCTTTTTCTTTATCCATTATGCTCAGCGATTCTTCTATTGCTTCATGGTGATGGATGTCGTCCCCTTTTTGATTGATGAATACCGGTTGACCGGGCTGCCCGAAATTATTGGGAGAGATGGAGGGTTTGTGATCAGGAAGCATGCTATCTAATCCATTATTATACATAGGAATGTTTTGCGCTATACCGGGATTTTGGAGGATCTCGAAAAACATCTTCTTCAATTCGTTCACGTCCTTCTTCATGTCAAAGAATAACTTGTAGAGTATCTCTCTTTCATTGGCAAATTCCTGCTGGCTTAGGGCTGTTTTACCCCCTACCAGCACGGGAAGCCGGTTAAAATTATTTTCCGGCAAAAAGTTTTTCAATTCTTTGGCGAAAATGTTTTTCTCTTTTGATAGTACGGATATCTGTTCTGCAATATTCTTTAATTCCCGCACATTTCCGGGCCATGGATAACTCATTAACAAATGTTTTGCGTCTTCTTCCAGTTGGATAGGAGCGCCTTTATAGCGGTCTGAAAAATCTGCCGCGAATTTCCTGAACAATAAGGGTATGTCCTCCTTACGATCCCTTAATGACGGCACACGGATAGGCACAGTGTTCAAACGGTAGTACAAATCTTCCCTGAACCTGCCGGACTGGGTGCTCTCCAACAATTCCTTGTTGGTTGCTGCAATTACCCTTACATCCGTTTTTTGAACCTTGCTGCTACCGACGCGTATATATTCCCCTGCTTCCAGCACCCTTAACAAACGGGCTTGTGTACCAAGCGGAAGTTCCCCGATCTCGTCTAAAAAGATTGTGCCGCCATTTACGGTTTCAAAATAACCTTTGCGGCTATCCAGCGCTCTCAAAAGAACTTTTTCGTGTCCGAAGAGTTCAGAGTCAATCGCCTCTGATGGCGCCGCAGTTAACAGCTATAAACGGGTTATGTTTTCTTGCACTCAGGGCATGGATGATTTGCGAAAACCTCGCCAACCCCGCTTTCACCATTGATCAGTACACTAAGATCAGTATTGACCTGTGGCCACATTCAGTGAATGGTTAAGAACGGGTGAATTTCGATTATGCCGAAACGGTTTTACGATTGTGAAATAATAATGTAGTTCCCATCTGCTATTTCGCAGAAAACCGGGAAGTAAATTTTAATGACCCGGTTCCTGGAAGAACAGGGGTATAATGTTTAAATGAATGTAGTTATTAAAAGTAGTTTATTGAAAGAAGTTACGCTCTACAGGTACTCCAATTAATGTTCCTGCCGTACAGCTTTCTATTTTCACCATTATATAATCACCTTTTTTAAAATTGCCTTTTGGAAACACTACCACTTTATTCTGGTCGTTTCTCCCATACAATTCGTTATCGGTTTTTTTGGATAACCCTTCAGCGAGTACTTTACAGGTTTTGCCGATATCCCTTTGCATACTTTGCAGCGAATGAATGCGGTGCAGGTCCACCATTTCCTGTAGTCTCCTTTTTTTTACGGCCTCCGGAATATCATCTTTGAACCTTCTCGCGGCAAGTGTACCGGGACGTTCGCTGTAAAAATACATATAGGCCAGGTCGTACCGGCAATATTGCATAAGGCTCAATGACTCCCTGTGATCCTCTTCAGTTTCAGTACAAAACCCGGTGATCATATCGGTAGACAGACCGCAATCGGGTATGATCTCGCGAATACGCTTTATCTTGGCAATGTACCATTCTCTTGAATACGTTCGGTTCATCAGCTGCAATACCCTGCTGCTACCGCTTTGTACCGGGAGATGGATATAATTACATATATTATCATATTTAGCGATAGTAAATAATACATCGTCTGTAATGTCTTTAGGATGCGAAGTGCTGAACCTTACCCGCAATAGAGGGGAGATCATTGCCACGCGTTCGAGCAGGCCTGCAAAGGTAACCGGGTCTTCCTGAACAGCGTTTCCGGATTGGCTGGCAGGGGCGTTCCAATAATAACTATCAACATTTTGGCCCAATAGCGTCACTTCCCGGAAGTTATTTTCGAAGAGTTCCCTGCACTCATGTATGATACTGTTTACATCCCTGCTTCTTTCTCTTCCTCTTGTGAAGGGTACCACACAAAATGAACACATATTATTGCAACCCCGCATAATGCTTACAAACGCATTCACCCCGTTGCTGTTAAGCCTGACCGGTGAAATATCCGCATAAGTTTCTTCCCTGCTTAATAAAACATTTACTGCTTTCTGCCCCGTTTCGGCTTCTTCTATGAGCCCGGGCAGGCTGCGGTAAGCATCCGGGCCAACAACCAGGTCAACGAGTTTTTCTTCCTGTAGAAATTTTTCTTTTAATCTTTCCGCCATACAGCCCAGCACGCCAACCAGCATGGCGGGGTTGGCTCGTTTTAACTTACGAAATTCCGTCAACCGTTTGCGTACGGTTGCTTCTGCTTTTTCGCGGATGGAGCAGGTATTGACAAAGATGATATCTGCCTCTTCACAGTTTTTCGTGGCACCGTAGCCGTTGCTTTGGAGTATAGACGCAACTACTTCACTATCTGAAAAGTTCATGGCACATCCATAACTTTCAATGTAAAAACGCTTTTGATATTTGTAGCTACCTGGTATTAATGGTGCAAATGCCTCCCCCTGCCGGTGTTCATCATGTGATTTGCCCTGTGTTAATAAACTCTCCATCTGTAAATTTAGTTTGCAAAAATACGTAATTATCTTGTACGTGCCAGAGTGGCAGCGAAAGATAAATGAGAACCTTCGGAATGGCAAACGTATCCAGATTGCCCCGAAAGATAGTTACTGACCTGCCCTTCCTTGAAAAATTTAAGATATGAAACTCAACCGAAAAGTTGAGGAGGTAAATAAAGATAGTTTGAACTGCCAACGGGTAAAGAAGGTTTTGCCTTGCCCTGAGGAATTGTCGATGGTAATGCCGGAACCAAAGCTCCCTGAAATATAATGTACAATTAACAATCAAATGTTACATTGAAAAAAGGCAACCGAAACTGAAGCTGATACTGAATGACAACTGATATTTCAAATGTGGAGCGCTAAATTTTGGCATTGTTGGGAGTAGTTGTTTTTCCCTTTATTGGCAATTCCTTATTTGTTTTCTTTAAACCACTTTACCATTGAAGGCATATTTTTCTCAAATCCACCGGGGATGTCTAAATTCAGCATTCCTGATTTTTTATCAGTGCGATTTGCAAAAGTGTGGATTGTATTTCTCGGGATTCTAATGAATGTGCCTTTATCAGCTTCTATCCATTTGTCATCAATAAGCATGGAAATGG